>JAZSED010000038.1:0-56215 GCA_045531495.1 Acutalibacteraceae bacterium
AGTCCCTTGTCACACAACCGTTTTAATACCGTATAGGTGGTGGACTTCTTCCATCCCAACAATTCTTCGCCGTATTTTGCAAGCGTCGCAGACGAAAGCGGTTCGTTTTCCCAGATAATATCCGCAAAACGCGCTTCTATCTCGCCTAACTGCCAACCCGCCATACGTACACCCCCTTTTTTATTCTACAACTTGTAGACCAATTTTATTCTACAATATGTAGACCGTTTTGTCAATAGGCGGGTTTTACATTTTTGCAAGGCGGTACACAGGCCTTCCTGCGATACATTTTTATGTCATTTGCAAAACGAATACATCCGTTCCCTACAAACCCATTCATCAATTCCACCCCGTAGAGAACGCCGCCTTCTGTCCCCAAAAAAACAACCACCCGCCGTACGGCGGGTGGTCATAGGGATAAAAATAGAGAAGATACACAAAACCCGTGTATCTTCTCTTATTGTTTTGTAGACGTTTTTCAGCCTTCCCCTTGAGGGGAAGGGGTATTCCCCTGACAGGGGAAATGTCCGAAGGACAAAGGGGTGGCTGTCCTGCAAGGACCGCGTAGCGGTGGTTGAGGTGGGAAAGAACGCGTAACACCTCATCAGGCTCGCTTTGCTCGCCAGCTTCTCCTCAAGGAGAAGCCTTTTCCCTAATCCCTAACCACAACTCCCTTACGGAGGGCTTTTCTTTATACGTCAAATACACCGAGTACCACAATACCGACAGCGGTCAGTACGATACACAGATAATGCCACAAGGACAGTTTTTCTTTGAGGAAGATACGGCTCCACACAACGCTCAATACGCAATAAGCGCAGATAATAGGCGCGGCAAGCGCGGCGTGTTCGGTATCTGCAAGTGCGTAAATATACGCAAACTGACCGATGGTTTCGCAAATGGCACCCACGTAACGCGGACGCGCCTGCTTGGGTCTTTGCAAATCCTTTTTAATAAGCAAATACAAGAAGCAAATCGCACCGATAGCAAAGAAGGTCAGCTCGTACGCCACGTTTGCGCTATCCTCGTTGAGCGCCTTACCAAAGCCCTGCCAAATAGCGGGCAGGTCAGCGGGATCGGCAAGCACCAGGCTGTCCGCGAAGGTGCCCAGCGCATCCAAAAGACAATACGCAAGCGGTAAACAGATAGCCAGCCAGCTTTTGGCATATTTGCGGTTCGCCGCTTCCTGACGACGGGCGCGCAGGTCGGGGTCTTCGTTGCTTTCCACGATACCCAGACCGACAACACCGAGACACACACAAGCAAGTGCGCCAATCTGCCAGCCGTTCAGGGATGCGGTCATACCGGTCAACAGACAAATCACCGATACGAGCGCGCCGCTGCTGTTACAAATGGGCGAAGAAATGGACAGCTCGATATACCGCAGACCCATATAACCGAGAATCATCGAGAAGATGTACAAAAGGGATACAGGCAGGTACGCCAGCAGCACGTCCAGGTTAATTTCTACGCCGCCGATAAGAATTTCATACAAAGCGTGCAAGCCCATCACCGTACCGACCGCAACGGTCATACGCAGATGCGCGTGGCGGTCCTTCTCTGCCGAACAGCCGATTTTAGAGAACAGGTCAGAGCCCGACCAACACAGCATTGCCGCTAAGGATAACCAGAACCATGTCATAAAAAATCACTCCATAAAAAAGTATGGAGTGATTTTATCACTTTTTGGATATTCTTGTCAATTAAAAATTTTTCGCAGGCTCTTCAAAGTACGCTTGCGGTTTTCCGCAAACAGGACAAACCTGGGGTGCGTCCTTGCCTACCGCCATGTGTCCGCAATTGCGGCACACCCAAATGGCGTTTTCTTCCTGCTTTGAGAAAACAAGTCCCGTTTCGATGTTGGCAAGCAGATGGCGAAACCGCGATTCGTGGTCTTTTTCTATCAAAGCGACCTGCTCAAACTTTTTCGCGATGTGGTCAAAGCCCTCTTCCCTTGCCACCTCGGCAAAGGTGGGATACATAGAGGTAAATTCATACTTTTCGCCGTCTGCGGCATCCGACAGATTGCGGTCGGTGTCGGGATTGCCGTGTAACAGACGAAACCACATTTCTGCGTGTGCTTTTTCGTTATTAGCGGTCTCCTCGAATATGGCTGCTATCTGCTCATAGCCGTTTTTTCGGGCGACGTCCGCGTAAAACGTGTACTTGTTTCTCGCTTGCGACTCCCCTGCAAACGCGGCGGCTAGGTTGGCTTCGGTTTTACTGCCTTTCAGTTCGGGCATGGCTATCTCTCCTTTTTTCGTTTGCTGTTAGTATAAACAAAGAGGGATGAGATATACTACAAAACGAGGTGTTTTTATGGATTTTATGATGTTGTTAAAGGCGTTTTTGGTGGGCGGTATGATATGCGTCATCGGACAACTGCTCATTGATTACACCCCAATGACCCCCGCGCGCATCTTGGTGATGTTTGTTACCCTCGGCGTCGCGCTCACCGCTGTGGGCGTGTATGAACCGCTTGTAAAATTCGCTTCGGCAGGTGCCACCGTACCCTTAACGGGATTTGGCTATACACTCGCCAAGGGTGTTAAGAAAGCGGTGGACAAAGACGGTGTTTTCGGCGTCCTGCAGGGCGGTCTTACCGCGGCGGCAGGCGGTATTGCCGCCACCGTTGTTTTCTCGTTTATCGCGGCGCTCTGTACCCGCTCGGGGGATAAATCGTAACAAAAAGGAAGGTACACGGTGTACCTTCCTTTTGTTTACGTCATATCGCTTCTCCTTGCGGAGAAGCCAACGGCGGGAGCAAGCCCCCGCCCTACGGTACCATGCGATTGTTTCCGTAGGGGGTGTCCCGCTTATACGGATTTCAGCAATAAAACGCTTCTCGGGGCGACGGGGAGGGTGTCACCGCTTTTTACGGTGGTGATTTTTTCCATGGTATTGTCTTTATCCAACAAATACACGTCGTACTGTTTCGCACCATCTTCAAATTTGAAGGTCACGGGGCGTTTTTCGGTATCCAAATCGTCGTCGGTGTAGCAAGCAAGCATCAACGCGCTTTCTCCGTTGTCGCCCTTTGCGGCGGCGGCATACAGCTTATCCCCCGTGATATCAACACGCACGGAATTGCCGAGCGTATACAGCTCGTTGAACATTTTGAAGGGGTAATACCCTTTTAACGGGCGCAAGGTGTAAAAGTCAAACATACCGTTCCACGTGCACTGTACACGCGCATCATAGTACATCAGCATATCTAAAGGCCCTTGCTGGCTCCCCAGCATTGTAGCCGCGGTAAACGCCGCACCTTTTATCGAAATGATTTGTTCGATGCTGTACAGATACGCATCGGTCCAATTTTTGACGTAGTTCCATTCGTTACAGATACTTTCGGTCTCCGTGTAGCCGTGTTTATCCAGCAACGCACGCCAATGGTGCATACGGTTAAAGATCCATTCGGGGTCTTTGGCATACACGTGCCAGGAGAAGAAATCCAGCGGCACGTTATCCGCTTTCATCGCCGCCAAGAAATCGTCCGCCCATTTTTCGCGGTGCGCAATGGCAGGACCGCCGATTTTTAAATGCGGAAAACAGCTTTTTAAGTGTTTTGCGGTGATGCGGAACAGGTCGTGGAACTCCTGTATCGTGCCGCCCCACGTTGCCTGCCGTTCCTTCGGCTCGTCCGGCTCACGCAAATCGGGCTCGTTCCAGATCTCCCAATATTCGATGTCCCAATGAAAACCGTCTGCCCAGCCTTCGGTATAGTGACGGATGATATGTTCACAAATTTCCGCCCATTTCTGAAAATCGGGGGGCGGCAAGGTGCCGTATTTTTTGGACTCGTGTTCAATTTTACTGCCCAAACGGTAGAAAACCTTCGCCCCGGCCTGCTGAATGGTGTCGCAATATTCGTCGGTCAGCTGAAAATCATACGATGCAGGGTCATTCACGTCCGCTTTAAAATTCGGGAAAATCATATGTACATCTACGATATGTGCACCGCCGTAGGAGGTACAAAAAGACGCATCGTGATTACGCGCGTACGGAATACCCGCTTCCTTGAACTGCCAGAAGTTACTGCGCGCCATCGCCGCCGCTTGCTTCTCAATCGGTTTGGTGGGGCCGTTGTTTACCGCGTGCATCGGCTTTACTGCGCCCACAACGTCGTTAAAATGTACTCGTACCGTATTCATATCACTCTCTCCTTTGAAATGAGCTTTATCTGTTTTCAGTATACCCCTCTTTCCCAACTTTGTAAATACAAAACGGGCAAACGAAAACAACAAAAATTTTTATCTGTCAGCAAAGGCGATTTCTCCCTGTTTAGGTAACGCACCGTATAATTTTGCCATATATATACAAATAGTAATAGAAAAAATGCATAGAACGCGATGGCAGATATTGCATTTTTGCGGAAAATCCTGTATACTAGAAAGGTATATAGTAATAAGAAGGACGGTATGGTATGAAATTATCGGTAGTTGTCCCTTGCTACAACGAACAGGATAATATTGAGCCGTTGTTCCGCGCGGTGGAAAAGGCATTTGCGGCATTGCCCGCGGCGGTGGATAAATACGAGCTGATTTTTGTCAACGACGGCAGTAAAGACGAGACGCGCGCGCGCCTGCTCTCTTTACACGCGGCGCACACAAAAACGGTGGCTGTTGTAGACTTTTCCCGCAATTTCGGTAAAGAAGCAGCGGTTTTGGCAGGACTGCGCCGTGCCGAGGGCGACCTTGTCGCCATTATGGATGCCGACCTGCAACAGCGACCTGAAGTGGTGGTGGAAATGGCGCAGTTTTTGTGCGATAACCCCGACACCGATATGGTGGCCGCCTATCAGGAAAACAGAATTGAGGGCAGGACCTTATCCTTCTTCAAAAAGATGTTTTATAAAATCATCAATTGGATGTGTGAAATCCCGTTCCGCAAAGATGCGTCGGATTTCCGCGCCTTCCGCAAGCCCGTACGGGACGCAATATTGTCTCTGCCCGAATATGACCGCTTTTCCAAAGGTATTTTCTCGTGGGTAGGCTTCCCCACCCACTATATGCCGTACACCGCGGCACCGCGGCACACAGGCAAAACCACCTGGTCCTTTTTCAAGCTATTGAAATACGCGGTAACAGGTATCATTTCATATACCACCACCCCTTTGCGCATTTCCACGTGGTTAGGGCTCGGCGTGTCCTTCATTTCGGTGGTGTATATGATAATTACCGTGGTACAAAAGCTGTGCTTCGGTGTGGACGTGCCCGGTTATGCCACCATTGTGGTGCTTATTCTGTTGCTCGGCGGTATTCAGCTGTTGATGCTGGGTGTAATGGGCGAATACCTTGCTAAAGCGTATATGCAGGGAAAGGGCAGACCCGTGTACATTGAACGGCAGTACTTGCCGACGGAGGATACGGATGCGTAAAGAGGTGTTACGGTATCTCATCGTGGGGGGACTTACCACCCTTGTGAGTATGATACTGTTTTACGGCAGTACGTGGACCTTTTTGGACGGCAACAACGCGTTGCAGTTGCAGGTAGCGAACGTGCTGTCTTGGATAGGCGCGGTGGCGTTTGCGTACGTGACCAACCGCCGTTTCGTGTTTGAAAGCAAAAACCCAAACATTCTTCGTGAGCTTACTTCGTTCGTCGGCTCGCGGGTAGCCACCTTACTGCTGGATATGGCGGTGATGTTCCTGCTTTCTACCGTTCTTTCGATAAACTATAATTTTTCCAAATTGGTCGCCATGGTGTTGGTGACGGTGGGAAATTACGTAATCAGTAAACTTTTTGTTTTTAGGTGATAGTATGATTTGCAATACCGTTTTAGAAGCACTTGGTAACACCCCCATTATCCGTTTGAACCGTATGGCGGATGCGGATATGGCGGAGATTCTTGTGAAATTTGAAGGCCTTAACGTCGGCGGTTCTATTAAAACCCGCACGGCGCTCAATATGATTATGGACGCGGAAGCGCGCGGTGTGATTACCAAGGACACCGTTATTGTTGAGCCCACCAGCGGCAACCAGGGCATCGGCCTTGCGCTTGTCGGCGCGGTACGCGGCTACCGCACGATTATCATTATGCCCGACTCGGTGTCCGAGGAACGCAGAAAGCTCGTTAACCAATACGGCGCAGAGGTGATTTTGGTACACGACGCGGGCAATATCGGCGCATGTATTGAAGAATGTCTTGAGCTGGCGCTCAAAATGCAACGCGAAGACGAGAACGTATTCGTGCCGCAGCAGTTTGAAAACCCCGCCAACGTGGAGATTCAGTATAAACAAACCGGCAAAGAAATTTTAGAGCAGGTCGGCGGTCCTGTGGACGGATTCTGCTCGGGTATCGGCACGGGCGGTACCATTACAGGCATCGGCACCGCACTGCGCGAAGCCAATCCCGCTATGACAATTTGGGCGGTTGAGCCCGAACACGCCGCTATTTTGTCGGGCGGCTCTATCGGCACCCACCTGCAAATGGGTATCGGCGACGGTATCATTCCCGCCATTCTCGATACCGAGATTTTTGACGACGTATGCATCATCGGTGACGAGGAAGCGTTACAAACCGCGAAAGATCTGGCGGCGAAGGAAGGTATCCTCTGCGGCATCTCCAGCGGTACCAACGTTGCCGCCGCTATCCGCTTAGCGAAAAAACTCGGCAAGGGTAAGCGCGTGGTAACCGTGTTGCCCGACACGGCGGAAAGATACTTCTCCACGCCCCTTTTCGAAAAATGAAAAAAATTTGTATATCCTATTGATTTTCAAAAAAAATAGCAGTAAAATATTTGCGTTAAAAAAACAGTCAAAAAAGCCGTTTTATCGGCTGGACATAGAAGGGAAAATGGTTTATGGAACAAAAAGAACGTAGAGTAGGTACAGTGTCCCGCGGTATCCGTTGCCCCATTATTCGTGAAGGAGACGACCTGGCGAAAATCGTGACCGACAGCGTGTTGGAAGCGGCAGAATGCGAAGGCTTCGCATTGCGTGACAGAGACGTTATTTCGCTGACCGAATCCATCGTGGCGCGTGCGCAGGGCAACTACGCATCGGTAGACGATATTGCGGCAGACGTGCGTGCAAAATTAGGCGGTGAGACCGTCGGTGTAATTTTCCCCATTCTTTCCCGTAACCGTTTTGCAATCTGCCTCAAGGGTATCGCCAGAGGCGCGAAAAAAATCGTATTGATGCTAAGCTACCCTTCCGATGAAGTGGGTAACCACTTGGCAACCTATGAGCTCATCGATGAAGCGGGTATTAATCCGTACTCCGACGTGCTTTCGCTGGAAAGATACCGCCAAGTGTTCGGCGTACAGAAATTGGAGTTCACGGGTGTTGACTACGTGCAGTATTATGCCGACCTCATTCGCGCGGAAGGTGCCGAGGTGGAAATCATCTTTGCTAACCAGGCAAAAGCCATTCTTGACTACACCGATTGCGTCTTAACCTGCGATATTCATACCCGCGAGCGCAGTAAGAGATTGCTCAAAGCCGCGGGTGCGAAGGTGGTTTGCGGTCTTGACGACATTTTGAACGCACCCGTAAACGGCAGCGGCTGTAATGAAAAGTACGGTTTGCTCGGCTCCAACAAATCCACCGAAGATAAAGTCAAACTGTTCCCGCGCGACTGCCAACAGCTGGTGTTGGATATTCAGGCAAACATTTTGGCGGCAACAGGCAAGCACGTAGAGGTTATGGTGTACGGCGACGGCGCTTTTAAAGACCCCAAGGGTAAGATTTGGGAGCTGGCCGACCCGGTTGTATCCCCCGCCTTTACCGACGGCCTTATCGGTACACCGAATGAATTGAAGCTCAAATATTTAGCAGATAACGATTTCAAGGATTTGTCGGGTGACGCTTTGAAGGCCGCCATTTCCGAAAGCATTAAAGCGAAGGACGGTTCCCTTGTCGGCAATATGGCGGCACAGGGCACCACACCCCGCCAGCTTACCGACCTTATCGGTTCGCTGTGTGACCTGACTTCGGGCTCGGGCGATAAAGGTACCCCCGTTGTTTTGGTACAGGGCTACTTCGATAACTACACCAACTAAGGGGGATTAAAAATATGGATAACAATGTACGTCCTGAAAGCATGGAAAGAATTACCACCAAAGCGCTTGCCGATGCGTTCATCGCAGAACAGGTTGAGGCCGTTCGCGCACAGGTTGGTGACAAAAAGGTGTTGCTCGCCCTTTCCGGCGGTGTTGACTCCTCGGTTGTTGCCGCACTGCTTATCAAGGCTATCGGCAAACAGCTGGTTTGTGTACACGTAAACCACGGCTTGATGCGTAAAGGCGAGTCTGAGGCGGTTATTGATATGTTCCGCGGCGAGCTGGATGCCAACCTCATTTACGTAGACGCGACCGACCGTTTCTTAGACCTGCTTGCAGGCGTGTCCGACCCCGAGAAAAAGAGAAAAATTATCGGCGCAGAGTTTATCAATGTGTTTGCTGACGAAGCGAGAAAGCTCGACGGCGTGGCGTTCCTCGGTCAGGGTACTATTTACCCCGACATTTTGGAGAGCATTAAGCAGGCAGAAGGCAAAAAGGCCGTGAAATCCCATCATAATGTGGGCGGCCTGCCCGAAGATTTGCAGTTTGAGTTGGTAGAGCCCTTAAAGCTGCTGTATAAAGACGAAGTACGTGTTGTAGGCGAGGCGCTCGGTCTGCCCCACGCGATGGTATACCGCCAGCCGTTCCCCGGCCCTGGCCTTGGTGTGCGTTGCCTTGGCGCTATCACCCGCGACCGCCTTCACGCACTGCGTGAAGCGGATGCTATTCTCCGCGATGAGTTCGATAAATGCGGCCTTGCGGAAAAGGTGTGGCAGTTCTTTGTGGTTGTCCCCGACATTAAGAGCGTCGGCGTGAAGGACGAAAGCCGTTATGAAGGCTGGCCCGCCATCATCCGTGCGGTCAATACCAAAGACGCGATGACCGCAACGGTGGAAGAAATCCCCTACCCCGTTCTGCACAAAATCGTCTCCCGCATCACCGCGGAAGTAGACGGCATCAACCGCGTACTGATGGACCTGACCCCGAAACCCGTGGGTACTATCGAGTGGGAATAAGTTGAATAACGGTAAAAGAGCTGACTGATGCAATCAGTCAGCTCTTTTTGTTTTGTTTCTTTATATTATTTTTGCAGCCACTCGACGATTTCTTCAAAATGCATACCGTGGGAGGCTTTTACCAGCACGGTTGTGTCCGCAAAATCCGCGGAGGTGTGTGCGGCGAAAAACGCCGCCTTATCCGCATAATATTCCGCCGCAACCCTTTGTTCTGCCGCGCCTTTTTGCATATTCTCCGCCAATTTTCCGATAAAAATCATACGGTCTACGGGCGCTTTTGCCGCGTATTGCCCCACCTCGCGGTGCAACGCTTCTTCCTCGCTGCCCAGCTCAAACATATCACCCAAAATCACACATTTGGGACCTTCTGCCATCATCAACAGGTCAATAGCACTCTTCATAGACACGGGATTGGCATTGTAGCAGTCATCAATAACCGTTTTATCCGCCAGCTTCAAAATATTACTGCGGCCACCCGTCGCTTTTACAGAGGCAATGCCCGAAAGAATTTCCTCTTGGCTCATACCCAAAAGCCGTGCCACACAGGCAGAAGCCAGCGCGTTATTCACCATATGCACACCGGGCAGCGGCACGGCGGCCTCTGTCTCCTGCCCCATCAGATGCATGGTAAACTCACTGCCGAACAAGCCCTTGGAACGCACCTGCGACGCGCAAACGTGTAGGTTGTTTTGTTGGTTCATACCGAAGAAATACGGCGCTTTGCCGTGTACGGTTTCAATGGTGGCGAGCTTATCATCATCGCCGTTGAGCACCACATGGCCATCCTGCTGCATAAAATCAAATATCTCGGTTTTGGCACGCAGTACGCCGTCTCTGTCCCCCAAATTTTCCAAATGACACAGGCCGATGTTGGTAATCACGCAAATATTCGGTCGCGCAATCTCGCTCAAACGGTGCATCTCTCCGAAATCGCTGATGCCCATTTCCACCACTGCGACCTCGTGCTCTTCACGAATGGTTAAGATGGTCAACGGCAGGCCCACCTCGTTATTAAAATTCCCTTGGGTCTTTTGCACCCGAAACTTTGCGCCGAGTGTTGCCGCCATCATTTCCTTTGTGCTGGTTTTTCCCACACTTCCCGTTATGCCGATAACAGGAATGGTCAACTGCTGTCGATAAAATGCCGCCACCTTTTTCAGCGCCACGAAGGAATCCTCCACCAAAATGTACGGAACGTCCGTCTCGGGCGCTTTTTCACAAATAACCAGAGCCGCGCCCTTTTCCGCCACCTGCGGAATAAAGCTGTGCCCGTCTACGCGCTCCCCTTTTGTGGCAAAAAAGGCAAAGCCCGGCTCCACCTTTCTGGAATCCAGCACCGCACCTTGTATTTCAAACGCTTCCCGACCCGCCGCTTGTTGCAATTCGCTTTGCAGGCAAGCCGCGATGTTGGATAATGTCATATTGCGCATATGTATTACCCCTCTCTTAACGAGATTTCTATCAGCCATTCACAAAGGTCACCGTAAGAGATGCCCACCGCCTGCGCTTCTTGAGGAAGCAAGGAAGTGGGTGTCATACCCGGCAACGTATTCGCTTCCAAACAATACATACGTCCGTCTTCTGCCAACATAAAGTCCATGCGGGCATAGTTTTTCAAGCGCAACACCTTGAAAACCGCCTCCGCATACGCTTGCATCTCTTTTGTCTTTTCTTCACACAAATCCGCAGGGCAGGTTTCCACGGTAGAGTCTGCCTGATACTTGTTTTTATAGTCATAAAAACCGCAAATCGGTGCAATCTCAATGACAGGCAACGCCTTGCCGTCAATCACACCCACGCTGAATTCTCTGCCCTTGATATACTGCTCGACAATCAATTCCTCATCATAGCAAAAGGCATCCTTTTTCGCCGTTTCGTAATCTTCTTCCTTTTCCACAATGTAGGTGCCCACGCTGGAACCACCGTTACAGCATTTCACCACAAGCGGGAACGGCACGGTTTTGCGGTCGACCTCGCCTTTTTTCAAGCGGATGCCCTCGGGGGTCGGAATACCGTTTTGTCTAAAAAGCTCCTTTGCAATAGATTTATCCATAGCAATGGCGCTGCTCATATGCGAGGTTCCCGTGTAACGGATGCCCATTAAATCAAAGTATGCCTGTATCTTTCCGTTTTCACCTTCTGCGCCGTGCAATGCCATAAACACCACATCCGCCTGCTGACAAAGGGCAATCACGTTAGGCCCGAAAAAGCATTTTTTATAATCCGGACGTTGTGCAAGAATGACAGAAATATCGGTAATTTCGGTAGAAACCCCTTTGATATCCGCTGCCCAATTTTTATCCAGCGCAAAGACGTCCTGTGTCATATCGCCGCTATATCCCAAAAACACGTCCAGCAAAATGACCTGATGCCCCTTTTCCTTCAGTGCCTTATATATGCCTGTTCCCGAAGACAACGACACGTCCCGCTCGGTGCTGATGCCGCCTGCCAAAACCACGATTTTCATAATTTCCCTCATTTCTGCCGTGTGTGTAAACAATATACATATACAGTATATAACTTTTCGCCTTGAAATTCCATAGTTATTATGAGATTTTTATGATTTTATTTCAAAATGTGCAAGTCGGGCAAAAAAAGCGCCTTCAAAGCCACGGGCGTTGACCGGCCGCACCAAGCGGACGATTGGAATTAAGCAGAAAAAACCGCGTGGATTTCTCCACGCGGTTTTTTGTTAGGCTAGCAAGAGGAAAAGTCGCTTTTCGTTACGATTTTGGCAGATTATTCTACCCAATACCCTTCGTTGAAGTAATACTCTTTTCCGCCGATTTTAAATACGCCGTTTTCGGCAATCTTACCGTTTGCCAAGACGTATACCCATTTGCCGTTTGCAGCGGTGTACCAGCCTTGCTTGGTCACCAGCTTGCCGCCGGCATCGTAGTAGCTGTAGCTGTTGTCATACCAAGCGAACATAACATCGTTTGCAATCATTTTGCCGTCATAATCAAACGCATAGTACGCATTACCGATTTTGTATTCCGTTTCGCCCGAAACGACCTGGCCGTATTCGTCAATGTAATACCAATCGTTGCCAACCTTCAGCCAGCCCTGCTGGTTTACGGTGCGAACAAGCACGCCGGCGTTATCGAAATAGTACATCGTACTGCCGATAACACAATAGCCCGTCACCATATGCGGCTCTACGGTTGCGCCGATATACATACCAAGCGCGTCGCCGTATACGTCTACGTAATATCTCTTGCCGTTTTCAAACACCCAAGAGGAAAGCTTATGCGTTCTGTCAAAATACACCCACTCGCCATGGATTTTCTTCCAGCCGAGATAGTCAGCACGCTCGCCACCCGCGGTGTAGTAGAAACAACCGCCTTCGGTATAGGCGAAGCAATCGGTCACCATTTTGCCGTCATAGTCGAAATAATACCACTTGCCGTCGATAAGGAGCTCTCTGTCTCTTACCGTACGTTCTGCCATTATATAATACCAATTGCCGTTAAACGATTTCCAGCCGTCGGTCGTGCCTAAACGGTTTTCACCGAGCCAAACACCGTTTTTGTCAAAGGAATGCTGTTTACCATTGATGGTGAGCGTTTCATCGTACGCCATCATATCGCCACGGAAATAGTACCATTTACTGCCCTGCTGCAGCCAATCGTTGCACACAAGAGAGCCGTCGGCTCTGGCATATACCCAATAATCCTCTACTATTTCGTACCAGCCGGATTTTACCTTGACACCTTTCTTATTGACGTAATATAGTTTTCCGTTGTCCGTTTCAATAAATTCGTTGACCGCCATTGCGCCTTCGCGAATATAGTAGTCACCCGTCCAACCGGTATACGGTTTACCGTTCACAAAGTAAAGGGCTTCGCCGTAACCGCCCGACTGCCGATACGTCCAACCGTTAGGTGCCGTTCTTTTAATAACCGCACCGTCATTGTTGGTGGTAACAATCTGTTCACTGTAATAGTCATATACAGTAGTATTTACCAGCAATCTGCCGTCATCAGCAAACAGATACGCTTTGCCGTTAACAGAGTAAATACCGTCTCTGTGCAACCAACCGCAATCGTTGGGATTGCCGTAATACCAAATGCCGTCCACCTTAAACCAGCCGGTCAGCGCATCACCGTTGCCGCCGAGGTATCGGTTGTCATAGAATTGGTTAGCAAGCATTTTGCCGTCGTTGTCAAACACAAAGAAGCGGTCTTTTTCGTCAACAAATTCCCATCTGACAAGCTCTTTTCCATAGCCGTAATCATCAACATAATACCAGCTGCCGCCTGCCTGATGCCAGCCTGCCGTGCTGAAGGAGCCTACCTTTTTACCGTCGCCGTTGGTGACATACCATACGCCGTTGACTTCACAGGTGCCGTTCTCGACCAGCACACCGTTTTCCTGGAACACGTATCCTGCGCTGTCCACGCCCGTAAAGAGCTTGCCGCTGGACGCCGCCCAGAACCAATGATTATGAGAATCCTTTATCCAGCCTTTGTTTGCCATCACACCATCGGCGTCGAAGAAATAAAAGGCATTGTCAATGTAGTAAGAGCCGTCGTACACCATCATACCGTCATGGAGGAAATAGTACCAACGGGCACCCTCGCCACGCCATTTGTTGGTGATAAGTGCACCGCTCGCTTGGGCAAAATACCACCTTCCTCGGCTGTCGGCAACCCAACCGTTACACGCCATTACACCGTTCGCATCAAAGAAATAGTATGCATTCCCGATGTAAGCGGAGCAATTGGTGAGCATAGTACTGCCCTCATCGAAATAGTACCATTTTCCGCCGGACTGTATCCATTTTTCGGTCGCCGGTTTTCCGTTCTCCAAATAGATGGTACGACCGTAAAGCTCTATAAAGCCTGTAGAAGTGAGCTTTTGGGAAACACCGTTTCCTGCAGCAACGTATGCGTAGCCGTCGTCACCGAGGAAATAGGTTGCATAGGTCATCTCGGGCTGCATATAATACTTGTTGTTTTCCAGCCAACCGACATACAAGCTGGAATCTCCGGTAAAGTATACCCATTCGCCGTTGATGGCTTTCCATTGTCCTACATATGTAGCAATGCTGCCGCCGTTGCCGTTTTCATCCATATAGGTCGCATAATAATATTTGCCGGTAGCATAATCCTCTACGATTTCGTCGGTTCTCAGCTCACCGTTATTGGAAAACGCATACCGCTTGCCGCCGATTTGGTAAATACCGCCTTCATAGCGGAGGCCGTCGTCACCGAAATAGTACCAAGCGCCATAGTCGTAGAGTTTTACCCATTGATTCTGCGCCAACGCGCCGTCTGCCGCGCCGCCCTGCGCGTAATAATACTCCCACTCACCGGTCTCTTCATCGTATATGCTGAAATCGGTATTAAAGTACATCCGGCAGTCCCAATCAAAGCCGTACAGCTTGCCGCCGATTTCATAAATACCTTCGTAGCAAAATGCATTATCCTGTACATAATACCAATAACCGTCTTCCAGCGTCCAACGATTGTTCAAAACCTCTCTGGCAACGCCCGATGCATTCACTAAAATGCATCTTACCGTATCGCCTTCATACACCGTGTGGGTGCCGCCGGTCAATATGTAACCGTCTCCGCTAAAATAATATTGTTTCCCGTCAACAGTAACCAATCCTTGGGGCGCTTTGCCATCCGCACCGTAGTAATACCAATCGCCCCATTCGTAATCGGGACCGTTGCCGTAATCCTCATAATACCACGCGTTGACATATAGCGCACCGCCTGCTCTGGCGCGGTAATGGCCGTCGTTCACCCATTCCCAGATTTCTTCGTCCCAATGACCAAACGAGAAGCTTTCGTCATCATACATCCAGCCGCTCGCATCGAAACCGTACAGGACGTCGTAAATTGCATACACACCGTTCTGGTAGCGTTTAGCGTCTGCGCCATAATAGGTCCAATATCCCTCAGGGGTCAGAATCCATTTGCTCTGCGCTAACGCACCGTCTGCCGCGCCGCCCTGCGCGTAATAATACTCCCAATCATCAATTGCTTCGTTGTACCGCTCGAAAACAGCGTCATAATACATTTTTGCGTCGTAGTCGAAGCCGTATTGCTTACCGCCAATGGTATAAATTTCACCGCTGCAAAATGCATTATCCTGTACATAATACCAATACCCGCCCAATGCCGTCCATTGGTTATTGAAGGCTTCCTTGGCAATACCGTCTGCATCTACCACGAAAAACCGCAGCGCAGATTCTTCGTCTTCTGTATACACGCCCTCGGTATACATACAGCCGTCGTTTCGGAAATAATACTGTTTACCCTGAACGGTGGCAAAGCCCTTCACTGCTTTGCCTTTATCACCGTAGTAATACCAATCGCTCCATTCGTAATCGGGGCCGTTGCCGTAATCTTCATAATACCACGCGTTGACATAGAGCGTGCCGTCCTCCTTGGCACGGTAAGAACCGACAGTCACCCACATATCTGCCTCTTGGTCGTACCGATCCACCGAGAACGTTTGATCCCGGTACATCCAACCTTGGTCAGTAAAGCCGTACCAAGCGCCGCCGATTTCATACACACCGTTGGTATACGCCTTGCCGTCGGCACCGAAATAATACCATTTTTCGTCATCCTGCTTCCAATCGTTCAAAAGCAGCTTGCCATCTGCCTGCGCATAGTAATACTCGATCTCATCCGTCTCGTAGTTGTATCGGTCATACAGACCGTCGTTTTGCAGCACGCCGTTCCCATCAAACACGTACCATGCATCGCCGATTTGGAAAGCGCCGTTTTCATAACGGCTTCCGTCCTCACCGGCGTAGTACCGTTCGCCTTCATACTCCACCCATTGGTTGGTGAGTATTTCTCCGTCCTGCACAAAGACCCATTCCCAGACAGTGTCACTCCACTCGTAGGAAACACTACCTTCGGCAGATACCGCGGTTACGGACAACAGAAATGCCATCAGTAACGCGAGAAATGCCACCGTTCTTTTGCCTTTCATATATATCCTCCTTCTTTTGGTGTTTTACGCCAAAACACCTTTTGTCCCCTTCATTATACACCTACGAAATGCGGTTGTAAAGCGGACAAAATCAATAAAAAAAGAAAGTATTAAACAGCATCTTGTCTAAATATGCGAAAAAATCTGCCGCCGCGCCTTCCTTTCAGGAAGAAGGCTGTAAGCGACAGGCGCTATATGGCTGAGCAATTGACAAATGGGGGCTTTTCTGTTATACTATCAAAAGAGTATGTGCATTTTTAGCCACGTGAAAGAAGGAGAAAGAAAATGGGTGTAGTTTTATCGGTTGTCGTACCGAGTTACAACGTTGAAAAATACTTGGACAAGTGTTTGACATCTTTTTCGGACCATCGTTTTGACGACCGTTTAGAGGTGATTATCGCCAACGACGGTTCCACCGACAAAACCCGTGAAATTGCCGAAGGATACGTACAACAGTATCCGCGCATTTTCAAGCTCATCAACAAGGAAAACGGCGGTCACGGTTCTGCTGTAAATGCGGGCATTGAAAATGCGACCGGCAAATATTTCCGCATTGTAGACGGTGACGATTGGGTTATCACCGAAAATATGGTCACCCTCCTTGACATTCTTGAAAAAAGCGACGCGGATATGGTGGTGGACGAGCATCGCGAGGTGCATATGGTAACGGGCGAAACCACCCTCTTCCCCCTATCCGACCAAATTGAAACGGACAAGCTGCTCGACTTCTCCAAAATGTGTAACCACCCCGAAATGGGCGTATGCATTATGCTGCACACCCTTTCGTTCCGCACCGCGCTTTTGAAACAGCACAATATCCGTTTGCAGGAACACATTTTCTATGTGGATATTGAGTATATCATCAAATCCACTATGGAAGCGGAATCCATTGAATTCCATCATTTGGAAATCTATCAGTATTTGGTAGGCAACGTCAATCAGAGCGTCAGTTGTCAAAACTACGTCAAGCGGTTTTCGCACCATTCAAAGGTGACCCGCGAACTGATTCGGTATGCCACCGCAAAACAAGCCGGCGGCGAAAAGAAGACCTACCTTGACAACAGGCTGTGCCTGCTTATCAATACCCATATGAACATCTCGCTCATATTTAACAAGGACCGCAAGGAAGGCCGCGCACAGGCAAAGGATTTCCGCGCGTTTTTGAAGGAAATCAATCCGCAGTATTACGCGCGCACCCAAAAAAGATATTTGTTGACGCTGTTTTTACACCTGCTGGGTGTAGATTACGATAAAATGCAAAACATCAAAAGAGGTTTAGGGAAATGAAAGTTTCTGTGATCATCCCGATTTTTAACTGCGGGAAATATCTGGAAAACTCTATCCCGCAAATTTTGGGACAGAGCCATACCGACTTGGAATTGATTCTTGTTAACGACGGCTCCACCGACAACAGCTTGGCGCTTTGCGAGAAATTTGCCGCGGCCGATGACCGCGTGCAGGTTATCAGCAAAGAAAAAAGCGAAGGTGCGGGACCTGCCCGCAACAGCGGCATTGATGCGGCAAGCGGTGAGTATTTAATGTTTATCGATGCCGATGACCAAATCGAGCCCAATATGGTAGAGCGTTTGCTTAACGCTATTGTGTCCGAGCAATGCCAGGTGGCTATCTGCGGTTACGAAACCTATGTAGAAGGCATGGAAAACGCAGACCGCGAAAACATCTTTCTGCCACAAAAAACCTACCGCGGCAAAGAGGTACAGACCTTGTTTGCCACCTATTTCCCCGAAGGTATCGTCGGCTATCTGTGGAACAAAATCTACGATGCCAAGTTGATTCGGGAAAAGAACATCCGGTATCCCGACATGCGGCGGTTGCAGGACGGCGTGTTTAACGTGGAGGTTTTCCGCCACGCGACCGACTGCTGTGTCATTGAGGACATTTTGTATCACTATCGCTTAAACGCGCAGACCGATTTGTTTCGGAAACTGCCTCAAAACTATTACGATTTGATTCGACAATTTTCGGAAAGTTTTCTGCTCGCGAAAACAGAGTGGGGCGATTTCTCCGACGAGAAAATCGATGTGTTTTTCCTCGGGGAATTGGGCTCTTGCCTTGAAAACGCGGTATCTGCGCATTGGAATATGACAAAACCGGACAGAAGACAGTACTTTTCGCGCATTGCAAACGACCCGTTCTTTGTGGAAAGAGCGGCGAAGACCGTGCCGCTGCCGCGGTACAGACGCATTTTGATTGCTTTGCTGAAAAACAGACATTTTGCGTTGCTCGAAATCATTGTACGCACCAAAGGTTTTGTAAAAATTCGTATGAAAAAGCTTTTTTTCGCATTAAAGAGGAAATAAAAAATGGAGAATCTTCGTACGGTCGCAGACCGCTGTCTTCTTAACCGTCTCGCCTTCAAAATATTGATGGTGTTGTCGGTTTTGGTGACCGCAGTCCCATATTTACACACCGCCGTCGGTGGATATGTAAAATTCGTGTTGCTGTATGGTTTTGTGATAATCGGGTATGAGCTGCTGACAGGCAAGCTTGCCGATGCCTTTCGAAAAAAGACCAATTGGCTGCTTATCGGCTTTTGCATATTTTATGCGATTACGCTTTTTCTTAACCGCGCAGGCAATCTGACCGCGGGAGTAAAAAGCTTTGCATATATGATAAGCTTCTTTGTGTTGTTCTTTATGACCAAAAACGGACAAACCAAGGCTTCTATCATACGGGAAATAAAAGTTCTGGCTTTTGTTATCATTCTCGGCACCTTTCTTTTGAGTGCCGTTTCTTTGGCCACCTTCATTTTCTCTGTCTCAGGGAAATACCTCAACGGCGACGGCATTGTGGTGTACTACGGTATGTTTGAAAACCGCCTTTGGGGTCTTTACAATCCCAACACCGGCGCCACCCTCAATGGCATCTCTATATTACTGTCGGTAGGTTGCTTGTGCACCGTTAAGAACCGTATCTCCACCGTTTTTAACGGCGTTAACCTGTTTTTGCAGTTCTCCTGCTTATTATTGACAGGTTCTCGCGCATCCTACTATATGGTAGTGGTTACGCTGATGATTTTGACAGCGTTCTGGACCTTGCAACGGTTTCCGCGCACCACGTTGCGCGCAGGTATTGCCGCGTTTTTATCTATGGTGCTTATTGCGGCAACGATTATGGGGGTCGGCGCCGTGTTGCGCTTAGGCTACGCGTATGCGCCGAGTGTCACCGCGGCTGTTTTCGCCCCAAAAGAGGGGACCGACGAAACACCCCCTGTGTCCGACGATGACACAGCGCCCGTCACGCCGCCCGCCAATACCGACAACATCGAAAAACAAGATTTTACCCGCTTGGAAGAGCTGGAAGGGCGCGAAGGCGGCTTCTTTAACGGACGCGCGCCGATGTGGGCCGCTTGTTTTAAAACTTTCAAAGAAGCACCGCTTTTCGGTGTCGGCTATGAAAACCTCATTGAACGCACCCTCCCGCATTTTCAGGACAACACCTGGAAGGAGCATTTCCGCACAGGCGGACCGCACAACATATACATTACCATTCTTACTTCCTGCGGTGCTCTCGGTTTTGTTTTGTTGGGTCTGTTTGCCGCTGTTACCTTTGTGCGATCAGCGACGGTGCTTTTGAAAACCTACAGAAAAGGCAACGTGTGGTTGTTACTTTCTATTTGTATTTGCGTTATGTTTTACATAACCGAGTTCGTAGAATCGCGCATACTGTTCCAGGTTAGCACCTTCAGCGTGTTTTTCTGGCTGTTTGTGGGATATATGTATCGGTTGGCTATGGATACTTTAGAATGATTAGCTGGTGATATACGTGGGTTCCCTTTTCAAAAAACTAAAAGCCGTTTTGAACAATAAAACGGTGAACAATGCCAAATGGATGATTGGTGAACAAGCGGTACAAATGGGTATCTCGGTTGTTCTCGGCGTTCTGACGGCACGATACCTCGGTCCTTCCAATTACGGTGTCATCAACTATGCCGCCGCTTTGGTGGTATTCTTCTCCTCCATCGTCACGTTGGGACTTGAGGGTGTTATCATCAAGGAGATGGTAAACAACCGCGACGCAGAAGGCACCATACTCGGCACGGGTATTGTGATGCGCCTTATCGCAAGCGCACTTTCCATCCTCTCCATTATGATTTTGCTGATGATACTCAATCCCGGTGACACGCTGGTGTTGAAGGTCGGCTTTTTACAATCGCTGGTGATGCTGTTCCGCTCGTTTGAGTTGATAGATTTCTGGTTTCAGTCACATCTGCGTTCCAAATATGTGGCGATTCTGAAATCCGTCTCATATTTTTTGGTGGCGGCATATAAATTCTACATTTTGTTTACAAACAAAAGCGTGGAATGGTTTGCGTTCAGCACCTCGCTGGATTTTCTGCTTATCGCGGTGATGATAGTCATCGCCTACTACCGAAAAGGCGGCAAGCCGATGCGGTTTTCTATGCAGGTAGCCAAAGACCTTATCCTGCAAAGCTACCATTTCATTTTATCGGGTATGCTGGTGACGGTATACACCCAGATGGACAAAATCCTTATCGGACAGCTGCTCACCGAAACGGACGTTGGCTTATATTCCGCGGCGGTAACCATTTGTAACTACTGTTTGTTGGTGCCCGTGGCGCTTATCAACTCCGCCCGACCGACCATTATGCAGCTCAAAAAAGACGGGGATGAGCAAAAATATATTACCCGTATCAAACAATTATATGCCATTCTCATTTGGGGCGGCATCGTGTTGGCACTCGGTATTTCAATTTTCTCGAAACTGATTTTGCGAATTTTGTACGACGAGGCATACCTCTCCGCGGCACCTGCCTTAGCGATTACGATTTGGCACGTTCTCTTCTCCACTCTTGGCACCGCACGCGGTGTTTGGATCGTGTGTGAAAACAAAAACTCTTTTGTAAAAAAGATGGTGCTGTGGGGCGCGGTTGTCAATCTGGCTCTCAACCTCCTGCTGTTGCCGCTTATCGGTATTATCGGCTCCGCAATCACGTCGTTGGTAACCCAGATTTTCACTTCGATTATCGCCCCGCTGCTGTACAAAGAAACGCGCATTCATTCCAAATACGTTTTAGATGCATTTTTGCTTAAATTCAAATAAAGGGAAGGGAATATCTTATGAGTCTTAAAATTGCAATTGCCGGTACCGGTTACGTCGGCTTGTCCTTGGCAACCCTGTTGTCTCAAAAGCACGAAGTATACGCGGTGGATATCATCCCCGAAAAGGTGGAACTGATAAACAGCAGAAAATCCCCCATTCAGGACAATGAGATTGAGGAATTTTTTGCAACCAAAACCTTGAATCTCACCGCAACGCTGGATGTGGAGCAGGCATACATCGGTGCGGACTTTGTGGTGATTTCCACCCCCACCAACTATGACCCGAAGGTAAACTACTTCGACACCTCGTCTGTAGAAAACGTTATCCAGACGGTGTTGCGTTTGGCACCCGAAGTGCCGATGATCATCAAATCCACCGTTCCGGTCGGCTTTACCGAGTCGGTCAGAAAGAAATACAATTGTGACCACATTTACTTCTCCCCCGAATTTTTGCGCGAAAGCCGTGCCTTGTACGACAACCTGTATCCGTCCAGAATTATCGTGGGTGCGCCGGTTGACAGCGAAAAGGCGCAGGCGCACGCAAAGCAGTTCGCAGAGCTGCTCAAAGAAGGCGCGTTGAAAGAGGATATTCCCGTTCTGTTCACCAACCCCACCGAGGCGGAAGCGGTAAAACTGTTTGCCAATACCTACCTTGCACTGCGCGTTTCCTTCTTCAACGAGTTGGATACCTATGCCGAGGTGCGCGGCTTGGATACCAAGCAGATTATCGAGGGTGTCGGCCTTGACCCGCGTATCGGTCTGCATTACAACAACCCCTCGTTCGGTTACGGCGGATATTGCTTGCCGAAAGACACCAAACAGTTGCTCGCAAACTTCGCGGACGTACCCAACAACATCATCCGTGCTATCGTAGATGCAAACAGCACCCGCAAAGATTTCATTGCGGAACGTATTTTGGAGCGCAACCCCAAATGCGTGGGTGTATACCGCCTTACCATGAAATCCAATTCGGACAACTTCCGCGCTTCTTCCATTCAGGGTGTTATGAAGCGCATCAAAGCGGAAGGTGTTGAGGTCATTATTTATGAGCCGACCCTGTCAGAAGAAACCTTCTGCAATTCCCGTGTGGTTAACGACATCGAGGCGTTTAAAGCGCAAAGTGACGTTATCATCGCCAACCGCTATAACGAGGATATTGCGGACGTGCTGGATAAGGTATATACCAGAGATTTGTATTTTAGAGACTAAAAACCCGCTTAAGGGTGTTGCGGTTAGGGATTTGAAGAAACTTGCGGCGAAAGACTGAGAGATACAAACATAGTATCCCTCCACCACCGCTAACGCGGCGGTCCCCCTCCCTTTAGGCAAGGGAGGCAGAAAAACGCCCACAAAAAAGCAAGAGAAGATACACATCTTTTGTGTATCTTCTCTATTTTTATCCCTATGCGAGGTTTCTTTTTTTACGGCACAATGTGCTTTAATACGGGAATCTTTTTGAGGATAAAGGTGAATGCCACCGCAATGCCGTAAATGAGGAACGGTACGAGCAAGCGCCACTCCCATGTGTTTTCCTGTATAAAGTCGTTCAAAACACGATAGATGGTCATATGCGACAGGTATACACCAAAGCTGCAACCCGAAAGGGTGGATAAAAACTTACACGCTTTTTCATTCTCAGCGAGTTTTTCAAAGGGCTTGAAATAGCGGAAAAACAAGAACACGCCGCACGCAAGAAGAATCGAGCAATAGCCGGTATAGCCATAGAAGGTTTTGTTCAGTGCGCCATCCCTGGCAGATAAATACCACGTGCCAAAATACCGTAAAGCCGCGGCCAATACCGCCAACACGTAAAAAACGATACGTTGCCATTTTTTGAAATCGGTGGTAACTAACAAATGCCCGAGTATAGGGAAAATGAGCACACCGCCGGCAGTCAACATACTGAGACTATAGTTATATGTAATGCCGACATAACTGCACAGTGCCGGTAAAACAGACTGTAAAACAAACGACCCACCCGCCATATACCACAGCACCTTTTTGTTATCCTTCAGCAAAGAAAGCACCGGCATCGAAAGGTATACCGCAAAAAGCGGGATAAAGAACCAATACACATTTTCAATGGAACACGAGAACGCACGGCTTAAAAACGTGCGAATACCGATAGAAAACGGATTGATGCGTTTTTCCACCGCCACAATTAATGTCCAAATCACAAACGGAATCAGTGTACGGGTAAAGCGTTTTATAAAAAACTCTTTGGTGGTGTACCGTTTGCGGTAGCCTATGAGGTTTGCGCCCGACAGCATCAGGAAAATCGGTACAGGCCAATACATGGTAACCTCAACAAGCAGCGCCTGTTTCCAAGCCAACGTGTCGGCATAATTAAAAGAGGTGCCGTTACAATGTAAAAAGATAACACAAAGTGCGGCAATGATATTTAGTATATCGAAATACGCAACGCGTTTCTTCGCCAAAGTTTTCTCCCCCTCAACTCAATTTTTCAAACACCTGCGGCAGATGCTTTTTGATAAAGTTAATAGCCGCCGCGATGGTCAAACACAGAAAACGATTTTTGGCTTTGAATGCCTTTGCCATCACACCCGACACACCGCCGCCGCCCAGATACGTACAGAGATTCGCGTACCGTTCTGTCTTCAGCTCAGCATCAAAAAAGGCTTTGCGCGCTTTGCGGTTCATACCCATTCTCTTATCCAGATTACGCTCCAAAGCAGAGAAAACATACCGAGAATAGAGAGCAGCCACCAAGGTAAGTGCTTCCTCGGTCAGCATATCCCAATATTGCAATTGGCGATACAGCCCGTCAATTTTCAACATAATATCTGCAAAGTAGGTCGGAATAAACCGACTTGTGGTGCTGGCATTGACGCGTTTGGCGTAATGATACGGCGTAATATCCAGAATCGTACATCTTTCCAGATCCATAAAGGCATCGATATTAAATAAAATGTCTTCATTAAACCGTACCGCAGGAAAACGGACGTTATGTTCCCGCAGATATGCCAGACTGTACAGTTTGTTCCACGGGTACCCGTAAAGGGTGGTTCTTTCCAGATCCAACATCACCTTGCGCACCTCTGACGCGCCGGTCAAGATCTGTGTCGGGAGAGAAATGCGCACGGTTTTTTGGACGGTATCATTCTCATCGAAATGTTCTTCCAAAAGGCCGTACACAACAATATCCGTTTCGTTTTTCTGCACGGCAGCTACCAATGTCTCCACCAAATCCGCATCACAGATGTCGTCGCTGTCAATAAACAAAACATACTGCCCGCGAGCGACATCTATACCGATATTTCTTGCGTTGCTGACGCCGCCGTTCTTTTCAAGATGGATCACGCGGATACGATCGTCCGTTTGCGCTAACGCATCACAAATAGCAGGGCTGTTATCGGGGGAACAGTCATCGATCAGAATCAATTCAAAATCACGATAGGTTTGCCGCAAAAGTGCCCCAACACCGGTTTCCAAAAATTTCTCTACACGAAACACCGGCACAACAATACTGATAAACGGTGCAGACATCGTTTTTCCTCCTTTTAGCCCTCTTCCTTTTCTGCTAATGCCAAATTGTACATATATCCTGCAAACAACCAGAAGAACACACTAAAGGTGCTGACCTGGAACAAAATACGTGCCTCCACAAACTCGGTGATATAAAACATCAGACACACACAAATCAAGGTAAGCAACCACGGATTTGCCTTTTTGTATGATTTTACGTACATCACACACGACCGTATCAACGTCCATGCCGCAAAGGTGCCCAGGAACAAAAAGCCGATGATGCCGCAGGACGTGAGTATGCACACGTAGATATTGTGTGCGCCGCCCGTGCGGAAATGCTCCTTCCAGGTGTCGTCTTCAAAATGCGGGAGGGTACGTTCAATAAGATTCTCGTAGCCGACACCGAAAAGCGGCGCTTCTTTAAAGGTTTCAAAACAGGCAAACCACATAGTCGCTCTGCCGTTAAAGAAACCGCCTTCGCGACCCTCCAATTCCTCTAAACGGGTGAAATCCTGTTTTTCGATTTCGGTGTCCTTTTCCCCATCAGGGTCCTGTTCGGACGGCTCAGTGGCAGAAATAATGATGTTGGTAAGTCCCGGCAGATACGCATATCCTGCTTTTAACGCACTGCCCAGCCCTACATACATACCAACCATTACAACCACGCAAAGCGCAGACGCCCCCACAGCGCGCAGCTGCAGTTTGGGGAACCGTTTCAACACGGTGAACGCGGTCAACAGCACCAAGGTTAAAACCATAATATAATACGATGCGCGGGAGCCTGTCAGCAACAGGCAGGAGAACTGCAAAAACAGGTTAATACCGTTAAAAACGGTGGAGATACGGCTTTTCACCGTCAAAATACACCCCACCGACAACAGCATGGAAATGCAGTTGAGGGTTGAGCCGGTATTGGGATTGTAAAGCCCCCAAAGGCGGTTTTCAAACATACCGTAGTACACCATAATGCCGTCCCCGTTGAGATATTTTCCGGAAACGGAGAAGATGAAGGTCGCCATGGAAACAGCGCTCAGAATAAAGGTGCCTGCGATAATCACAAACGCAAGGATTTTGATTTCGCGCACGACGCCTTCCTTGGTTTGTCCGTTTTTGGCCATAAAGAACAGCACAAAGAAAACCGCCATATACGCGAAACTCTTCACGCCTGCGATAAGGTTGTCCGTGCGATTGAGCAGCAAGGTTATAGTATAAGACACGCAAAAACCGATAAGCAGCCAATTGGTCTTCTTTCGAAAGGCATCGGCAAGCTTGCCTGTCAGCAACTCATACCCTATCACCAAAAAGCCGTACAGCAACACTATCTTGACATATCCGCCAAATGCCGTATGCAAATACGGCACCGCCGTCACCAACACGGCCATTGCCATTAAAATTTTGAACACCAATCGGTTAAAAAGATATTTATCTGCGATGAGACGCAACCTTTCCATTTTGCTACCCCTCCCTTGCTTTCCACATCCTTGCATACACAAGCAGTATAGCAGTTTTGCGAGATTTTGTCAATTGCGCGGAACGTATATCCGCACCGTCTCAATAGTTTACAATTCGTATATAAATATACAAATTATACTCTATGTTCTTTTTCTGGGTGATAAAAACAGGCTGTGCAATGCTGCACAGCCTGTTTGCGTATTTCTTATTCTTCTGCTTTATACCCTGCGCAAATCTGCTGGGTAACCGATGCAGGTGCTTCCGCGTACCGTTCAAAGTCGAGAGTAAAGTACCCTCTGCCCTGTGTCGAGGAGCGCAGCCAGGTTGCAAAATCGTGCATCTCTGCAAGCGGCGCTTCTGCGGTAACGCAGGTTAAGCCGTCAGCGGTGGGTTCCATACCGAGCACTCTGCCGCGGCGGCGGTTGACCTCGCCCATCACATCACCCGTGTAATCGCCGGGCACATACACATTCAGCATACCGATAGGCTCAAGCAATACGGGACTTGCCTGCGGAATACCCGCTTTATACGCCAAAGACGCAGCGGTCTTGAATGCCATTTCGGAGGAGTCAACGGGATGATACGAACCGTCGGTCAGCACCGCTTTAACACCTACCATCGGGTAGCCTGCGAGCACGCCGACCTTCGCGCTGTCGCGCAGACCCTTTTCGACTGCGGGGAAGTAGTTCTTCGGCACAGCGCCGCCGCACACGGTTTCTTCAAACACCAATTCCTCGCTGTCGCAGGGGGAGAACTCAATCCACACGTCACCGAACTGTCCGTGGCCGCCCGACTGCTTTTTGTGTCGGCCCTGTACCTTGACCGATTTGCGGATGGTCTCTCTGTACGGTACTTTCGGCACTTCTAATGTGACTTCCACACCGAATTTGGATTTCAGCTTGGAAATCGCCACGTCAAGGTGCTGTTCGCCGAGACCGGAGAGGATAGACTCCTTGGTTTCATTATCGATATAGAATTTGAGGGTGGGGTCTTCTTCTACCAAACGGTTAAGGCCGGAAGCCACCTTCTCCTCCTCACCCTTTTTCGTGGTGGTAACCGCCATAGAGTAACACGGTGTTTCAAATTCTACACGCGGCAGGATAACAGGTTTATTGGGAGAACACAAGGTATCGCCCGTTCCTGTATTGGCGAGCTTTGCCACCGCGCCGATGTCACCCGCGGGCACGTACGGTACGTCTTCCTGTTTCTTGCCGCGCACCAGCATAACCTTGCCGATTTTCTCGGCTTCACCCGTGCGGGGATTATACAGCATAGAATCGGGTTGTACCTTACCGCTGATGACCTTGAAATACAACAGCTTACCCACAAACGGGTCAACCACCGTTTTGAATACAATAGCGGCGGTGGGTCCGTTTTCGTCTACGGTGAGCTCTACCACGTCGCCGTCGGGGGTTTCTGCCACTTCACCCGCGACAGATTCTGCCCACGGAGCAAGCCACAACAGACCGTTCAATAATTGGTCAATACCCTCCAGCTCCAACGCAGAGCCGCAGAATACGGGTGCAATATCGCCCGTACGCACACCGTGCGCCAAGCCCATAATCAATTCATCGGGGGTAAATTCCTCGCCCGAGAAGTATTTTTCCATCAATTCTTCGCTGGTTTCCGCGACCGCTTCGCAAATGGCGGTACGCAGGCCCTCCAAGCGGTGACCCATATCCGGCAGCGGCACGGGGGTCGCTTTGCCGTCTTTATATGTATAGGCACGATACTCTAAAAGGTTTACGTAACATTCAACCTTATGGTCTACCACGTGCGGCACCACGATAGGACATACCATCGGGCCGAACTTGGTTTTCAAATCTTCAAACACCTTATAAAAGTCCGCGTGTGCGCTATCCAGCTTGTTCACAAAGAACATCGTGGCGATTTTCTTTTTCTGCGCGGCGGCAAAGCCCTTTTCCGCACCGACCGTCAAACCGCTTTTACCCGACAACACGATAACTGCGCTGCCCGCGGCGCGCACGCCTTCCTGTCTGCCGCCCGCGAAGTCAAACAGACCGGGGGTATCCAATACATTTATCTTGGTATCCTTCCACTCCAGCGGCAAAATGGCGGTGGAAACCGACGCTACGCGGCGAATCTCCTCAGGGTCAAAGTCGGTGACGGTGTTGCCGTCCGCTACTTTGCCAAGGCGCTCCGCGGCACCGGTCATATACCAGCACGCTTCGGCAACGGATGTTTTACCCGAGCCGGCATGACCGACAAATGCAACGTTACGAATCTGTTTTGCGGAATAAACTTTCACAGGAAGTGCCCCTTTCGCTTTTGTGGGGAAATTAGCTAAAATTAGCCCACAAATTATAGTCTCTTTTGTATAGTATATACCATATATTCACACTTTTCAAGAAGATTTTGGTATATTTTAATAATTTGGGCATTTTGTAGCAAATATGCGCCGCCACTTTGTGTACACCGCTGTTTTTACACATATGAAAAGGCGTAAATACATGAGGAAAGCCATCTGCGACTACCTGTTGCCCTTCGTTTCACCGCGGTATTCGTATAACATACTCTATGAATCCTTCCCGTTCATATTTCTTGCTCTCTGCCGCAACACCGCCGCGGCGCATGGTATCTATGGCGTGCTCCACCGTATTGAAAAACACACGCACGTCGCGGATAAGCGGTACCTCTCTGCGATGTCGCGCCACCTTTCCTGACAGCATTTTTTCAATAAACGCATCCGTTTCGGCAACGGTCATACTCTTTTTCAGTATTTCGGCAAGCGCAAACCGCCGTTCTTCGGGTTTTTGCAGCCGCAACAGCGCTCTTGCGTGCCGTTCCGAAAGACCGCCCTCGGTAATTAACCGCCTTTCCTCGGGAGAAAGCCGCAAGAGGCGCAGCTTGTTAGCCACCGCCGATTGCGAATACCCCAACCGCAATGCCGCTTCTTCCTGTGTCAGACCGTATGTATGTATCAGCTGGTGAATACCTTGCGCCGTTTCAAAGCAATTCATATCCTCACGCTGGAGATTCTCCACCATCGCAAGCAACGCCTGCCGCATTCCTTCCGCTTCGGCGCGCACACACGGCACGGTGGAAAACCCCGCCATTTTTGCCGCGCGCAAACGCCTCTCCCCCGCTATCAGTACAGGACGCTCGTTCTTCATAGTTACAATCAGCGGCTGTAATATCCCGTTTTCCGCGATGCTTTCCGCAAGCTCGAGCAATTTTACCCTGTCAAACCGTTTACGCGGCTGGTCGGGATTGGGCAAAATATCCGCTATGGGTATCTCCATTACCTCGCCGCTCACCTTATATTTTCCTTTTTTCAATCCTTTCATCTTTCTAACTCCCAAAACAAAAAGTCCGAAGGAAAATCCTTCGGACTTACTGTACCATATTGTATGTGTGCCGTTTGTCATAAACGCACGGCGGGAAAAGGGATTATAACGGATTTTTTGCGATTTTTGCGGTAGGACGCGGGAAAGCGGTCGGTGTAGCGGTTACCTTGTCGATGAGATATATCTGCCGCGCCGCCGTCTCCCCCTTGCTGTCCGCGGGCAGTCGGAATGTATGCACATCACGGGTTTTACCGCCGAGTTTTTGGATAGCCGCAGTGCTGCGCGCCGCCTCTTCCGCCCCTGTCGGGCCTTTCAGCGCCAAAAACCATCCTCCCACCTTTACGTACGGCAAGCAATATTCACAAAGCAACGGCAAACCTCCCACCGCACGGGCGGTAGCCACGTCGAATGTATCGCGGTACAAAGGATTTTTACCGCCTTCTTCCGCACGCAGATGCACCAAATCGGCCGTAATACCCAATGCCTTGCACACCGTATCCAAGAAAATCAGTCGTTTGTTTAGGCTGTCTAACAAGGTGAGCTTACAATCGGGGCGCAAAATAGCAATCGGCACACCGGGGAAGCCCGCACCCGTACCCACGTCAATAAGCGAAAAAGCGCCCTGCGGCAGTAACGGCGCCGCCGCCACGCTGTCCGCAAAGTGTTTTATCACCACATCGGTGGGGTCAGTAATGGCGGTAAGGTTCATTTTTTGGTTCCATTCCACCAACAGCTCCGCGTATTTATCGAATTTTTCCGCCGCAACCTCGTCTATCTCTACCCCAACGCTTAAAGCGGCGGTTTTTAATAAAGTTTTATCTATCATTTTGTTTCTCCTGTTTGTTTCACGTGGAACAACCCCTACCCTCTTGTCGACAGTGTGAAAGCCTCCCTTGTGTAAAGGGAGGTGGCACGGCGTTAGCCGTGACGGAGGGATTGTTTTACTAAGAAATCTATATATTCGCAAACACCTGAGAAGTTATTGTTTACGTCATTGTTCGGTATTCTTACAACTTTAATACCATATTGTTCGAGAAAAGTTGTTCTTACGGTGTCTTTTTCAATGTGTATTTTTTCAAAGTGTTGCGAACCGTCTAATTCTACAACCAATTTTGCTTTTGCACAATAAAAATCCGCTATATATTTACCAATCGGTTTTTGTCGCAAGAATTTTACAGAGTATCCTCGCAAAAAGTCATACCATAAGTGTCTTTCTTCTTTGGTCATATTTCTGCGAAGCATTCTCGCCAAGGGAACTATTTTGCTGTTGTGCTTTCTTTCCGTAACAATCCCTCCGGTTTCGCTTCACTCAACCACCTCCCTTTACACAAGGGAGGCTTTCTATTTGTTCGTATACACAATCAACACCGAAATATCAGCGGGGCTGACACCGCTGATGCGGCTTGCCTGTCCGATGTTATGCGGACGTACCTTCGCCAGCTTTTCCTGCGCTTCTTTACGCAAGCCTGTAATCGTGCTGTAATCGGTATCCGCAGGTATCAACCGCTTTTCCAAGCGGCGCATTTCCGCAATATCCGCCAACTGCCGTTTGATATACCCTTCATACTTAATTTCCACTTCAACCTGCTCCAGCACAAGGGCGGGCAGGTCGGGACGGTCGGTATCAATGGGAGCAAGCGCCTCATAACCGATATTCGGGCGGCGCATCAAATCAATCAGCTTTGCGCCGGTAGACAACGGTGTGGTTTCACGTGAAACAAGTATCGCGTTTATCGCTTCAGAAGGTGCTATCACCGTTTTTTCCAAGCGTTCACGCTCTTTTTGCTTCATTTCGCGGCGCTGACAGAAATGCGCCCACCGTTCATCGTCCACCAACCCTACCTCCCTGCCGATGGGGGTGAGGCGCTCATCCGCGTTATCCTGTCGCAGTACGAGGCGGTATTCCGAGCGTGAGGTCATCATACGGTACGGGTCGCTGCAGCCCTTGGTCACCAAATCGTCAATTAAGGTGCCGATATAGCCGGATGCACGGTCTAAAATCAGCGGCTCCAGGCCTTTCACCTTGCGGGCAGCATTCACACCCGCCACCAAGCCCTGTGCGGCGGCTTCTTCATAACCCGAGCTGCCGTTAAACTGTCCTGCGCCGAAAAGTCCGTCCACCGTTTGGAATTCTAATGACGCCGCCAGCTGAATAGGGTCAATACAATCGTATTCAATCGCGTACGCAGGGCGCATCACCTGTACCTTCTCTAAACCGGGGATGGTGCGCAGAAACTTAAGCTGCACGTCCACGGGGAGTGAGGAGCTTAACCCCTGCAAATACATTTCTTCGGTGTTTTTGCCGCACGGCTCAATAAATACCTGGTGCCGTTCCTTATCCGCGAATCGCACCACCTTGTCTTCAAAACTCGGGCAATAGCGCGGACCGACACCCTCAATCTTGCCGCCAAACAACGGAGAACGGTGCAGATTTTCGTGAATGACCTGCTTGGTCTCCTCGGTGGTCCAGGTAATATGGCAAGGCAATACGTTTTTGGGCGGTATCACGGTCTCAAAAGAGAACGGCGTAACCGGTTCCTCACCTGCCTGTTCTTCCATTTGCGAGAAATCAATACTCTGTCGCAGTACACGGGACGGTGTACCCGTCTTAAAACGGCGCAAGGAAACACCAAGTTTTTCCAAAGCGCCAGACAGGTCGTTTGCCGCAAACATACCGTCAGGACCGCCCTCGAAATTGACGTCACCGATAAAAATACGTCCTTTTAAAAACGTACCGGTTGCCAACACCACCGTTTGTGCAACATACTGCGCTTCCACACGGGTGGTCAACAAAAATTTACCGTCCTCGGTTTTCTCTATATCAACAACCTCGCCTTGGCGCAGGTCAAGGTTTTCCTGCAGCTCCAGCGCGTGCTTCATATACGCGGCATAATCACGGCGGTCAATCTGCGCACGCAGAGAATGCACCGCGGGTCCCTTGCCGCGATTGAGCATCCGCGACTGTAACAAGGTGGCATCCGCCGCCTTGCCCATTTCGCCGCCGAGTGCGTCAATTTCGCGCACAAGATGTCCCTTTGCGGTACCGCCGATGGACGGATTACACGGCATATTGCCGACCCAATCCATATTGACCGTAAACACCGCGGTTTTCGCGCCCAAACGCGCCGCCGCAAGACCCGCTTCAATACCCGCGTGTCCTGCACCGATAACCGCAACATCGTATTTTTCCTCTAAAAATTTCATACGTTTACTCCCCTTCGGAGGTCGTCTTTTTGTGCCTTTTTTCTGTTTTCGCATTTTTGGGTGTTTTTCAACTTTTCAACACCTTTTCACACAAAAATTACGCGAAAACATTTGTTTTGTGTCGATTTGACACCGTTTTTATACTATATGTAGAATTTTGCCCCTGAGTTTTCACCATTTCCACAGACTTTTCCACAATAAAAAAGGGTGGTTTTCCGCGTTATTATAGGGTTTTGGGGTGTTTTTTCCTGACCTTTACAGGAAATTTTTTAAACGGAAAAGTTACCCTTTGTAATAAACACTTTACAGTATGCATTAAATACAATGGGCCGTTTTTCGGCGCGCGGCGAAAACACATTTTCGTCCCTTCGGCGGCCGCTTTTTTAGGGGTTCATACCGCTTTTTTCGGTCATTTTGTGAAAGGGGAACGGCAGATGCGAAATCGAAAACCAATACGGCCTTCCACCCTCGCCGTTTTATTGGCAGTAATCCTTCTGATGCTCGTTTTATCCAACCGAGAACAGAATAAAAGTTATGTGGCAACCATAGGCTGGCGAGAGTCGAACCCCTTTGCGGTTTCGCTCGCCAGCCTATACGGGCAAGCGGGGGTCGTACTGCAGCGCGGCCGTTAAAACTCGTCTGCCCTCCGCTATCATTTGCATTGTGTACATTGGGGCGGGTTTCCGTCCTGTACAATACCACCGAAAATGTGTGCTCAAATCAAAACCCACTATCGCCCGCAGGGGTCTGCGGGCGATAGGCTCTTTGTAAACTTTTAGTATATTTTTATATTCAATATACCGTTTGTATTTGTTTTTAACGGGTTTTCACCTCTGTTTTACAGCGTTTTTATTTTGCAAAAACCATTAACGGTACGTTTCGCACCTTTAAAATCGCTGTAAAGAAGCGCTTTATTTTGTGTTTTTGACGATTTTTATGCAAATATCAAGCCACATCTTGTGGTACACACATTATTCAGCGGGCGTATCCTCAGCGGGTGCGGTTTGCTCAGCCGTTTCTTCGGGCAGCTCTGCGCCCTCGTCGGGATTTTCGGTACCGTCGTCTACAAGATGGGTGGTTTCCTCCTCGTCGTCGTGCGGTACACAAGCCATAGAAACAATACGGTTACCTTCACCGATACGCATCACGCGCACGCCCTTGGACGGGCGGTGGCACAAGCGTACTTCTTCGGACAAGATGCGGATAATGATACCGTCAGCGGAAATGAGAATAACGTCCTCGGTGCCGTCCACCATTTTGATGCCCGCCACTTTACCGTGGGTGGCAGTATGATAGTTGGTGATACCTTTACCGGCTCTGGATTGAATACGGTAATCCTCCAGGTCACTGCGCCTGCCGTAACCGGTTTCGGAAACGGTAAGCAAGGTCTGACCCTCTTTACACAGCTCCATACCCACGACCTCATCCCCTTCACGGAGAGAGATAGCGCGTACACCGCGTGCGGTTCTGCCCACAACGCGGGCATCATTCTCATCAAAACGGATAGCCATACCGTCACGTGTCGCAACCAGCAGGGTCTGCTCACCGTCGGTAAGATGTACCCAGGCCAGCTCATCCCCCTCATCCAGGTCAATGGCGATTAAGCCGTTTTTACGGATATTGGCATACGCTTCCAGCTTGGTGCGTTTGATAACGCCCTTGCGGGTAACCATACACAGATAACCGGTTGCGTCTTCCCCACCGTCATGGCGGATAATGGCGGTAACCTTTTCTTCCTTCTCAATCGGCAGGATATTCACAATGTTCATACCCTTAGCGGTACGCGCGCCTTCCGGCACTTCGTAGGCTTTTAAGCGGTACACTTTACCGTAAGAGGTGAAGAAATAGATATAATCGTGAGAACTGCACGCAAACATGGTGTTGGTGTAGTCCTCCTCGCGCGTACCCATACCCACGATACCTCTGCCGCCGCGGCGCTGTGCACGGTAGGTGTCAGCCGGCTGACGCTTAATGTAGCCGAGCGAGGTCATGGTCAACACGCAATCTTCTTCGGGGATAAGGTCTTCAATATCCACCTCACCCGACACGAAGGAGATTTCGGTACGGCGTGCATCGCCGTATTTATCACGCATACGCAGGCATTCTTCCTTAACAATCGCACGAATCTTGTGCTCATCCGCCAAAATGCCTTCGAGTTCCGCAATACGGGCGCGCAATGCGGCGAGCTCGTCCTCGATTTTCTGTCTTTCCAGACCGGACAACTGGCGCAAGCGCATCTGCACGATAGCTTCCGCCTGCACGTCATCAAAGTTAAAGCGTTCCATTAAGCGCGCTTTTGCCTCGGGCGTATCCGCGGAGCTGCGAATCATCTCGATAACCTCGTCGATAAAGTCAACTGCCGTGTGCAGCGCGTCCAAAATATGCGCTTTATCTCTTGCTTTGCGCAGTTCGAACAGACAACGGCGGGTGATAACCTCCTGCTGGAATTTGATATATTCCTCTAAAATCTGTTTTAAGTTCAAAATGCGCGGCACACCGTCCACAAGGCACAACAGGATAACACCAAAGGTGCTTTGCATCTCGGTGTAGGCATACAACTGATTTAAAACGACCTGCGGCACCGCGTCCTTCTTCAGGTCGATGACAATACGCATACCTTCCTTGCTGGAATGGTCCACAACGTCGCGGATACCTTCCACGCGTTTGGAGTCCACAAGGTCAATAATGGATTTTACCATCTTGAGCTTGTTAACCTGGTACGGAATTTCGCTGATAACAATACGGCTGGAGTTGCCGTGTTCTTCAATTTCCGCTTTGGAGCGCACCACGATTCTGCCTCTGCCTGTCGCATACGCGGCGCGGATGCCTGCGTGGCCCATAATCACACCGCCGGTCGGGAAATCCGGACCTTTGATATGCTCCATAATGTCCACAAGCTCTGCCTCAGGGTTATCAATCAGCAAACAGATAGCATCTACCACTTCGCACAGGTTGTGCGGCGGAATATTGGTCGCCATACCGACCGCAATACCCATAGAACCGTTAACAATGAGGTTCGGGAAACGGGACGGCAATACAACAGGCTCTTGCAGACGGTCGTCGTAGTTACCTGTAAAGTCAACCGTTTCTTTTTCAATGTCGGCAAGCATATCCAGCGACATTTTGCTCATACGCGACTCGGTATAACGGTAAGCAGCCGCGGGATGGCCGTCAATGGAACCGAAGTTACCGTGTCCGTCGATAAGCGGGTAACGCAGAGAGAAATTCTGCGCCATACGCACCATCGCGTCGTAAACGGAGGCGTCACCGTGCGGATGATAACGGCCCAGCACCGCGCCGACCGTGTCCGCGCACTTACGGTACGCTTTGTCGGGGGTCAGACCGTTTTCGTGCATGGTATACAGGATGCGGCGGTGCACGGGTTTTAAGCCGTCACGCACGTCAGGCAACGCACGGGACACGATAACCGACATAGAATATTCAAGGAAACTCTTTTTCATTTCCTTTTCAAGGTCTACAGGCACCACCTTAGTGGGGGTTTCCCCTCCTGCTGTTTCTACAGGGACGGTGGTTTCGTTGGTGTAGTTTTGTTCGTCCATCTTTACTGATTCCCCTTCATTTTATCATTCACGATACTGCGCAGGAAATCCATATCACCCACACAGCGCTTCGGGATATATACATATTGTCTCTTATTATATATTTCTACCGCGTCTTCACCCTCTACCGCGTGTGCAATATCGCGCCATTGCAATATTACCTTTTGCGGCACGGTTTCGGTCTTTTTCTCAACGACTACCGCGTGTTCATTGAGGGTAACGGTAAGAACGCCGTTATCCCGGTCGGTGCGCTTGTACCGCGGTACCCAAAACAACGCTTTTAATACCGCGAACAACGCTACAGCCACCCAGAAGGTTACGGTAGCGGCGGTAAAGCCGTTATCCAATCCTGCCGATGCGGAAAGTAAGAAGCAAAACAGAAAGTACAGCGGTGCAGAACGGAAAATATCCCGTTTTATCACCGTTTTCAGTAAGGCTTTCCGCTCTTTTTCTTCGTACTGCATTGCAAAGGTGTACAGCACCGCGGGCGGGGTTGCGGACATAAGCTCTAACCGCGCGGTTGCGGTAGGCTGCAACCGTCCCTTTGAAACGTAAAAGCGGGGATTGATATACCGTTGTGCGATAAACCGTACCGCCGCCGCGTCTTCCTTTGTCAAGCAACGGGCAGGCAGAACAATGCCCTGTCCGAAGCGATTGACGAAAATCAGCATCTCCTGCCGTTCAATAAACAACAGATCACGGTCAAAAGAAAGAATAACACTGCCGCTTTCGGTCACCTTGGTAATCCCGTCGGTATTTACCGTTACCATACCGTCAAACACCTGACCGCCGGCAACGGCATCCTCATACCCCTTTGCAAACCGACGGTTTTCGATAAGTTTGGGTAAAAATATCCAAAATCCCAACAAAACGGCAAACACAAGGAAGGATACAACCACAACAGGGTCTTGCATCCTTTCCGGGTCGTTTCTGAAAATATCCCCCGCCGTTAACAGTATAAACACCGTAAGCAAAAGGGTAATCACCTTCACAACCCGTTTCCCTGCCACAAATTTTGTCATCGTTTTTTGGAAAATAACGTATTCGGTTTTATTCAGACCTACGCCAAAGGTAAGGGCGGTGTCCTTTTCCATTTCGTTTTCCATATTACCCTCTGTGGAACAGTCGATACCACGCAGAGCCGCGTTTTAACCGTTTTTTCAGTTCCTTCATCTCTTTTTCCGGCACGTCACGCTTGGGAATAATCAAATAGCCGCGCCGATTTTGTATCAACAGGAAAAAGTCCTTTTTCTCCAAAAAATATTTACAATCCGAAAACGGAATATCGGTAGATACCATTTGGGAGGTTATCGATATAGAATGGGAAAACACCGAGAGTGTTCTTTCCCCGATTGCCATATATTTTTCGAGATAATGACGGCGTCTTTTGTTTACGTGCGGTATAACTATAGAAAAATATACAAAAGGTAAAGCTATTGCCGCACCACAAAAGGCAATTGCTGTCCAAAAGAGGTCGGTTGTCTGCTTTGTAAACAACATACATGCCGCCGAGGCGATAAGCAGTAAAGAAACGAGAAAAACGAGCCACCAAAACTGCAAAACACCGCAACGGTACTGCACCGTAAACCACGCTTTTTCGTGTTCTTTGGCTGTACAGGACACAGAAAACTCAATTTTGTGTTTTCTTTTCATCAAACACCCTTCTTTAGATATCCAGATTTTGCACGTACTGTGCGTTCTTTTCAATAAATTCTTTACGCGGTTCCACCTTATCACCCATCAAAATGGAGAAGGTTTCATCCGCGGCAATCGCATCGCTTAAGGTTACCTTCAGCATCGTACGGAACGCGGGGTCCATGGTGGTTTCCCAAAGCTGTTCGGGGTCCATTTCACCGAGACCTTTATAGCGTTGTACGTCCGCATTGCCGCCAAGCTCAGCAATATACGCGTCTCTTTCCTCATCCGAGAACGCATACCGCACCTGTTTACCCTTAAACACCTTAAAAAGCGGCGGCTGTGCAATATAAATGTGTCCCTCGTCAACGAGGGGTCTCATATAACGGAAGAAGAAGGTTAAAAGCAGGGTACGAATGTGCGAGCCGTCAACGTCCGCGTCCGCCATAATGATAATTTTTCCGTAACGGAGCTTACTTATATCAAAATCCTCGCCGATACCGCAACCCAGCGCCACCACAACCGGCAACAGCTTTTCGTTGCTGTACACCTTGTCAATACGCGCTTTTTCAACGTTGAGCATTTTACCCCACAAGGGCAAAATTGCCTGATAGTTTCTGTCTCTGCCCTGAATAGCAGAGCCGCCGGCGGAATCACCCTCGACGATGTACAATTCGGTACGCTGGGCATCGTTCCAGATACAGTCAGCGAGCTTTTCGGGCATACGGGTGGCGGACAGCTTTTTATTATTTCGCGCGTTTTCTCTCGCCTTTTGTGCAGCTTCACGCACACGGGCGGCATTGATACATTTATCTAAGATTGCTCTGCCCACAGCGGGGTTTTCATCCAGATACGGCACCAGCTTTTCATTCAGCAGTTGATTGACAAGGGTGCCCATAGAGGTATTTCCGAGCTTTGCCTTGGTCTGCCCTTCAAACTGCGCGTCGGTGAGCTTTACACTGATAACGGCAGTGAGACCCTCGCGCACGTCGTCGCCCTTGAGGTTGGAATCACTGTCTTTTAGCATTTTATAGCGGCGCGCGTAATCATTTAAGATACGGGTAATGGCCTTTTTAAAGGAATCCTCGTGGGTACCGCCGTCCACCGTGTGAATATTATTGGCAAAGGAAATAATGGTTTCATTATAGCTGTCGTTATATTGGAACGCCACCTCCGCGATAGCGTCGCCCTTTGCCAGGGACATATGCACTACCTGTTCGTGCAGCGGCACGTTACCGCGCACTTTATTCAAGAAATCTACAAAGGAGGAGATACCGCCTTCGTAGCAATATTCTTCTTCAATGATATGCTCGCTGTCTCTGCGGTCAGCAAGGGTGATTTTAAGCCCTGCGTTAAGGAACGCCTGCTCACGCAGTCTCTTTTGCAGCACCTCAAATTCATATTCGGTGGTTTCGCTGAACACCTGTGCGTCCGCCTTGAAACGGATTAACGTCCCCGTTTCGGCAGCGTCACCGATAACCGTGAGGTCGTTGACAGGGGTACCGCGCTCAAAACGCTGTGCATGCACCTTGCCGTCACGGGAAATTTCTACCTCAAGCCATTCGGAAAGCGCATTTACAACCGACGAACCCACGCCGTGCAAACCGCCCGACACCTTATAGCCGCTGCCGCCGAACTTACCGCCCGCGTGCAGAACGGTCAACACCACCGTTACGGCGGGCAAACCCAATTTTTCATTCATATCCACGGGAATACCGCGGCCGTTATCGCGCACCGAGATAATATCACCCGGAAGAATATCCACCTCAATATGGGTACAATAGCCCGCAAGCGCCTCGTCAATAGAGTTATCCACAATTTCATACACCAAATGGTGCAATCCGCGCGGACCGGTAGAACCGATATACATACCGGGTCTCTTTCTTACCGCCTCTAACCCTTCGAGAACTTGAATCTGGCTCGCGTCATACGCGGTATCTTCGGGACGGGTCATTTCCTCTTGTACTGTTTTTTCTAATTCCATTTCGGTTGCCATTAGCATTTTTCCCCTTTATATAATCTTCTTTATAAATGCTTCATTCTCTGTTTTGCTCTGCCGCGAAGGGTTGCGGCAGAAATTTGCGAAATATATACCGTTTCGTCCCCCTCGTGCTCACACACGATAAAGGATTTGGGCAGCTCAGAGGTAACGTTTACCACCCTGCCGCCTTTTTGTGCATCTGCTAAAAACTGTCTTGTCAGCTTGGATACGGTGGTGTTTTCCATATCGAATATACCGATAATGTCACGCGACCGCACCACAACGTCGTTTCCTACATGTAAATACATATATTTTCCTTTACAAATAGTATAAAATTATAAAATTTCGCCGTTTTGTATATGAAATACCTTGCCACCCGTCTGTCTTTCGATAGCGACGTGGTCACAACAGGTAATCAGCACCTGCCAATCATGAATATGATTCAGTATATAATCCTGTCTGCCGATATCCAGCTCGCTCATTACATCGTCCAAAAGCGCAATCGGCTGTTCTCCCGTCACCTCTTTCAGAAGGGACGCTTCTGCGAGCTTTAATGCAAGCACACAAGAACGTTTTTGTCCCTGTGAACCGAAATCCTTAGCGGAGATACCGTCTAACGTAATCAGCAAATCCTCTCGATGCGCGCCGACGGTGGAAAAGCCCGCCGCCATATCCTGCGGTCTGGCCTCTGCAATTTTTAAGCGATACTGCTCATATAACTCCATAACCGATTCGGACGGCTGTACAGCGGTGGAAAGTGCAATGGTAAGCTGCTCTTTTCCGCCTGACAGACCGTTATACACAGCGGCACATTCGGGCAGCATCTTTTTGATGTATTTTAAGCGCGCAAAGGTCACCTTTGCGGCGGCGGTGGCTAATGCCTCGTCCCATACGGAAAGCTGGCTTAAAACGGCATTTCTGTCCATTTCTCCGCTTTTAAGCATTTTTAATAAAGCGTTTCTCTGGGTGAGTATTTTTTGATACTCCGAGAGAATTTTGATATAAGCGGGACGTAACTGACAGTAAGCGCTGTCAATAAACCGCCGTCTGTCCTCGGGTGCGCCGGATACCAGATGCAAATGTGCCGGACAAAACACCACCGCACAAAATCTGCCGGTAATGGCGGTAGGAGACTTTTGTTTTATACCGTTTAAGGTAAGCGTTCTGCGTTTGACGATTTCAATATCTGCCGTCTGTGTCCTCTCCCCCGCAAAAAAGGAAGCGGACAAGGTAGCTTTTTCGCGGTTAAAAGCGATAAGCTCGCTGTCTTTCGCACCGCGAAAGCTTTTTCCGCCGGTAAAAAGCCAACACGCTTCCAGCAGGTTGGTTTTTCCCTGCGCATTATCGCCGTACAGAATGTTGACACCGCCCGACAGGTCGATTTTTCCGTCTTTCAGATTACGAAAGGCCGAAAAGGTCAATGATTCAATACGCAATGGTTATCTCTCTCTTCTCGTGCGGTACGGTAACGGTATCCCCGTCCCGCAGTTTTTTACCGCGCATCGGGCAAACCTCACCGTTTACAAGAATCAGACCGCTTTGTATCATAACTTTTGCCTGTCCGCCTGTAGAAGCGACCCCCGTCAGCTTTAAAAGGTCGTCAAGACGGATAAATTCGGTATCTATCTTTACAGTTTCCATTATTTTTTTAACCTCACGGGCAGTACCAGGAACAAGAAGGCGTCTCCTTCCGCCGGCAAAATCTTAATGGGAGACAAAGGACCGCCGAGTTCAATGCGAATTTCATCCGTTTCGCTGTTTTTCAGCGCATCCAGAAGGAAACGGCTGTTAAAGCCCATATGCTCTGCATTACCGTGAATTTTCACGTCTACGATATCACTTGCACTGCCAAGCGGTGTAGAACAGGAAATCTTAATGGTATCGTCTGCAAAGTCACAAACCAACGGAGATTTCATACGGTCATTGATAACGAGAGAAGCGCGGTCTACCGCGTGCATCAACATTCTGGTGTTGGCAAAAACGGTGGTGGTAACCTCGTTTTTCAGCGTTTTTTCATAATCCATAAATTCGCCGTCCAACAAACGGGAAATCACGGCATAGCCCTTTACACTGACCACAAGATGCCGTCTGCCCACAGCAAAGGATACGGGCTCGTCATCATCATCCATCAGCTTTAACAATTCCTGTAAGCATTTACCGGGCACCACAAACTGCATATCATCACCGATATTTACCGCTTCGGAACGAATGGCCAAGCGGAAGCCGTCAACCGAAATGAGTTTTAAAATGCCGTTTGCCAATTCAAATTTGGTACCGCTGTAAATCGGACGCGGGTCATTAGGCTGTGCCACAGCAAAAATGGTCTGCCGAATCATACTTTTAATAATCTGTTGCGATACCGTAAACCCTGCGCCGTCGTCCACCTTGGGCAGCTCGGGAAAGTCCTCCGAGCTGATGCCGGTAATGGTAAAGCTGGTCACATCACTTTTAATAATGGTATTGCCCTTCGGGTCGGTTGCCAACACAACCTTTTCGCCCGGCATTTTGCGAACAATGTCGCCAAAAAGACGGGAAGACAAAACAATTTCACCGGTTTCCTTCACAACAGCAGGAATGGTGGTGGTAATACCAAGCTCCATATCATACCCCGCAAGGTATACAGCAGACGAGGTGGCACGAACTAAAATACCTTCCAAAGCGGGAATGGTGCTTTTTGCCGCTACTGCGCGTTGCACGTTGGAAACGGCGCCGACTAATTCTTCTAAGGAACACATAAATTGCATATTCATTACTTCCTTTCGGTGGAAAATTAAATTACAACACAGAATAGATATATATATTTCTCTCTTTTTTCAGTAGTAGAAGTAGAGGGTGTTGAAACTGTGGAAAACTCTTGTATCCTTTGCGGTTGCTGTGTTTTTTTGAGTACAGTTTTTCTTTTTTCAATGTGGAAAAAAATGAAAAACTTTTTGTCGTTTTTTAGTTTTTAACACCGCTGTGAAAAGTTCTTTAAAAAAGAGGAAAACTTTGTGAAAAAAATTACCTTTTTTTGACGGTTTTTCAACATATGCTTGTGAAAAGCATATGGAAAACCTGTTGATTGTCTGTGTAAACTTCAAAAAACACTGTGGAAAGAATAATTTTTGTCTTTTTTTGTGAAATTGTGGAAAATATAATTTCATAAAAATAACCAATATAATAAGGTATTATATTAAATATATAGGGACGGATAGACCGCCCGTATATATCTGTTTAGTTGTTTTCACTCAGGTTTTTGATAATATCGGTGACAAGAATATTGAAAGAGGGGTCCTGCTTCATTTTTTCTTCCACCTTTTTGATGGAATAGACAACCGAGGAATGGTCACGCGCACTGAATTCCTCGCCGATGCTTTCCATAGAAAGACCGGTCATGGTACGGATAATGTACTGTGCAATCTGACGCGCCAGAGAAATCGGCGCACTGCGCTTGGCAGAGCGGATATCCTCAACCGTCACCTGCATACTGCGGGCGACCTCCTCAATAATCTTGTCCGTTTTAATGGACATAGGCTGGTTATCGCTGCGAATATCGCGCACCGCGTTTTGTGCAATATGTAAGGTGATTTTTTCGCCGTTTAACATATATTGCGCGCGTAAATTTTTGACAACGCCTTCCAGCTGACGCACGTTGGTTTTAATTTGTCCGGCGATGTATTCGGCAACCTCGCCCGAAATTTCAAAACCGAGAGATTCCGCCTTTTTCTGTACGATAGCAATACGGGTTTCAATATCCGGCGGCTGAATATCCGCGGTAAGCCCCATCTCAAAACGGGAACGCAGACGGTCATCAAGATACGCTATCTCCTTGGGCGGACGGTCAGAGGTCAAAACAATCTGTTTGTTGTTGGAATGCAAAAATTCAAACATATGGAAAAATTCCGCCTGTGTACTTTCCTTGCCGCCCAAAAACTGAATGTCGTCAACCAATAAAACGTCTACCGCGTGATATTTGGAGCGCAGCTCCTCCCCGTCGCCGCTGCGAATTTTTTCAATAATTTCGTTTATCATGGTCTGACCTTTGATATACAAAATATTGAAGGTAGGATTTTTTCTGCGAATTTCGTTACAAATAGCGTACATTAAGTGGGTTTTACCAAGGCCTGTCCCACCGTGAATAAACAGGGGGTTATACTGTCCCGCCGGGTGACCTGCTACCGCCTGTGCCGCAACGTAGGCAAATTTATTGGAGGAGCCGATAATGAAGTTTTCAAAGGTAAAGGAGCTTTCAAAATCCAAAGAGCTTTCGGAATCCTTCGGCTTGTCATGGCCGTTGGAAAGGCTCTCCCTCGAATAAATTTTAAGGCCGAGCGGAATACCCAAAACCTGTAAAAAAGCGTCAATAATTTTTTGACTGTAATGCTGTTCTATAGTGTTTTTTTGGAAATCGGTCTGTACCAGACATACCATTTCGCCGTTTTCCAGAGCAGCAGGCTCAATATGACTCAGCCACACATCAAAAGCGGTCTGTGAAAACTGCGCGGTTTTTTGCAGATAGTCTAAAACCTTCTCCCAAGCTTCGTTAATCGTTTCCATACGTTTCTCCTATGTAAATGTGAATTATAGTTAAAAAAGGACATAAATACCTATACTATAATTGTAGCATAAAAAAATAAAAAACACAAACATTTTTAACGAAATTTCTTGTTATTTTTCAAAAAAAGTAAAATTTTTCTCCTTTGGCAAAAAAACCGCGAAAAAACGGCTTTTTAGGCAAAAGAAAATGCAAAAAACACGGGGCACGACCCTATGTTTTGGTAAAAAGCACAGATTTTCGGAAAAAAGAAAAAAAACTTGACTTTTTATATGTTGTTGTTCTATAATAGGTCTTTGCAAGGTAAGACTGCCTTTTTTGGGGCGGTAAAATGACCGGATAGCGAAAGGAGGACGGAAATATGCTTCGTACCTATCAACCGAAAAAACGCCATCGCAAAATGGAACACGGTTTCCGTAAAAGAATGTCTACTGCTAACGGCCGTAAGGTGCTTGCTCGCAGAAGAGCGAAGGGCAGAAAACAGCTCACTTACTAAAAAGCATTAAAAGACCACGGTTGTGGTCTTTTTTTGTAGAACGGAGGCGTCTTGATGAAGGAAACGGTACTGCGGCAGAATACACAGTTCCGCACTTTATATTATCGCGGCGCCACCCGCGCCGATAAACTCATTATTGTGTTTGCGCGTAAAAACCGCTTGGGGTATACCCGCACGGGTATCACCACCGGCAAAAAAGTAGGTAATGCTGTCAAGCGCTCCCGCTGCCGCCGTGTTATCCGCGCGGCATACAGGGAAATTTCTCCGCAGGTAAAGGCGGGATACGACCTTGTGTTTGTAGCCCGCGCCGCCACCGCGTATTGCAAAAGCGGAGAGCTTACCGTTGCTTTGCGACGGATGCTGTGTGAGTTGGATGTGATGGACGGATGAAAACCGTTTTACTTTGCCTCATTCGTTTTTATCAACGCCACCTGTCACGCTTTTCACACGGATGCTGTCGGTTTACACCGACCTGCTCCGCGTATGCGTTGGAAGCCATTGAGGTACACGGCGCACTGAAAGGCACCGCCCTCTCCCTTTGGAGAATTTTGCGGTGCAACCCTCTTTTTAAAGGCGGCTACGACCCCGTACCACCGAAGAAAAAGAGAAAAAATAACACCTGACCGTTTGCCACCCCCTCTACCACCTCCGCGTAAACGGTCCACGAAAAAAGGAGGAAAACCCAAATGATGAAGATTTTCAGCATTTTTGCTGAACCGCTCGGCTGGATTATGTCATTGTTTTACGACTGGATGGGCAGTTACTTTTTGACCATTTTGGTGTTCACGGTGGCAATCCGTCTGGCGATGTTCCCGCTGTCCTTAAATCAGCAAAAACAGCAGGCACAGCGCGCAAAATTGGCGCCCCGTATTGAACGCTTGCAGAAAAAATACGGTCACGACCAGCAAAAATTGATGGAAAAACAGCAGGAGCTGTACCAAAAGGAAGGCGTGAAGATGACCGCGGGTTGTCTGCCCTCTATCATTCAGATGCTGGTGCTGATGAGCGTTATCGCGGTGATTTATAAACCGCTCACCTATCTGCAGGACATTCCGAAAACCGCTATCGACAGCAGTATCGTCGCACTTACCGAAATCAAAACCGATGAGGATAAGCCGCTGGTGACCGAAGCGGAGACCAAGAGTGAATATTATAAGGAATTGACCCTTTTAAAGCACGTGGAAAACCACCCCGCTGAAATCAAAAAAGCGCTTGCCACTGCGCAGGTTGCCGATGTGGACGCTACCTATAACAGTATGGTGGAGACCCAAAAAGAGTTTAAGGTGTTCGGTCTTTCCCTGCTCGAAACCCCGTGGACCGGTAGCTTTACGGGTATCAGCTGGCTGTGGATGATTGCTATCCTGTCGGGTCTTACCGCGCTGGGCACTTCGCTGGTTTCGATGCACTTTACAAAGAGCAGTATGCCGCAGCAGGCGGGCGGCTGCTCCCCCAATACGATGATGCTGATGATGCCCGTTATGTCCCTGTTTATCTCGTTTGGTGTACCCGCGGGCGTGGGCTTGTATTGGATTTTGTCCAACCTGCTTGCCATAGTGCAAACGGTGGTATTAAACAGTATTTATAATCCCACCAAAATCCGCGAACAGGCACAGAAGGAATACGAAGAACGCCGTCAGCGTAAAAAGGAAGATAAAAAACGTCTTGCCGAATCCCGCGCAAGAGAGGAAGCCGCATTAAAAGCGGAAAAGGAAGCGGAAGAGAAAGCCGCCGCTGAAGAAAAGAAACAGAAAAAAGCATCTGCCCCCTCCGACACCACCTCCGCAGATGACGGAAAGGAAGAAAAATAATGGCAAAAGAACTGATTATGAAAGCCGCCACCGTCGAGGAGGCACAGGCAAAAATTGTTGAGGCGCTCGGTGTTCCCGCCGCGTCTATCCGTTTTGAAACCCTGGCAGAGCCGCAGAAAAAGACATTCGGTCTGTTCGGCGGCGCGGATGCCGAGGTAAAAGGTACCGTTGTCGACGGTGCTGCCCAAGCTGCAAAAGCGTTTTTGGAAGACGTGCTCTCCGAAATGGGCGCCGCCCAATTCACCGTGACCATTAACGAAACGAAAGACACCTGCCTTTTGGTTGTGGAAGGCGAAGACCTTGGCTTTATCATCGGCCGCCGCGGTGAAACGCTGGATGCGTTGCAGTATCTGGTTGGTTTGGTTGCGAACCGCGTGGATAAAGACTATTGCCGTATCAACATTGACATCGGCAACTACCGTGAAAAGAGAGAAAAGACCCTTGTTGCGCTTGCGAAAAAAATGGCTGCGCAGGCGGCAAAAACAGGCCGCCGCTCTTCCCTCGAGCCGATGAATCCCTATGAACGCCGCATTATTCACACCACCGTGCAGGAAATTGAAGGCGCCACCTCCTGGAGTGTGGGCAGCGATGCCGCCCGCCACGTGGTTATCGGTCCTTCGGACGACAATCCCGTAAAACAGCAGCGTGCATCCCGTCGTCGCCGTCCGCGCAAGGAAAGCGAAGAGACGCGCAGTGAACGTCCCGCACGCCGTGAAGCAGAGGTTGCAGAGGGCAGACCGGTACGCCAATTTGTACCGCGCAGCAATCCCCTGCCGATGGCTGACGGCGCCACCCCGCCGCAGAAGACCGAATCCGAAGCGGAACGCTCCGCTTCCCTGTACGGCAGAATCGACCTGTAAGAAAAAAGTGTAAAAGAAAACCGACCTTGATTTTCAAGGTCGGTTTTTTGTTAGGTCATCATAAGGAAGGCAAAAATACCTGCAACAAGACCGATTACTGTTAAAACTGTAAAAAAGACGACGCAAATTTTGATGGTATGTAAATAATATAATTTTTTGAATGTAAGATACTGCATGGTTTCCGCCTCACTAAGTTCAGCTTCATAAACGGTATAGAATTCTGATGTTGAAACTTCTCCGTCGTCATATATATAAGGGAAAACATCTTCGGGAAGAGGCTTGCCCTCTTTTAACAATTGTTCATATTCTTTGTTTTCTTCTTGTGAACAAGGAATTTTTTCTAACAAATCAAAATCCATTTTGTACTCTGTTAACCGTTTTCTAAGATTTATTTTGTTATCTGCCATTTTTATTCCTCCGTTTTGTAGTAATAAATTGTAAAAAATTTGCACACTACCCCTCAGTCCTCGTTACACTCGGACAGCTCCCCTGACAAGGGGAGCTAAGGGTTTTCGCGACTTTTGTTTTAAAACACCACTCTGACGGTTGTCCCTTCGCCCAACGTACTCTCCACCGAAACAGAGGCGTTTAAGAAACGTACCGCGTGTTTGACAATGGACAGCCCAAGCCCCGTACCGCCGATTTTTTTGGAATGGCTTTTATCCGCGCGGTAAAAGCGGTCGAAAATATGCGGTAAATCCTTCTCCGAAATACCGATACCGGTGTCTTTTACCTTAAGCTCTACCCCATCGACGTACTGCCGTATGGTAACCGTAACGGTACCGCCGTCTTTGTTATACTTAACGGCGTTATCGCAGAGATTGTACACAATCTCCTCCACCACCTGCTCTGCACCGCGCACCGTCACCCGTTCTCCCTGCAGAGAGAAGGTGACGTTTTTGCTTTTCGCCGCCATTTCCAGGTGAGAAATCACCCCTTCGCACAGCGCGAAAAGGTCGATATCTTCGATAGTAACATCTATTTCCTTGCTGTCCAATTGGGACAGCTTGATAATGTCTCCCACAAGGGTGGTCAGCCGCCGGCTTTCATCGTAAATCTTGCCTGCAAACCGCGGCACGTCGGCAGCATCTACCAAACCGTTTTTGAGCAGCTCCGCGTATCCCGATATGGAAGTGAGCGGGGTTTTCATTTCATGGGACACGTTGGCGGTGAAATCGCGCCGCATCGCATCCTGTGCGGTGTGTTCCTTTTGCATATTCTCCATCTGCTCGGTCAACAGCCGATTTTGCTGTCGAATACGGTCGGTAAGCGGGGACAGCTCCGCGTATAATGTCTCCCCGTCGGGGTTGTTGAAATTTATGCGGTTAATAGGTGCGGTGATACTCCTTGCCACCCGAGAAGACAGCCAAAGAGAAAGCAATAACGCCCCCACCGCGATACACGCCACGGGAATGAGCAGCTCCGCAAAAAAGGTCATCGGCGGCTTTTTGTAAATGTATACAAAAACGCCGTACACCGCCGCCAATGCCGCGCACAGGACGGTAAAGGAAACCGAAAGACAGCTCCAAAAAATCTTTTTTCTCATACCTTAACCCACCTTGTACCCGATGCCGCGTACCGTTTCCACAATATCGCCCGCTTCGCCGAGCTTTTGCCGTAAGGTGCGGATATGTACGTCCACCGTGCGGTTTTCGCCGTCAAAGGCGTATCCCCATATGTGGTTGAGAATCTGGTCGCGGGTTAAAACCGCACCGCGGTTTTCAAGCAGGAAACACAGCATTTCAAGCTCCTTGCGGGTGAGGGTAACAGGGTCGCCGTTTACGGTTATGACGTGTTTTTTGGGACAAACGTATACCGCACCGACCGTATATTCCTCGGTGGGCTTTTGTGCGCCGCGCAACCGCGCTTTGACCCTTGCCACCAATTCCATAACGCCGAAAGGTTTGGCAATATAATCGTCCGCGCCGTATTCAAAGCCGCGCACTTTGTCGATTTCGGACGCTTTTGCGGTGAGCATAATGACGGGAATATGCTCCGTGTCAGGGGCGGCACGCAATTTCTGTAAAATGCAAAGGCCGTCCTCTTCGGGCAGCATAATATCCAACAAAATGAGGTCGGGTTTCTCGGTTTTCATCTTCTCCCAAAACAGAGACGGTGCCGCAAACCCCTGTGCGGGCAGACCGGTGCTGTTTAAGGAGTATACTACCAGCTCGCGGATATTGCTGTCGTCCTCGATGAGGTAAATCATAGGTCTATTCTCCTTGTCGTATTGCGTTCTGTTTTCGGGCGTATTGCTCCCTCGTCAGAGGGAGGTAAGATTTTCAATCATTTTCCACTATACCACACAACTCTCAAAAACGCAACGCAAAAAAGGGTTGCCATTTTTTGTATATATATGGTATACTACATCTAACTATCAACCTTTGGAGGGGTTTATATGGAAAGAGAAAAATTAGGAAGTCGTTTAGGCTTCATCCTGTTGTCAGCGGGCTGTGCCATCGGCCTTGGCAACGTGTGGAAGTTTCCGTCCTTGGTTGCCGCGAGCGGCGGCGGTTTCTTCGTACTGTTCTACATATTGTTCCTGTTTGTTTTGGGTCTTCCCGTTATGACCATGGAGTTTTCTCTTGGTCGTGCGAGTCAGAAAAGCCCTGTTAAAATGCTGCAAACCTTAGAAAAGCCCGGTCAAAAATGGCATTGGTACGGCTATTTTGCCATGGCGGGCAATTGGCTTTTGATGATGTTCTACACCGCAGTTTGCGGATGGATGCTGCAATACTTTGTCAACACCGCCAAAGGCGATTTTGTCGGTCTTGACGCGCCCCAAGTCAGCGCGGCGTTCGGCGCGATGACCGCCAATTGGAGCACCATGCTTATTTTCACCTTCATTATCATCATTGCCGGTTTCTTTGTATGCTCGTTCAGCCTGCAGAAGGGTCTGGAACGGGTCACCAAATATATGATGCTGGCACTCCTTTTGATTATGGTGGGTCTTGCGGTATACAGCTGCCTTCAGCCGGGCAGTGCGGAAGGTCTCAAATTCTATTTGATGCCCAGTGTTGAAAATATGAAAAAGGTCGGTATCGGCAGAGTGATTGTCAATGCGATGAATCAGGCGTTCTTCACTCTGTCCCTCGGTGTCGGCTCGATGGCGATTTTCGGCAGTTACCTCAAAAAAGACCATTCCCTGTTGGGTGAAGCGGTCAACGTCGGTGTTTTGGATACCTTTGTCGCCGTTACCTCGGGTCTTATCATCTTCCCTGCCTGCTTTGCGTATAACGTACCGCTGACCGACGCACAAGGCAATTTGCAGGGCGGCCCCGGTTTGATCTTTGAAGTGTTGCCCAACCTGTTTGCCAACCTGCCCGGCGGCAGAATTGTAGGCAGTCTGTTCTTTATGTTCCTGTTCTTTGCGGCATTTTCCACCGTTTTGGCGGTGTTCGAAAATATTATTGCAATGATGATGGATTTGACCGGTTTTTCCCGCAAAAAGACCTGCCTTATCTGCTGTCCCGCAATGCTCCTCCTGTGCTTGCCCTGCATTTTCGGCTTTAACCTCTTAAGCGGCTTTACACCGTTTGGCGCAGGCTCTAACTTTATGGATTTGGAAGACTTTATCGTTTCCAACGTGCTGTTGCCTGTCGGTTCTTTGGTGTTTGCGATATTCTGTACCGCGAAATTCGGTTGGGGCTGGAAGAATTTTAAAGCGGAAGCCAATGAAGGCAGCGGTATCAAGGTACACAATTGGATGCGTGTGTATATGACCTATATCCTGCCGCTCATCATCTTCGCGTTGTTTGTTGTCGGTATCTGGGACAAATTCTTTAAATAAGGAGAGAACAAGATGAATTTCAGTGTAAACAGCACCTTTTTATACCTGATTGCAGGTGCGGTTATCCTGTTTGTGTTGGCGCAGTCCTTCTTTTTCCTTATCCGCGCGTACCGTCGCGGTAAACAGCTCGGTATGGCAACCGCCACCCTGCGTAAAACGGTGGTTTCCACGGCGGTGTTTACCGTTGCACCCGCTGTTTCCATTCTTATCGGCATTATTACCCTGTCGAAGTTTTTGGGTATTCCGTTGCCGTGGATTCGTATGAGCGTTATCGGTGCACTCACATACGAACTGCCCGCGGCAACCGCGGCGGCAAGCGCTCTTAACGTGACCGAGCTTTCCAAAATGATTACCGACCCGAAGGTGTATGCCGCTATCGCGTGGGTTATGACCCTCGGTATTCTGCCGTCCATTATTTTGCCGCCCATTCTGATGAAAAAGATTCGCGGCGGTATGTTAAAGCTCAAAAACCGCGACAGCAAGTGGAGCGACATTTTTATGACCTCGCTGTTTCTCGGTATGATTTCCGCGTTTTTAGGTCTGGTGTTTGCGGATGTCGGCAACGGTTTGAAAGGCTTTATTCCGCTGTTTGTACTGCTCGTTTCCGCACTGTTAATGGCCGTGTGCGGTCTGCTTATCAAAAAATGCGGTATGAAATGGCTGGAAACGTATGCTATGGCAATCAGTATGGTGGGCGCTATGGTGTTCGCCGCTGTGATTACGCCTGTGATGGGGGGTTAAGAAGATGCGTGACTATATGAAAGATACCGACAGATACGGTAAAATTTGGATATGGACCGCCGTGCTGGTGGTTTTGATGGTGCCGGTAGCCATTTGTGTTGCGTATAACGCGTGGCCGCCTGTCACCGCGGTGCTCAAAGGTCTTTTGGGCGTTGCGCCTATCTTCTGGACGGTGGGTGTTATTGAGGTTATCACCTATACCCCTATGCTCGGTGTGGGCGGTACCTACTTGTCCTTTGTCACCGGCAACCTCACCAGCCTGAAAGCCCCTGCCGCGCTGACCGCGATGGAAAATGCAAATGTCAAGCCCGACACCGAAGAAGGTGAAGTGGTATCCACCATTGCGGTGGCGACCTCCTCTATTGTCACCACTTTGGTTTTGGCACTTGGTGTGGCGATTTTGAGCTTCTTAACCCCTGTTTTGGAGCATCCCGCGTTAAAGCCTGCGTTTGATAACATCCTGCCCTCGCTGTTCGGCGGCTTGGCGGTGGTGTATATCAGCAAGAATTGGAAGCTTTCCTTGGCACCGCTCATTTTTATGGTGGTACTGTTCTTGTGTGTACCTTCCCTTGCGGGCTCGGTGGGCGTTTTGGTGCCTGTCGGCGTGTTGGTAGCGCTTGGCGCCGCGCGTGTGATGTATAAAAAAGGCTGGGTGTAAGATGTATATTGTACTCGGACTTTTGGCATTACTTATTGTTTTTCTTGCAATTATTGTCATACGTGCGTTATGCTTCCGTCCCGCCCCCGAAACTCCTGTCACCCCCGTCCCTGTGACGGTGGACAGAGAGAAAATCACCGCGGATATGGTGGAAATGATACGCTGTAAAACCGTTTCCTACCGCGATGACAGCTTGGTGGACCGCAAGGAATTTGAAAAATTCGAAAAACTGCTGTTTGACCGCTATCCTGCGGTCACAGCCGCCGCCGATTTCAAAAAAATCGGTAAAACGGGTCTTTTGTTTCACATAAAAGGCAAAAGCGATGCTGCCCCCACCGTGTTAATGGCGCATTATGACGTTGTGCCTGTAGATGAAGACGGTTGGGAAAAACCCGCTTTTGAAGGTATCGTGCAGGACGGCGTTATCTGGGGCAGAGGCACTTTGGATACCAAAGGCACCCTGCTGGGTGTTATGCAAGCCGCAGACAGCGCGATAAAAGACGGCTTTGTGCCCGAAAACGACCTGTATCTCGCTTTTTCGGGCGAAGAAGAAATTGACGGCGATTCCTGTAAAGAGATTGTCAGCTTTTTAGAACAAGACGGCGTTACCCCCGCGCTCGTTTTAGACGAAGGCGGCGCGGTGGTGGAAAACGTGTTCCCCGGCGTGAAAAGTGCGTGCGCGGTTATCGGTATTGCGGAAAAGGGCAGTGTGTCGATGGATTTGGAGCTGTTGTCCAACGGCGGGCACGCGTCCACCCCGCCGCCGAAAACGGTTATGGGCAAGCTGTCCAAAGCAGTGGTGGATATTGAAAGCCACCCCTTCCCCCGTCGTTTAACCCCGCCGGCCGCGGGTCTGTTTGACACCCTGGGCAGACGGTCTACCTTCCTGTATCGCTTGATTTTTGCAAATCTTTGGTGCTTTATGCCGGTTTTAGATATGATTTGTAAGCTGTCGGGCGGTGAGCTGAACGCTTTGGTGCGCACCACCGTGGCGGTTACCCGTATGCAAGGCAGTGACGCGTATAACGTGTTGCCCCCGAAAGCAAAAGCGGGCATTAACGTCCGCTTGATTGGCGGGGACACCATTGAGAGCGCGGTTGCTTATATTAAAAAGGTTATAAAGAACGATGCGGTTACCGTGTCGGTGGTGGGCGGTATGAACCCCTCTATCAGTTCGGACACCCATTGCGACGCGTGGGAAAAAATCGCGTTGGCGGTGCGGCAGACGTTTGATAACACGGTGGTAAGCCCCTATTTGATGATGGCGTGCAGTGATTCGCGCCACTATTGCCGTATCACCGATAAGGTGTACCGCTTCTCCCCTATGCGTTTATCCAAAGAAGAACGCAGAATGATTCACGGCAACAACGAGAGAGTACCCGTAGACACGCTGGTGGACACGGTGGCGTTTTATACAAGATTATTGAAAATGTTGTGATGAAAATTGTATGTAAAAGAATGACGTTATAAAAAAGAAGGACACAAGCGTTGCTTGTGTCCTTCTTTTTGCGTATCCTCTGCATTTAACGAATATTTAACAGCTTCTTGCTTTCATTCTTAACATAAAAAAGCGTACACTAAAGCCGTACAAAAGAAAGGAAGGAAATTATGGATATTTTTAATGTACTTTCCCTGTTGGGCGGCCTTGGCTTTTTCCTGTTTGGTATGCACGTGCTGTCCGAAGGGCTGGAAAAAACGGCAGGCGGTAAAATGCAGAGCATTTTACAGAAAATCACCGGCAACCGTGTAAAAGGTCTTGCGGTGGGCGCCGTTGTCACCGCCGCTATTCAAAGCTCCTCTGCAGTAACCGTTATGCTGGTGGGTCTTGTAAACTCGGGAATTATGAGCCTGAGACAAGCTATCAGTGTGACAATGGGCTCCAACATCGGCACCACGATGACCGCGTGGATTTTGTCGCTGACGGGCATCTCCTCGGATAATATTTTTATGTCCTTGTTAAAACCCGCGAACTTTTCCACCATTATCGCTTTTATCGGCGCGTTGCTTTTGATGTTCTCCAAAAAGGACAGCCGTAAAAATGTGGGTATGATTTGTGTGGGCTTTGCGGTTTTGATGTTCGGTATGAACAATATGTCGAGCGCCGTAAAACCGCTGGCGGATATGCCGCAGTTTGTGAGTATCCTCACCGCATTTAAGAACCCCATTCTCGGCGTGCTGGCAGGCGCCTTGTTTACCGCCGCTGTCCAGAGCTCTTCCGCGTCGGTCGGCGTGCTGCAGGCGTTGTCCCTGACGGGTGCCGTCACATACAGCAGCGCTATCCCGATTATTATGGGTCAGAATATCGGCACCTGTATCTCCGCTTTGATGGCGGTGCCGGGCACCAACAAAAACGCAAAACGCGTTGCGGTGGTACACGTGCTGTTTAACTCTATCGGTTCGATTGTGTGGCTTGCGATATGGAGCATCGCCAATGCTTTTGCGGATTTCGCTTTTGCGGAAAGCGCCATTGACCCTGCAGGCATCGCGGTGGTACACTCGGTGTTTAATATCGCCACCACCGTTATGCTGTTCCCTGCGGCAGGCTTGCTGGAGAAGCTGTCCCGTATGGTAGTCAAAGGGGAAGACGAAAACGCGTTGCCCAAGGTGGTTATGGACGAGCTGTTGATGACCGTGCCCGCTGTTGCGGCGGCACACGCGTATGACACCACCAAAGCGATGGCAGCGGTTGCCGAGCAAACGGTGGGAGAAGCAGTAGGTCTGTTATTTGACGGCTATGATACCGCCGCCGCCGAAGCGGTGTTGCGTCACGAAAAGACGCTGGATATGTACGAAGATACGCTGGGCACCTATCTTGTAAAGCTCTCCCGTTGTAATTTGAGTGATGCGGATGCGCAGACCGCCGCGATGCTGCTGCACACCATCAGCGACTTTGAGCGCATTGGTGACCACGCTAACAATATCGCGCAAACCGCCGCGGAAATGAAAACCAAAAAAATCGAATTTTCTGCCGAGGCGTTTGCGGAATTGCGTATCATGACCGCGGCGGTCACCCGTATTTTGCATAATACGGTGGCGGCGTTTACCGAAAACAATCTTTCTGCCGCGGCGGATATTGAACCGCTTGAGCAGGTCATTGACAACCTTATCGATACGGTGCGCACCCGTCACATTGTGCGCCTGCAGGAAGGAAACTGTACCATTGAGCTCGGGTTTGTGCTCACCGACTTCCTCACCGACTGCGAACGCATCTCCGACCATTGCTCCAATGTCGGTGTGGCATTACTCGAAACAGCAGAGGGCACCTTTGATACCCACGAGCGTTTGCGTACCATCAAAGACAAAAGCAGCGAAGACTATCGACAGACCTTTGCACGGTATACGGCAGAATTTGCGCTGTAAATAAAAACACCCCTATGTAGGTTATGGTTAGGGATTAAAAAGGCTTCTCCTTGAGGAGAAGCTGGCGAGCAAAGCGAGCCTGATGAGGTGTCAAACGCCTTTTTTCACCTCATCCGTCTTTCAGCGCGCAAAACTTGCACCTGAAAACGGGTTGGGTGCGCCTTCTTGCAACGCAAGAAGCGACGGAGTAGCGCATTGCGCTACTCCAACTACCCCTCAGTCTCGCTCCGCTCGCCAGCTCCCCTGACAAGGGGAGCTGAGGATTTTCGCGACTTTTGC
>JAZSED010000015.1:0-16357 GCA_045531495.1 Acutalibacteraceae bacterium
GGATGACCGCCGCGCGTTAGAAGACCTGTCGGGTGAGATTATTCGGGGTATGGCGTATCCTTACGGCACCTATAATGAACACACGGTTGAGCTTTTGAAGGCGGCGGGCATTAAATATAGCCGTACGGTGGTTTCTACCGAAGATTTCCGTTTGCCTGAAAATTGGTTGATGCTTACTGCTACTTGCCACCATAACAACTCGAAATTATTTGAATTGGCGGATACATTTATCAATGAGACACCTACCCCCAGACAACACGGATGGCTTTTTTATGTGTGGGGACATTCGTATGAATTCCGCAACAACGATAATTGGGACCGTATTGAAAAATTTGCAGAACAGATTTCCGATAGGGAAGACGTGTGGTACGCGACCAACATGCAAATTTATGACTATCTTGCGGCGTATGATGCGCTGGATTTTTCCGCGGACGGCGGTATGGTGCATAATCCTTCCGCCCTTGACGTGTGGTTTTCCGCTGACGGTAAAGATTATCACGTACCCGCAGGAAAGACTGTTAAACTGTAACTTTCAAAAAGACCACTTCATACGGAGCGGTCTTTTTGCTTTTTACACCGAAAAAAGTTTGTTAAAATTCTCCTTTTCGCTTTACAGAAATTGTAATATATAGTATACTATATGATAAGAGTAATAGGGGCATTTTGCCCTTTGAAGGAAAGGTGAATGGGAATGAAGTATAAACGCGTGTTGCTGAAATTGAGCGGTGAGGCGCTGTCGGGTGATACCGGCTTTGGCCTGAATTTCAAAACGTTGGAAACGGTTTGTAAAGACGTAAAGAAATGCGCCGATATGGGTGTAGAAATTGCTATTGTTGTCGGCGGCGGCAACTTCTGGCGCGGTCGTTCGAGCGGTAAAATGGACCGTACCCGCGCAGATCATATGGGTATGCTCGCTACCACCATTAACGCTTTGGCTTTAGCGGATACGTTGGAGCAGGAGGGGTGTGCGGTGCGCGTACAGACCGCTATTGCGATGAATCAGATTGCAGAACCGTACATTCGTAACCGTGCTGTACGTCATTTGGAAAAGAAACGCATTGTGATTTTCGGTTGCGGTACAGGTAACCCGTTCTTCTCCACCGATACAGCGGCGGCGCTGCGCGCGGCGGAAATTGATGCAGACATCATCTTTAAAGCGAGTATGGTGGACGGCGTTTATGATTCCGACCCGAAGAAGAACCCCGACGCCAAACGCTTTGATACCCTTTCCTTTACCGAAGTGCTGAACAGGGGTTTGCAGGTAATGGATTCTACCGCGGCTTCCATTTGCCGCGATAACAACATCCCGTTGCTCGTATTCAATATGGAAGACCCCGACAACATTGTGCGTGCTGTCAGTGGTGAGCCTATCGGCACATTGGTTGAATAATTTTCAAAAAAGGAGATACCACTATGAACGAGATTTTCAAAATTGCAGAAGAAAAGATGAATAAAAGCGTCAACTCCTTGTTAAACGAGTATGCCGCTATCCGCGCGGGCCGTGCAAACCCTGCCATTCTTGATAAAGTGAACGTCGAGTATTACGGCACCCCCACCCCTGTTAATCAGATGGCGGCGGTGTCGGTGCCCGATGCGCGTACGCTGATGATCCAGCCGTGGGATAAATCCACTTTAAAGGATATCGAACGCGCTATCTTGATGTCGGATATCGGTATCAATCCGCAGAACGACGGTTCGGTTATCCGCTTGCAGTTCCCGCCGCTTACCGAGGAACGTCGCAAAGAAATCGGCAAAAACATTTACAAACTCGCTGAAGATTGTAAAGTGGCTATCCGTTCTATTCGCCGTGATGCCATGGATAAACTGAAGGATATGAAAAAGAAATCCGAAATTACCGAAGACGATCTCAAAAATGCAGAAAAGAAAATGCAGGACCTTACCGATAAGTTCTGCAAAGAGATCGACGGCATTGCCGCTAAAAAAGAAAAGGAAATTATGGAACTGTAAAGAGTACATTACTCTTTTACAAACAAAGCGGACTGTGTGTCCGCTTTGTTGGCAAATGCACCTTTTTGAAAGGAAATCGGGTATGCTTTTTAAGAGAAAACAGAAGGCGGAGCCTGCTTTGGCGCCCGCACCTTGTCACGTCGGCATTATTATGGACGGCAACGGCAGGTGGGCAAAAAAACGCGGTCTGCCCAGACAGGCGGGACACGTAACCGGCGCGCAGGTGTTTCGGAATATTACCAAATACTGCGAAAAGCGCGGTGTAAAATATCTGACCGTGTATGCGTTTTCCACCGAAAATTGGAAACGGCCGCTTGAAGAAGTTAATGCGATTATGGACCTTCTCCGTCAGTATCTCAAGGAGTCGCTTGCCGATTTTGAAGCGGAAAATATCCGCACACGGTTTATCGGCGACCGCGCACCGCTTGCCGAGGATATCCGTGCGTTAATGGAGGAAGCGGAAAGCTCTACTGCCAATAAAACGGGTATGGTGTTGCAAATTGCCCTTAATTACGGCGGACAGCAGGAAATCGTATTTGCCGCACGGCAGTTAGCGCAGAAGGTGGCGGCAGGGGAGATGTCTGTCCAAGACATCAACGAGCAAACGCTGCAAAATGCATTGTTCACCACCGATGCGCCTCCCGTTGACCTTATCGTGCGCCCGAGCGGTGAATATCGCCTTTCCAATTTCCTTGTTTGGCAATCGGCATATGCAGAATTCGTCTTTATGGATGATATTTTGTGGCCTGATTTTAAGGCGGCGGATTTGGATGCGGCTTTTGAAGAATTTGCGCGTCGTCACCGTCGCTTTGGAGGAGTCTAACCGTATGAAAACCAGAATTATTACCGGCTTGGTGGCAGGTGCTTTGTTGATAGGCATACTGCTGTTACCGCCGTTTGCCGCTTACTGCGGCTTTGCCGTTGTATGTACTATGGCGGTATGGGAGATGTTTTCTGCACTTGGTATCACCGCCGACCGACCGCTCACCGTGCTTTCCCTTGCGTTTGCTGCGGCGATGCCGTTTGTCGGGTGGTTTGAAAGTGTGCCGCTGTTTTACCTCACCTTTGCCGTTTACGGTATGGCGCTTATCGGCTATCAACTGTATCGGCACGACACTTTACAGGTGAGAGATACGGCTGTGGCGTTTTTTATGACCTTGATTTTATCACTTGGTATTTCCTGCACCGTTTACTGTCGCAAGACGGACGATTTCGGCCTGTTGTATATGCTGATGGTGTTGCTGATCGCGTGGGGCAGTGATACGGGTGCCTACTTTGTGGGCAGCTTTTTTGGAAAACATAAGTTGTGTCCTGCCATTAGCCCCAAAAAGACGGTGGAAGGCTTTTTCGGCGGTTGGGCTTGCGGTGTTGTGAGTGCCCTGCTGGTTGCTCTTTTGTGGGATACGGCGTTTTTGCCTTCCGCAGTTACGGTCTCGTATTGGCGGATAGCCGCACTCGCGTTTGTACTTTCTCCGCTGTCAGTAATGGGTGACTTGTTCGCCTCGGTGGTCAAGCGTCAGGTAGGCGCTAAGGACTACGGCAACATTATGCCGGGACACGGCGGTATGATGGACCGCTTTGATTCCTTGTTGTTTGTGGCACCGCTGTTTTTTGCGGCGTTGCAGGTAATGACCATTTTACAGGGTGTGTAATGATGAAAAACTTGGTGTTATTAGGCTCTACCGGTTCTATCGGTACGCAAGCGTTAGACGTTGCCGAACTTGCGGGATACCGTTTACTCGGCATGGCAGTCGGCAGTCGCATTGATGCGTTTGAAACGCAACTGCGAAAATTTCGTCCGCAATATGCGGCGGTGTATGATGTGGATGCCGCAGCGGATTTGCGGGCGCGTATTGCAGATACAGACATTACCGTGCTGTCCGGTATGGATGGGCTTTGCGAATTGGCATCCTTGCCGCAGGCGGATATGGTGTTAAATGCCGTTGTCGGTATGGTGGGACTTTTGCCTACTCTTGCCGCAATTGAGGCGGGTCACGACGTGGCACTTGCCAACAAGGAAACGTTGGTGGCGGGCGGTGCGTTTGTATATGAGGCACTGTGCCGTAAAGGTGTACGCCTTTTGCCTGTTGACAGCGAACATTCCGCTATCTTTCAGTGCTTGCAGGGCGCACCTGCCAACAGTGCGCTGGACCGTATTATTTTGACGGCGTCGGGCGGCCCGTTTTTCGGAAAAACCCAGAAAGAACTCGAAAATATCACCCCTGCGGATGCACTGAAGCACCCCAATTGGGACATGGGTGCAAAAATCACCATCGACTCTGCTACTATGATGAACAAGGGCTTGGAAATCATTGAAGCGAGTTGGTTGTTTGACCTGCCTGAGCATAAAATCGACGTGGTGGTACACAGAGAGAGTATTATTCATTCTCTGATTGAATATAATGACCGTGCGGTGATTGCAGAACTCGGTGTTCCGGATATGCGCGTACCGATTCAGTATGCGCTGACCTATCCCGAACGTCTTCCGTCTCCCGTAAAACGGCTTAACTTGGAAGATTGGGCGAAACTAACCTTCTACAAGCCCGACGATGAGAACTTCCCTGCGATGCAGGTGTGCCGTGAGGCGATCCGGCGCGGCGGCGCGTATCCCGCGGCGGTCAATGCCGCAAACGAAGTAGCTGTGGCGGCGTTCCTGAAAGGAGAACTCTCCTTCCTGGATATCACAAGACAGGTTTCGAAGGTTTTGGATTTAGAACTGCCCGCACCGCAGTCGGTGCAGGATATTTTAGCGACGGATGCGGCTATCCGTCAGCAATTTGCGAGGTAAGTACAGTATGACTTTTTTGGCATCTGTTTTGAAAATCGTCATTGCGTTGCTTATATTCGGTGTCATTATCCTGGTACACGAGTTCGGTCACTTTATTGTTGCCAAGCGTATGAAGGTGCGGGTGAACGAGTTTGCCATCGGTATGGGCCCGAAATTGGTAAGCTGGGGTAAAGGAGAGACGCTTTACTCGCTCCGTTTGTTGCCTTTGGGCGGTTTTTGCGCAATGGAGGGGGAGGATGAGGACGCCCCGACACCTGCTGCAATGGGCGGCAATGCCGACCGTGATATTGTGCCGTCAGACAGCGGCTCTTTGACAGAAAAACCCGTGTGGCGACGCATTTTGATTGTGGTTGCAGGCGCGGCGATGAATCTGCTGCTTGGTTTGCTGATTTTGCTGATAGCATTCGGCTGTATGGAAACCAAAGCGCCTGACGGCAACGCATACTTTAACAGCGTAACCATTGCGGAATTGCCTGAAACCTCTCCTGCGTACCAAACAGGTCTCAGGGCGGGTGATACCATCTTAAAGGTGGACGGTACCCGTATTGCCACCGATATGGATTTGTCTCTTGTGATGCAAAGCGATGAAGACGGCGTGTTTGATATGCTGGTTCGTCGCGGCAACGAAAAAACACAATTAAAGGGTGTCACCTTTACGTTGGCAACCGATGAGGAAAGCGGTATGCGGTATCTGCAGTACGATTTTAAGGTGCTGGGTATCAAACGTACGGTTTTGTCTACGGTGAAGCAAGCGGTGAAAATGGAATATTCTTTGGCGGTGACGGTGTGGCGTTCGCTGGGTGATTTGCTGACAGGACGCTATGGCATCAACGACCTGTCGGGACCTGTGGGTACGGTGGACTATATCGGCGATGCGGTGTCGCAGGCGATAACCCTGGAAGGCTTGCAGTCGTTGTTTATGATGATTGCGCTGATTACCGTCAACGTCGGTGTGTTTAACCTTCTGCCGCTCCCCGCCTTGGACGGCGGCAGATTGCTGTTTTTGATTATTGAAGGGGTTACCCGCAAGAAGGTCCCTGCAAAGTTTGAGGGTGTGGTTCACTTTGTCGGACTTATCCTTCTGTTTGCGCTGATGGCGGTTGTCACCTTCAGCGATATTCGTAAAATGATAGGGTGATGAATGGATGCAACGCAGAATATCGAGAACGGTTTATGCCGGCAAGCTGCCCATTGGCGGCGGCCATCCCATAAGTGTGCAATCGATGCTCAACGTCCCTGCCGCGGATATTGCAGGCAGCGTGGCGCAGGCGAAGGCTTTTGAAGCGGCGGGCTGTCAGGTAATTCGTGCCGCCGTACCGAACATGGATGCGGTGCGGCTGATTGCTGCGTTGAAAGAAGCGGTTGCGGTACCGATTGTTGCGGATATTCACTTTGACTATCAGTTGGCGTTGGAATCCGCTGCGGCGGGTGTGGATAAAATCCGTATCAATCCCGGCAACATCGGCGGTGAGGATAAGGTCAGGGCGGTGGCAGACTGTTGCCGTCAAAAACAAATCCCTATCCGTATCGGTGTCAATGCGGGCTCTTTGGAAAAAGAGATTCTCGCAAAATACGGACACCCCACAGCAAAGGCACTGCGTGACAGTGCGCTGTACCACGCGAAATTACTCGAAAAATACGATTTTGAGGATATTGTTATCTCTATAAAATCCTCGTCTGTTTCCACAATGATGGAAGCGTGCCGCCTAACCGCCGCCGCTTGTGATTACCCGTTGCATTTGGGTGTCACCGAAGCAGGAACCGAGCGGTTGGGACTGTTGAAATCCGCGGCGGGTATCGGCGGGTTGCTTGCGGAAGGTATCGGAGACACCATTCGTGTATCTTTGACCGCTGACCCGATTGCCGAAATCAAGGCAGGTCACGACCTGCTTGCCGCGTTGGGTTTGAAAGAAGATGCCGTTCGCTTTGTATCCTGTCCCACCTGCGGCAGAACGGCGATTGACCTTATCGGTATCGCCAATGCGGTGGAGCAACGTCTGCAAAACATCAAAAAACCGATTACCGTTGCGGTGATGGGGTGTATTGTCAACGGCCCCGGTGAAGCAAGAGAAGCGGATATCGGTTTAGCAGGCGGCAACGGCAAGGTTGCCATTTTTAAAAAGGGACAGGTTATCCGCACGGTAGATGAAAGTGTTGCTGTAGAAGAATTGATGAAAGAAATTGAAAGTTTGTAAAGAGGAATCAGTATGAATGGACAACCCTTCCGAATGGTTTTCGGAGAATATATAGAACAGAACCATCCTCTCGCAGATGGCACTGTGTATAATCTGCAATTGGATATTCGCGCACGCACCTTGCGTATGGAGCTCGCGTTGGAGCGGCTGGTAGATGCACAGGTACTGCAGGAAACGGAAAAGAAATTAACGGGTGTATTGCTATTGCATTCTGCGACCATACAACCGCGTTTTGCCGCGTCTCTGTTTAGCGAGGCGGCCTTCCCGCTGTGCGTTGCGTATTTGCGCCGTCAAAGCGCTGCGGTAAACGGCACGTTTGACGATGCAACCTGCACAATTGCCGGTAACGTTATGACCGTCACCTTGGCGCACGGCGGCAACAGCCTGCTGCGTGCTACCAATACCGCAAAGCAGTTGGCGGATGTGGTGGGTGATCTGTTTGGTGTGAATGTTACCGTTGACATTGTAGGCGACGACACCGTTAGTGAGACGGATGAGCGGTATGTGGCTCTGATGCGTAAAGCTGAAGAAGAGGCACGCCGTGTACAGCAGGAAGCCGCGGCGGCAGCGCAGGCAAAGGTGGCTGTAGCGGCAAAACCCGCGGAAAAGGGAGAAGTGCCCAAACCGCTGAAACCCCGTGATAATACCGTACCGCCGGCAGATGGCTTGCCTATCTATCTTGAAACGGCGGCTATGCTGTTCGGTACACCCATCAAAGACCGCCCCGTGCCGATGAAAACCTTGGAAGCGGACGGCAGCACTTACGTTGTGTGGGGGCAGGTGTTTAACATCGAAACCCGCGATAACCGTGACGGCACCAAATGTCGCTATAATATTGATATCAGTGACCGCACTGACTCGATTACCATCAGTATGTGGATGGACAAAAAGCGTGATGCGGATAAAATCGGCGCTTTGGAATCCCTTAGCAAGGGAAACTGCATTTTGGTGAGCGGCAGTTATGACTACGACACGTATGTGAAATCCAATTTAATGCGCGCGCGCGCCATAGCGGTGGTTTCCAAATATGAACGCACCGATACGGCACCGAAAAAGCGTGTGGAACTGCACCTGCATACCAAAATGTCTATGATGGACGCGATGGCCGAAGCGGGCGATTTGGTGAAAAGAGCCGCCTCTTGGGGCCATGAAGCCATTGCGATTACCGACCACGGTGTGGTACAGGCGTTTCCCGACGCACTCAAAGCGGTGGACGGCCTGCGTAAAGGCGGTAAGGATATTAAAGTGTTGTACGGTATGGAAGCGTATTTCGTAGATGACCGTGCGGCCGAAACCGATGAAAACTTTGATCCTAAAAAGGCAAAATCACATCATATGGTGTTGCTTGCCAAAAATAATACGGGTCTCAAAAATCTGTACAAATTGATTTCCTGGTCTAATCTGCATTGTTTCTTCCGTCATCCGCGGATTACCCGCTCTATGCTTGAAAAGCATAGGGAAGGTATCATTGTCGGCAGTGCGTGTGAAGCAGGCGAACTGTTCCACGCGATGCTGGAGGGCAAACCGTTTGCGGAATTAGCGGAAATTGCTGACTTTTATGACTATTTGGAAATTCAACCTATCGGCAACAATGCCTTTATGTTGCGTAACGGGTTGGCGACCGATGAAGAAGCGCTGCGCGACTTTAACCGCACCATTGTAAAGTTGGGTGAACATTTAGGGAAACCCGTGTGCGCAACCTGTGACGTGCATTTTTTGGACCCCGAGGATGCTGCGTTCCGCGCGATTTTGCAGGCGGGTAACGGCTACGAAGACGCTGACCAACAAGCGCCGTTGTTTTTCCGTACCACCGAAGAAATGCTCAAAGAATTTCAATATCTCGGTGAAGAAAAGGCGGAAGAAGTGGTTATCACCAACACCAACCTCATTGCCAATATGATTGAAAATATCCGTCCGATACCGCTGGGTACCTTTACCCCGCATATTGACGGTGCGGACGAGCAGTTACAGGAAATTACCTGGGCACGTGCCAAAGAGCTGTACGGCGACCCCGTACCCGAATTGGTCAAAAAGCGTCTGGAACGCGAGCTGGGCTCTATCATTAAGCACGGCTTTGCGGTGTTGTATATGATTGCGCAGAAATTGGTGGCAAACTCGGTAGAAAACGGCTATTTAGTCGGCTCCCGCGGTTCGGTAGGCTCCTCGTTTGTCGCGAATATGGCGGGCATTTCCGAGGTTAACCCCTTAGAGCCGCATTATGTTTGCAAAAAATGTAAATACTCCGAATTTTTTACCGACGGCTCGGTTGGCTCGGGCTTTGACCTGCCGCCGAAAAACTGTCCTGTTTGCGGAGAGCCGCTTGACCGTGACGGCCATGAAATTCCGTTTGAAACCTTCTTAGGGTTCGACGGTGATAAGGCCCCCGATATTGACTTGAACTTTGCGAGCGAATATCAGACCCGTGCACATAAGTATACCGAAACGCTGTTCGGTGACGAACACGTGTTTAAGGCAGGCACTATCGGTACGGTTGCGGATAAAACCGCGTACGGTTATGTAAAAAACTATGCTTCCGAGCGCGGACAGGTATACAGTAATGCGGAAACCAACCGCTTGGTGGCGGGATGTACGGGTGTTAAACGTACCACCAGCCAACATCCCGGCGGTATGGTGGTGGTGCCCGACGACTTTGATGTAGAGGATTTTTGTCCTATTCAGCATCCTGCAGATAAGAGCGATTCGGATATTATTACCACCCACTTTGACTTCCATGCTATTCACGACACCATTTTGAAGCTGGACAACCTCGGACACATTATTCCAACCACCTATAAATATTTGGAAGAATACAGTGGCAAGAGTGTTATGGACGTGGATATGTCCGACCCTAAAGTATATTCCTTGTTTACCTCTCCCGAGGCACTTGGTGTTACCCCTGCGGATATTGAGTGTGAAACAGGCACCCTCTCGTTGCCTGAATTGGGTACTAACTTCGTGCGCCAGATGTTGCTGGATTGTAAGCCGCGTAACTTCGCGGACCTGTTGCAGATTTCGGGCCTTTCTCACGGCACCGACGTGTGGCTCGGCAATGCGCAGGAACTGATTAAAGCGGGCACTTGTACCATTTCTGAGGTTATCGGTACCCGTGACAACATTATGACCTATTTAATGCACAAGGGCTTGCCGCCTAAGATGGCGTTTAAGATTATGGAAATCGTGCGTAAAGGTAATGCGACCAAGCTGCTGACAGAGGAGCATATGGAAGCTATGCGGGAAAACAACGTACCCGAATGGTATATTGATTCCTGTATGAAGATTAAGTATATGTTCCCGAAGGCGCACGCGGCGGCATATATTATTGCGGCCTTGCGTGTGGCGTGGTATAAGGTGCATATGCCGGTGGCAAATTATGCCGCGTACTTTACCGCCCGTCGCGAAGATTTCGATGCAGAGCCTGTTATGGGCGGTAAAAGTGCCGTCAAAGCGAAAATGGACGAAATCCGCGCAATGGGCAAGGATGCCACCGCCAATGAACAGAAACTCGCTGAAATTCTGCACGTTGTATACGAAGCGATGCAACGCGGTGTGGAATTTTTGCCGATTGACCTGTATAAGTCGAGTGCATATAAGTTTATACCGCAGGATGGCGGTATTCGCTTGCCGTTCGGCTCGGTCAAAGGTCTCGGTGAGGGCGTGGCAATACAGTTGGCGGCGGCGTGCGATGCATCCGACCCGTTTATTTCGGAGGACGATTTGCAAAATCGCGGCGGTATCAACAAGAGCGTATCACAGTCGCTCCGCGACCTTGGTGTGCTCGGAGACCTGCCCGCAACCAGCCAAATGACATTTTTTTGACAATCTTTTAAAAAGGCATTGCATTTTTTGACATTATCGCGTATAATACCAATGAATTTTATAATGGGTGAGAAGGTGGCTTTTTACCTGTTGACTGGAGGCATATATATGTTTTTATTCAAATTAGCGACCGAAACCGCCGGTGAAATCCTGTCCGATGCAGGTTTGACCATTGTCATTGGTTTTGTAGTTGTTTTTGGTGTGCTGTTGCTGCTTACCGGTGTCTTCAAAGGCTTTGGTGTTGTTATGAGCGGTACGCAGAAGGAAGAAGAAGCAGTTGTTCCTGCGGCACCCAAAGCGGCGGCGCCCGCAGTTGCGGCACCTGCCCCCGTGGCTGACCTTGGTCCCGTGATGTCCTCTGCGCAGGTGCGTAACGGTATTGAACCGGAAGTGACTGCGGTGATTGCGGCGGCTGTTGCCACTTGTATGCCTGCAGGACAGAAATACAGCATCAAAAAGATTGATCTCGCGGACTGAGAAAGGGTGACCCATTATGATGGAAAGATTTATTGCGGCTATTGTGGATTTGTGGCAGTCCTCCGGTCTTGCCCAACTCTTTAACTTTGAAAACGGTGGCTGGAAATGCCTCATTATGATTGCGATTGCGTGCGTACTGCTGTACCTCGCTATTAAAAAGCAGTTTGAACCCCTGCTTTTGTTGCCTATCGCCTTTGGTATGTTGCTTGTCAATCTGCCGTTGGGCGGTGTGATGGACCCTCAGCGTAATTCACTTGTTCCGCTCACACCTGTGGAAACACAGAGCATTGTGGACGGTACATACGAACAGGTGTATCCCGTATTCGAAATGGAATACGAATTGGATCAAGAGGCATACGGCCTTATAGAAACCTATGTCAATGCGAACGGTGTAGAAATGGACGTTGTTCGCGCGAGCGATGGCAGCGTGTACAAGGTGGTAACCAATGAAAACGGCACTAAGAACTACGTTGTGCCCTTCTGGCAGCACTTTGAACAGGGCGGTTTGATGTGGTACCTGTATCAAGGCGTTAAGTTCGGCATCTATCCGCCGCTTATCTTCCTTGGTATTGGTTGTATGACCGACTTTGGTCCTTTGCTTTCCAACCCGACGAGCTTTTTGCTGGGTGCGGCGGCACAGCTTGGTATTTTCTTCACCTATTTCGGCGCCCGTATGCTCAATTTGCTCAACATTGACGGCCTTGCCTTTACAGCGCAGGAAGCGGCTTCTATCGCTATTATCGGTGGTGCGGACGGCCCGACCGCTATTTATCTTACCTCGAAATTGGCACCGCATCTGCTTGGTGCTATCGCGGTGGCGGCGTATTCGTATATGGCGCTGGTGCCGATTATCCAGCCGCCGATTATGCGCGCGCTGACCACAAAGAAGGAACGCTCTGTGGTAATGACCCAGCTGCGTACCGTTTCCAAAACCGAAAAAATTCTGTTCCCCATCATGGTGACCGTTATCGTGGTACTGTTGCTCCCCAGCGCGGCACCGCTTGTCGGTATGCTGATGCTCGGTAACCTGATGCGCGAAAGCGGCGTGGTAGAACGCATTTCCAAGACGGCACAGAACGAGTTGATGAATATTATCACCATCTTCTTGGGTGTTACCGTCGGTGCTACCGCCAACGCGGGTACCTTCCTGCAGATTAAAACGTTGCTTATTATCTGCCTCGGTCTTATTGCTTTCTCGTTCGGTACTGCAGGCGGCGTGCTGCTCGGCAAGCTTATGTACTATCTGAGCGGCGGCAAGGTCAATCCCCTCATCGGTTCCGCAGGCGTTTCTGCCGTACCGATGGCGGCGCGTGTGGCACAGAAGGTTGGCCAGCAGGAAAACCCCGGCAACTTCCTTTTGATGCACGCCATGGGTCCCAATGTCGCAGGTGTTATCGGCTCTGCTGTTGCGGCAGGCGTACTGCTGACGTTGTTCGGTTGATTTTAGTGTGTGGAGAGGAGGATACTTTGGTATCCTCCTCTTTTTCGTGAAAGAGGTAACTGTATGTTAACACAACAAGAGTTTTGCACCTTACGTCGGCAGGCGTTGGAACGGTTTTTCAGCCGTATGAACGACCGTCAGCGTGAAGCGGTTTTTCATACCGAAGGAGCTTTATTAATTTTGGCGGGCGCAGGCAGTGGTAAAACCACCGTGCTGATTAACCGTATTGCCAATTTAGTGCGTTTTGGCAGTGCCTATCACGCCCCCGATATGCCGGCATTTATTTCCCCTGAGCAGGAAGATGCTTTGCGCCGCGTGGCGGCGGGCGAGATGCCGATGGATGACCGTTTGGCACATCTGTTGGCGGTAGACCCCTGTCCCGCGTGGAAGATTTTGGCGATTACCTTCACAAACAAAGCAGCAGGAGAACTCCGCGAACGCCTTTCCCTGATGCTTGGCAGCGAAGGGGAAGAGGTGATGGCGAGCACCTTCCATTCTTTTTGCGCACGTATTTTGCGCCGTGACGGTGAAGCCCTCGGCTATTCGTCCCATTTTACCATCTATGACACCGATGATAGCAGACGGCTGATGAAAGAGTGTATGAAATCGCTGAATATTGATGAGAAGTTCTTAGGACACCGTGCAATATTAGGTGAGATCAGCCGTGCAAAGGATTCCCTCTTGACGCCCGCTTTGTATGCACAGCGTCCCGAAGTGCAGGGTAACGTGCGCCTGCAAACGGTGGCGAAGTGTTATCAATTGTACCAAAACCGCCTGTTGGAAGCGGATGCGATGGATTTTGATGACCTGCTTTGTAAGGTGATCGACCTGTTTGAAGCGCGCCCCGATATTGCGGACCGTTATCGTGTACGGTATCCCTATATTATGGTAGACGAATACCAGGATACCAACCATGCACAGTACCGCCTTGTCAGTATGCTGGCAGAAGGCAGCGGGAATTTGTGCGTTGTGGGTGACGATGACCAGAGTATTTATAAATTTCGCGGCGCTACCATTGAAAACATATTAAATTTTGAAGATGAGTTCAAAAACTGTGCCGTTATTCGCTTGGAACAAAATTATCGCTCTACCCAAACGATTTTGGATGCAGCTAACGCGGTAATTGCCAAAAACGTGGGCAGAAAAGGCAAAACACTGTGGACACAAAACCCCGAAGGCAAGAAAATTCACGCAGTGACGGTGGATACAGCGGAAGCGGAAGGGCGTTTTGTGGCAGAGACGGTGCTGGCAGGTGTTTCTGCAGGCAGGAAATTCAGTGATTTTGCTGTGCTGTACCGCGCGAATGCGCAATCCAATGCCATTGAACAGGCGCTTTTGAAAAGCGGCGTGCCGTATCGCATTATCGGCGGTCATCGTTTCAACGATACTAAGGAAGTTAAAGATGCGATGGCGTATTTGCGTCTTGTCAACAATCCTGCTGACACGGTCAGTTTGCGCCGTATTATCAATGAGCCGCGCCGCGGCATCGGTGATACCACTTTGGAGCGTGCCGCGGAAATTGCAGATACGGCAGGAGTGAGTATGTATACGGTGCTGGCAAATGCCGCGGCATACCCCGAACTGTCCCGTGCGGCATCGAAACTGACTGCGTTTATTGCGATGGTTGAAAACCTGCGCTCCTTGAGCGAGGACCCCGAGATTTCTTTGCATTTGCTGTATCGCACTATGCTGGAGACCACAGGCTATCTGGCTATGTGGGAAAGCGCGGGCGCTGAGGAAGAAAGCAGGGTGGAAAACCTTAACGAATTGGCATCTAACATTATCAACTTCGAACAAAATTGCCCCGAAGATGTACAGCCGACCTTGGCGGGCTTCTTAGAGGAAATGGCACTGCTTACCGATATTGATAACTATGATGCAAACGCAGATTCGGTCATTTTAATGACCATGCACGCATCTAAGGGTCTCGAATTCCCGGTGGTGTTGTTGCCGGGCTTCGAGGAAGGTGTATTCCCGGGTATGCAGGTGATGTATCAACCCGAAGAATTAGAAGAAGACCGCCGCCTTTGCTATGTGGCAATCACCCGTGCCCGCGAAGAATTGTTTATTCTTAATGCAACAAGCCGTATGCTGTACGGACAGACCACCTACAACCGTCCGTCCCGTTTTTTGCAGGATATTCCTGTGGAGTTGTTGGAAATGAAGGATACAAGTCGCCGAGCGAGCGAAAGACCTAAGGCGTTTGGCGGTGGTTTTGGTGGCAGTCGGTATTCGTTCTCGGAACAGGTCAACCGTACACCGTCTGCACCTGCACCCGCAGCCAAGGTGGCGCCGCCTCGCACCTTCTCACAACCGCAGGCAACGCCTTGCACCTTAAAAGCGGGTGACAAGGTGTCTCACGGCACCTTTGGTGTAGGGGAAGTCATAAAGGTGACGCCAATGGGAAATGATTCTCTGCTGGAGATTCGTTTTGAATCGGTGGGCATTAAAAAGATTATGCATAATTTCGCTAAACTCACAAAAATGTGATGCACCGAATCCTCTCGGTTTCATACAATGGTAGTGAAGCACAGGAAACCTGTGTGAACATATCATTCTTGAAACGGGAGGATTTTTTATGGCTGATAATCGAATGATGCGTGACGGCGGCTGTAAGGAAGCGGTGTGTATCGACGCAGGTCGTGTGTATGACAGCTGCGGTGATAAAGATTGCGCTGAAAATGTGAGGGTGTATTTCTGCGAACGTGACCAAATGCTTATCGACCGTGCAGTGAGCGTGCGCCCCAAATGTGTTGAAGTGGTCCATACGTATATTGATGTAGAGGCATTGCCGTTTAACAGAGGGTATTACGCGTGTGATATCACCTTCTATTTTGAAATTTGTCTTGAAGTGTTTACGGGTCACGGTGCGCCGTGTACCGAGGTGTGCGGTATTGCCACCTATCAGAAAAAGGTGATTTTGTTCGGCAGCGAAGGTAATGTAAAGGTGTTTTGTAGTGAGTTTACCGAGGACACGTGTAACCGCAAGCCGAGCACGTTGGTACAAAATATGCCGCGTTGCTGTGTGCAGGTTGCCGACCCTGTTATCCTCGGTGTAAAATTGGTGGATACCTGTGAATGTAAGTGTCGCTGTTGCGAGATTTCTATTCCCGAATGCCTTTGCAACCGTTACGGCGGCTGTTTTGTAGAAGCGGAAGAGGGTAAAGCAGTGCTGGTAACGGTAGGGCTCTTTACCATTGTACAGTTGATTCGCAAGGTGCAGATGCTGGTACCCGTATACGATTATTGTCTGCCGAACAAAGAGTGTTGCTCGACGGCGGATAACCCGTGCGAAATTTTCAGAAAGATGTGCTTCCCCGTTAACGAGTTTTTCCCGCCGGCAGGGGATACGACAGATTGTGGCTGCGGATGCCAAACCAAAAAGTAATATATAATATGTAGTATTACTATAAAAATACACAAAAAGGATACCCGATGTGGTATCCTTTTTACTATATTGTACAAAGGCAAAAAAAGTTGAAAAAAATTGATAAAATGTGTTGACAAAGTGTGAAATGGGTGGTATTATAACAAAGCTGTCTCGCAAGAGACGGCGCAGGACCTTGAAAATTAAACAACGAGACAAGAACACTTTACCCGTTAATTCACATCGAAAGATGCAAGTGGGTGAGAGGCCCACGAAACACAGACGCATAGCGTCGATGAGTCAAC
>JAZSED010000108.1:0-3267 GCA_045531495.1 Acutalibacteraceae bacterium
TCTTTTATTTCGGCATGGAGTTTTTGGACAAGAAATCGCCCATATCGAAGTCCATTTCATAGTCCTCGTCAGCAGCAATCGCGGCTTTCACGCCGAATGCTACAATTTCCATTTCGGGAGTTTCGTATTTCATTCTGTTTACCTCTCTCATTAGCCTACAAAATCATTATAGCAGTAGTTTACGGGAACGCTGTAAACTACGGTACCGTCCGTCAATTTTACGAAGGCACGCGTGATAAGGTCAACGTTGGTAGCATCAAACGTATCCGTCTTGATGTTCTTCACGTGCACCGCAACGTCTACGTAATCTGTGCAAACGTCATAGTAGCGGTTTGTAGCCGGCCAGGTGGGCTCTTGAATATGCATACTTTCGAGTGCTTTTTCAAGGGTCAGCTTGTTCGGGTCGCCCTTCCACAAGGTGCTTGCCGCCAGAATCATACCGTATTCCGCGACTTCTACCTTCCCACCATTTGCGGTCATGTACAGTTTGCCGCCTTCTTTGGTAACGTTCAAGCGATATATAAAGCGCAGACCGGTGGTGGTCGTGTTGATGGAAGCACCGACAAGACCCATATTCAAGTTTTCAACGGTGGGCTGACAGAAGGATGCCGCAACGGTACCACCGCCCGTGGTTTCCACCACGTACTGCGAAGCGTCACCACCCTCACGGAAGCCGACACGGGTCGGTACGTAGTAACTGTTCGCATCTTCTACGATGAGAGAGCCCGCTTTCAGTTCATAGCCCGTAGCGGGGGTCACCTGCAAGGTGTATTTGTAGCCGTTTGCTGTCTTTTCGGTGTCCACAACCGTGATACTGCCGTTTTTATACGGCAAAACGGTGGTGTCTGTTCCCATCGGCAGATCCATCTGATTGCCGTTGTTATCCAAAGCAATTAAATTGAAATCGCCTATATCGTGCCCGACAGCAGACACACCGTAAGCGATAGTACCTGCTTTTTCGTACGGAATTTCTGTAGTGTAGTGTTTCACCTGCTCGGTAGTGTTGATTTTGTAAATCCACACTTCACAGATGGTGCCTACCACACGTACTTTTACGGTAACTTCCTGCGGCAGCAACGTATCAAACGTATCGGTCTGCCAATGGTCGTACATATCGCCGTCGCCGCTTTTGTTGGACACGATCTGCGTGCCGCCTGCGATGTTGATACCGTCTCTGCCGATAGCGACAAACGCCTGCTCTTTATTCAGTGTCCACAGACCGTCCGTGAATTTGCCGGGCGTCTGCTGACGGAAACCGAGCAGAGCGGCACCCGCCGTGTCGTTTTCAAACCGCACGTCAAACGTGGTCTCAAAGTTGGTCAACACGATTTCTTTGCCGTACGCATTCAACGGTACCAGTGAATCGATCTTACGCATCTTCTCGCCTGAAGTTTTGGACGTTTTGCGCTGGAAGAAGTTGTTGTACAACAATATCCAACGAGATGCACCGCTTGAACTGCCTGCATACGTATCCGCATCGTCGAGATTCGTCGCGGTCGCATCGGTGCGCTGCATATATACGCCTTCGCGGTTGTAGTACATGTTAAAATTCTGTGCGATAGCGTTGGTGATTTCGGTATCAGCAGAGGTAAATGCGTACCAGTTTTTGTTTTCGTTTGCAGTATAGCCGCCGTTATATTCCGCCAGTCCTGCCACCGAGAAGTGGAAACGATCGCTGTCTGCAGGACGTTCCGCTGACAAACCCGGAAGCGCATCACAAGTGAAAGTGAATTTGCCGGAGGTGACTTCAAAGTATACAAAGCCATCCTCTTCTTTCACAAACACAGCGCCATTTTCCGCGAGCGTTGCCTCCTTGGTCGCAACACCGTTGACGTAATAGTCGCCGGAAAATGCCTGTTTTTCCAACTTCACGGTAGCGGTGGTGTTCATCGGCACGGTGAATGCATACGCATAGCGGCCGTTTGCATCCAGTTCCCAACCACTTTCAATCAAACCGTTTGCTGAATCATATGAACCGTTCGCAAAAGTCAGTTTGTCGGTGGTAACGGGAGCAAGCGACACCTTCGTATAGCCGACTTCCGCAGGGGTAATACCCAATACGGTCTTGTAAAGATACGCACCCACACTGCCAAACGCATAGTGGTTAAAGGAGTTCATGGAAACGGGGCCGAAGCCGTCTTCTTTGGAATAACTGTTCCAGCGCTCCCACGCCGTCGTTGCACCCTGCTTTACCTCAAATAACCAGGACGGATTTTCCTCCTGGAATAACAGTTCGTACGCCAGATCCGTCTCGCCGATCTGTACCAGCGTATCCATCAACACAAACGTGCCTTGAAAGCCGGTGGATAATTTGTTCCCGTTTTGTTTGATTTTGGTTACCAGCGCCTGCTTTCCGCGCGCATATGCCGCTTCGTTCGCATACAAGCCGAGCTTTAAGGCGAACAGATACGCCGCTTGGGTGGTAACGGTCAGATCACCGTTTTCATCCAGGAATTTTTCACGGAAGTACGCTTTATGGGTCTCCTCCATTGCCGTCCATTTGGCAACGTCATCCGTTTTTCCAAGTGCTGCCGCCATTTCCTGCATCGCTTGCGCATCCCAGACGGTATACACGTAACTGATATAATTGACAATATTATCTTCATAACTCAACCAGTCGCCGTACTGCTGGTTGGGACGATCGGGGCCTGCCGCCGCCAGATAATCCACGTACGCCGCCATCGCGTCATAATATCTTTCAAGGAACTGTTTGTCACCGTATTGACGGTAGTAATAATACGGGATAAGAATGCCGCCGTCCGCCGAGCCAGCGATACCGATATAACGGTCGTCGGAGGTGTATTTTTTGGGCATTACCATACCGAACGCCCCGTTGGGCGCCTGTCCCTCCACTAACGTTTCCATAAAATTGTACACAAACGCTTTAATGTCCGCATTGTAGATCGCCGCCTGGGAGAACACCATAAAGTCGCCGGGGTACCCCAGACGCTCGTCACGTTGCGAGCAGTCGGTTGCCTGACCGAAGTGGTTGCTGTACTGTCCCCAAACGGTATTGCGGTACAATTGATTAAGCAATGCATTGGAACTTTCAAAAGCACCGTCCGTTTCGGTGACCGAGGTCGCAACCTCACCGCGAACCTTGCTGACGGTAATGTCAGCAGTCGCCGTGATCTCCATATACTGAAAACCGTAATAGGTTACAGTCGGACGGTAGGTTTGCTCGCCCTCTTTCATCACGTATACGGTGCGCGCGGGAGATTTGCGCAGGTTCGCGGTATACACGCTGCCTTCAGGACCGTCGTTGCC
>JAZSED010000102.1:0-3857 GCA_045531495.1 Acutalibacteraceae bacterium
GAGAAAAAGAGAAAAATTATCGGCGCAGAGTTTATCAATGTGTTTGCTGACGAAGCGAGAAAGCTCGACGGCGTGGCGTTCCTCGGTCAGGGTACTATCTACCCCGACATTTTGGAAAGCATTAAACAGGCAGAAGGCAAAAAAGCGGTGAAATCCCATCATAATGTGGGCGGCCTGCCCGAAGATTTGCAGTTTGAGTTGGTCGAGCCCTTAAAGCTGTTGTATAAAGACGAAGTGCGTGTTGTGGGCGAGGCGTTGGGTTTGCCGCACGCTATGGTATACCGTCAGCCGTTCCCGGGCCCCGGCCTTGGCGTGCGTTGCCTGGGTGCTATCACCCGTGACCGCCTGCACGCATTGCGTGAAGCGGATGCGATCCTCCGTGACGAGTTCGACAAATGCGGCCTTGCAGAAAAGGTGTGGCAGTATTTCGTGGTTGTGCCGGATATTAAGAGCGTCGGTGTAAAAGACGAAAGCCGCTACGAAGGTTGGCCCGCTATCATCCGTGCCGTGAATACGAAGGATGCGATGACCGCAACGGTGGAAGAAATCCCCTACCCCGTTCTGCACAAAATCGTCTCCCGTATCACCACGGAAGTCGACGGTATCAACCGTGTACTGATGGACCTCACCCCGAAGCCCGTCGGCACCATTGAGTGGGAATAATATCTACTGGCTTAAAAATGCCCGAAAACCCTTGTAAATAAAGGGCTTTCGGGCATTTTTGTTTTATCAGCGTGCTACATTCGTACTATTATTTAATATTATCCAGCAATGTAGTTGTTGTGTTGAAGTAGGATGTTTCAACCTGCTCAGGAGTAAGGCAGGTGTCGTACATACGGGCGGTGACCACCGTGTACCCCGTCAGCACACCGAGCGCTTTACCGCCCTTTGCCGCATTAAACCCAATGCCGAGTGTGTTATATCCATCGTCCGACAACGGTAAAAAGTCTTGTTCCATCGTTTGTCTGCCAACCGCGACACCGTTTTGATACAAAACCAATTCCTTTGTGGTGGGGTTATAGGTCGCGGTGAAATATTGTACGACATTGCCTCCCACAATGTTACTGTTCCAGTTATGATCCACCGCAGTCGGCATCGCGTCCACCGTGTTTCTCTGCGTATCGGTCATTGTAAAATGCACGTTCAAGGTAGGATTTTCCAAAGTCATTGCCAAACCGCCCACACCGTTACTGCCAAACAGCGTATACGGATATGTGGGTACATCAGGCAGGTTATCCAATGCAATGCCCAATTCAAACGTAATGCCGTTGGTGTTTACCAACGTACCAAACGCCTGCGGAGAAGTGATATCTTCCAGCGTAGCGGTAATACGCGCAGGAGAATACGGTGTCGCACGGAACGCATTCACTTCCACCGCATTGCCCTTATACATTACGGTATATTTACCGACTTCTCCGCTGCGGTTTTGCGCAGAAACGTTTCCTTTGCCGCTGTTGGCGATATCGCCGTCGGCAAATTGCAAATCCATCAACGGTTGCGGCACCAACACCGACGGATTCTCTTCGGGTTCGGTTTCACGATAACCGTTTTGGTTGCGATTAGAAAAATACGGGGTGTCTTCTGCAGGGGTGTACGGCAACTGCAACGTGCGCACACCAAAGCCTGAGATAATAACTTCCTTTACGTTGCCCGAGCCGAAGGGATATTGTTCGGCTTTGTTATCATACAACCACCAAAACGCTTGGCCTGCACGGGTGGTATCTTTTTGAAAATAGCGGAATTCGTTAAAATACTTGGTGTGACAAAATCCCATTGTCGGCATTACCACCACCGTCGGGTCAACGGTGTTATACAGTTCCACTGTGCCGCCGGGAAAACCGTGGTGCGCCATCTGCATAATATCACTTTTCAGATAACTGCCCCACATTTCCACCATTTCATCGCTACCCGTCTCTCCCATGTCACCGAGTATTAAAATGGTCTGCCCCGCCATACGAATATGGAATGCAACAGACGTGTTATTCGTTTGATTTTCGGTCAGGTCGCGTGTGGAAAGCGGATAAAAATCCTCTACTGTATGTAAAATTTCAATTTTTGCATCCGCGAAGTGATACACTTGCCCTGTATGCGGGGTGACAACTTGTGTTCCCTTTTCTTTCCATTTTTCTATGGCGGAAGAAAGGCCTTGCGCACGCGTTCCCCTCTCAAAATTATATAAAATCTGTTCCACCATCACATCCGCATCTGCGAAACGATTCAAAAACTCTGTTGCAGCACTGATATGATCTCCGTGCGGATGGGTGAAAATCCACGCCGCAATGGTTATGGTCTCTCTTTTGTTTTGTTTTGTCATCAACGCATACAGCTGATCACTTTCAAAATTGGCTGCTTCCGCCTGACCGCCGTCAATGACGATAAATCGGCCGTCCGACAGGCGCACGAGGTAGGACATACCTTCCGAAGCACGATCATATTTATTCTGCACCTGCGTAAACAACGGTTCGCATATCTTTTTATACGCGTTATCCTTGGCGCGTGTTTCCAACAAAGCATCTAACGGCAGTTGCAGAATGTGCGCGCGGTTTTCCGCCGCTATATAATACGCATACACCGTGCTGTTGTCCGCTTTGGTATAGGTTGCAAACAAGTTGTTGCCGCTATCGGCTGCAACCGTGTTGGTGCTGTATTTCTTCCATTTATTGCTTTTGAGTTTTTTGAGATATGCCAAAAACTCTTTTTCGGTGGTGTTTTCCATAAGAATGGTGACCTGTCCGTCGTTGCCTTCTATCGTTTCCCCGGGTTCACCGCCTTCGTAGGTGGGCAATTCCCCATGCGGTATACTGTTTTCCGTTTTGAAAAGCAGTAGCAATACGACGGCAATGACCGCAATAAGCACAACCGCGATAGCCGCCAAAAGTATCCATTTACTTTTTACCATTTGCAACACCTCGTTTCAAAAAAGTATAGCATAGCAGAAAAAATGTGAAAACCCATAAAAACACCTTTTTATCCGTTTTTTCACCACAACAAAGAGCCAACTTTCGGAGCACTCACATAAGGAAAAATCGGTTTTTCGCCAATATTTCCCCTTTCTCTTTGCCGCCCGTTGCCACCCGACACCATTCCGCAGGCGATTCTGCAACTTTTTCTGCAACAAAAATTTTGATAAATAAAATAACGAGCAGAAAATTGGTGCCAAAATTGCGTTTTTGAATATAATATGGGGCATAAATAAGCCAAAGCAGATTCTCAAAAAAGAGTGGGAATAAAAAACAAACAAATGTTGTAAATTATCCTACTCAATAATCCCGACAGGCTTGCTAAGCCCTTGACATTACTTGCTTTATTTCTGTAACCACTCTACAATGTCTTCAAAATGCATACCATGAGATGCTTTTACCAAAACGGTGGTGTTGGCAAAATCGGTTGCCGTATGTGCGGCGAAAAAGGCCGCCTTATCGGGATAATATTCTGAAGCCGCACCTTCCTTTGCGGCACCTTTTTGCATATTTTCCGCCAATTTTCCGATAAAAATCATACCGTCAACCGGTGCGGCAGCCACATACTGTCCCACCTCGCTGTGCAATGCCTCTTCCCCGTCGCCGAGCTCAAACATATCGCCCAATATCACATGTTTCGGGCCGTTTGCCATCATCAGCAAATCAATCGCACTTTTCATAGAAACGGGGTTGGCGTTATAGCAGTCATCAATGACCGTTTTATCCGCCAGTTTCAAAATATTACTGCGGCCGCCTGTCGCCTTTGCAGAGGCAATGCCTGCTAAAATCTCCTCCCCCGTCATTCCCAACAGCTTTGCCACACAGGCAGAAGCCAGCGCGTTATTCACCATATGCACACCGGGCAGCGGCACGGCGGCCTCTGTCTCCTGCCCCATC
>JAZSED010000121.1:0-6717 GCA_045531495.1 Acutalibacteraceae bacterium
CTACGCGGTCCTTGCAGGACAGCCACCCCTTTGTCCTTCGGACATTTCCTTTCCAAGGCAGGCACCCCTCTGCCCTTCGGGCATCTCCCCTGTTAGGGGAGTACCTGACAGGGGAATACCCCTTCCCCTCAAGGGGAAGGCTGAAAAATGTCTACAAAACAATAAGAGAAGATACACATTTTTGTGTATCTTCTCTATTTTTATCCCATAGACCACCCACCGTAAAGGAGGGCTTTATTTTTTTGCAATATTCTCTCAAAAAATGTATTTTCACTATTTTCTTTTCTTGTATTTTGTGTTATACTACCTATATATGTGTATTTATGTCGAGAAACGAGGGAACGGGAATGGTTGACAGGGAAGAAAAAACCGTGAAAAACGAGCGCGAAGACGTGATTGCGGGGCGCAACGCTGTGAATGAGGCCTTGAAATCCGGCCGAGCGATTGACAGCGTGTGGGTCTCTAAAGGAGAGCACAGCGGTAATCTGCCCGTGCTTATCGCGCTTTGCCGTAAAAAAGATATTCCCGTCAAAGAGGTGGACAGCCGTAAAATGGATACGCTCGCGCGTAACCATCAGGGCGTTATCGCCTTTGCCGCGTGCAAGGAGTACGCCACCCTCGCCGACCTGTATAAAGCGGCGGCGGACAAAAACGAACCGCCGTTTTTTGTGATTTTGGATGAATTGGAGGACCCGCATAATTTGGGCGCGATACTGCGTACCGCCGAGGCGGCGGGTGCGCACGGGGTGATTATCCCCAAGCGCCGCGCGGTGGGGCTTACCGCCACCGTGTATAAGGCCTCCGCAGGCGCGGTGGAGTACGTACCTGTGGCGCGTGTTACCAATCTTACCGAAACCATCAAAGAACTGAAAAAGAACGGTATCTGGGTATACGGCTTGGATATGGACGGGGAAAATTGGTGCGCGGGAGACCTTAGCGGCGGCATTGCCGTGGTGGTCGGGTCGGAAGGCCGCGGTATTTCCCGCTTGGTACGCGAACAATGTGACGGTATTATTTCCTTGCCGATGAACGGCAATATCAATTCGTTGAATGCATCGGTGGCGTGCGGCATTGTGCTGTACGAGGTGGCGCGCCAGCGTGCAGGCATCAAAGCAAAATAAGCAGGAGGGGTTTTTATGGCTGAGAACGATATTCTTGAAGATTTATTGAATACGTATGCCCCCGTCCCTGCTGAAGAGGACGAAAAGCAAGAGGGCGAAATGCCGGTCGCTGAGCAAACGGCTGTCCAACAACCCGCAAAAGAGCAAGAACCTGCAGAGGAAGAGCCTGCCGGGGAGGAAGATGACGCGGATATGAAGGTGGCGGAAGCCCCGACAGAGGATGTCCGGGAGGATTTTCCCGACCCGTTTGCGGAAGTGGAACAACCCGCGGCTGTGCCGACCGAATTTCCGACCCGTATGTTCTCGCTTGACCAGGAAGAAGAGGCGGCGGAGCAAATGACTTTAGAGGATTTTGCCGCCGATACGGAGGAGCCTGTACAGCAGGAGGAAGAAGACGCGGCGCCCAGCTGGGAAGAACAGCTGGAGGAAACCCGCAAAGAGCAGATTCGCGATTTTCAGATTCGTATGAACAGCGAAGAAACGGATTTTCGGTATGAAGACGGGGTAGCCCCCGATGAAATGCCTGAACAAACCGTGTTTGAAGAAGTGGTAGGCGAAAAACAAACGCCGTTTGAAGGGGATTATACTGCGCCCGACCAAAAAGGTGCGGTAGCGAAAGAGCTTTTTGCCCGTTACCGTTCCTTCCGTTTCCGCTTACTGTTATCGCTGGTGCCGTTGCTGTTATTACTGTGGAGTGAAATCACCATTGAGGTGTACGGGCAGCCCACCATTATGCCCGCGCTGTTTTTACTGTTTAATTTCGCGGCGTTGACCGCCATGGGATTGTTGTTGTTACCTATGCTGCGTGACGGTGCGCAGGCGATTATCCGCCGTAAGCTGACGGTGGATACCGTACCTGCGCTTGCATTCGGTGCCGCGTGGTTACATACGGTGTCTTTGTGGTTTCAGTTGCCTGCCGTGGAAACGGGAGATGCCAAGCTGCTTGCGGCGGCGGTGGCGATGCTGTTGCTGCTGTGCGGTATCGGCCGTATGTGCCGAAACGCCCGTATTTTACGCAATTTTACCTTTGTCAGCCAGGACGGCGAAAAACAAGCGGCGGCGCTTATTGAGGACGAGCGCACCGCTGTTGAAATCGGCCGCCGCGCGGTGGTGACGGGTGTGCCGCGTGTGGCATATTTCCGCCCCGCAAAGTTTTTGGATGATTTTATGGCGAATTCCTATATCCGCGACCGCTATGATGAGGTGCTGCAACGATATATCCCTTGTGCTGCTGCCGTTTCGTTTGCGGTGGCGGTGGTGTCTGCCGTGTGCTCGGCGGATTTCTGGAATTTCTTTTATGCGTTGGCGGCAACCTTGTGTGTCACCCTGCCTGCGGCATCGCTCGCGTTAGGGTTACCGCTGTACCGCGAATGTAAGCATCAGCTGAAAAACGGCAATATGGTGTGCGGGTATGCCGCCGCCGAACGTTTCGGCTCGTTGCACGGCGTGGCTATTGACGTTTCGGATGTGTATCTTAAGGACAGCGTGATGCTGCACGGTATGCGCTTGTTCGGCAACACCCGTATTGATGAAGCACTGACCGATGCCGCCGCGGTGGCTATTCGTTCGGATGGTCCGCTTTGCGGTTTGTTTTTGCGTGTGATTCAGGAAAAAACCGAGATTTTACCGCCTGTGGAGAACCTGGTGTTTGAGCAGGATATGGGCTTTTCGGGTTGGGTCGGCGGCCACCGTGTGCTGGTGGGTAACCGTAAGTTGCTGGAAAATCACGGCGTGGATACCCCGTCGGGTGACTACGAGCGTAAATACAAGAAGGACGGCAGAGAGCTGGTGTACCTGTCGGTAGCGGGAGAGCTGTCCGCGATGTTTATTATCAGCTACGTGACCGACCCTGCGATTGCAGACGCACTGCACGACATACAGGATGCAGGTATTTCCCTGCTTATCCGTTCGTTAGACCCGAATGTGACAGAGGACAGCCTTTGCGCGGGCTTTGAATTGAGTGACTATTATGTTGATTTGCTCACCGCGTCTGCGGGCAGGCTGTATGACCGCCTGCGCCGTGACGAGGATGAAAAGGCTTCGGCGGGCGCCGCTGTGGGCGATTCTGTGGCAAGCAAGGCGGTTTTGTTGTGCGGCTGTAAACGGTTGCGCCGCCGCGGTCTTGCCGCGATGATAACGCAAATCACCTGCGGTGGGTTGGCGGCACTCGTTTGCTTTGCCGTCGCCATCACAGGCGGTGTACTGTCGGCGTTTACCTTGTTAGTATTGGTGCTTTGCACCGCGCTGATTTCGATTATCAGCGCAATCTTTTAAAGGAGGGATGCGGAATGAAAAAAGGATTTGATAACGATAAATATTTGCAACTGCAATCCGAACAGATTCGCCGCCGTATTGACCAATTCGGCGGAAAACTGTATCTCGAATTCGGCGGCAAGCTGTTTGACGATTTTCACGCATCCCGCGTGTTGCCGGGTTTTGAACCGGACAGTAAGCTGCGGATGCTGTTAAAGCTCAGCAAGGAAGCGGAAATCATTATTACCATCAACGCGGGAGATATTGAAAAAAGCAAGGTGCGCGGAGACCTCGGTATCACCTATGACGAGGACGTACTGCGCCTTATCGGCCTGTTCCGCGAAATCGGTTTGTACGTCGGCAGTGTGGTTATCACCCGTTACGCGGGACAAAGCGGTGTAGACGCGTTCCGTCGCCGTTTGAAGGAAATCGGCGTAGCCAGCTACCTGCATTACAACATTGTCGGCTATCCGTCGGACGTAGCACGTATTGTGAGCGACGAAGGATACGGTAAAAACGAATATGTGGAAACGGTGCGACCGCTGGTGGTGGTGACCGCCCCCGGTCCGGGCAGCGGTAAAATGGCGACCTGCCTTTCCCAGCTTTACCACGAATATAAACGCGGTATCAAAGCGGGATACGCGAAGTTTGAGACCTTCCCCGTATGGAACCTGCCGCTCAAGCATCCTGTTAACATTGCGTACGAGGCGGCAACGGTAGACCTTGACGATATGAATATGATAGACCCGTTCCATCTGGAAAAGTACGGCGAGACCACCGTTAACTATAACCGCGACGTGGAGATTTTCCCTGTGTTGCGCGCTATGCTTGAAAAGATTCAAGGTACGTCTCCGTACCATTCGCCCACCGATATGGGTGTGAATATGGCGGGGTACTGTATTGTGGATGATGATGCGGTGTGCGAAGCGGCGCGCAAGGAAATCTTAAGACGGTATTACCAGACCGCTGTGGAGGATAAGCGTGCGGCAGGTGACGGCGCGGCGGTTTCCAAAATGGAGCTGCTGTTAAACCGCGCAGAGGTAACCACCGATGTTTTGCCCGTGGTAGCCGAGTCGCTTGAAAAAGCGGAAATGACGGGTGCGCCCGCGGGAGCGATTCAACTGCCCGACGGCAGTATGGTAACAGGGAAAACCACCCCCTTGCTCGGTGCGGCGGCGGCGGCGTTGCTCAACGCGCTGAAGAAATTGGCAGGCATTGACCAGGAGATGGATATTATCAGCCCTGTGGCGCTGGAGCCTATCTGTAATTTGAAGGTAAGCCACCTGCATAGCAAAAACCCGCGCTTGCATTCGGATGAGGTGCTGATAGCGCTGTCCATCAGCTCCACCCATTCGGCAGACGCGGCGCGTGCTTTAGAGCAAATCGAAAAATTGCGCGGCAGTGACGCGCATTTCACCGTCATTTTATCCCGTGTGGACGAAAAGACGTATAAGGCGTTAGGTATTCACACCACCTGTGAACCGAAATTTGAAGTGAAAAGATAAACCAAAAAACACCGTGCAACGCACGGTGTTTTTTTATGGAATATAAAAGCAATCTTCCTTCCATTTTGCAGGATTATTTTCAATGTATTCTGCAATTTTGGCATATCCTTTTTCATCGCGAACAATATGGTCATGAAACGATGTTTGCCAAATACGAAGAGGCGCGGAAGGCATAAATGCCTCCCCTACACGGCGGGTGACTGCTGCTTTGAATTTTCCAACAACATTGGGAATATCGTAACACTTGGTTGTAGGGAAAGGATTTATCCTTTCCGTTATTCGGATAAGCAAATGTATATGGTTGGGCATAACTACAAAGCGGTCTATAAAAATGTTTTCATAATGTCTTTCAATGCCCTGAATTTCTTCAAAAGCGATTTCCCCGACAGCAGACAAAATCATTTTTGGCGGATGTAAAATATCGCCTGTTTGAATTTTCCCAAACACACATTGTTTTTTATGGGTGCAAATGGTTATAAAATAGGTATGTGGTGTACTGTAATCATATTGTATTAGACGATTACGCTTTCTTTGCGGAAGCATCACAAAACCCTTTCCATAAACCCAATCAATTCCTTGGCTAAACGGCGGTGACCTAAAATGCCGGGGTGCCCTTGCGGGCCGGTTTCGCCCGTGTGTTCATACACGGGGGTGGTAGGCATAAACCACACGTTTTTATCGGTTTGGCGCACTGTATCCACCGCTTTTTGCAATGCAGGGATAAGCGCTGTGTTCATCATCCCGTAGGTCCACACGATTTTCGCTTGCGGATAACGGGTACGAATATCCCGTAAAAACAAAGCGGCGGCGGTGGTCATTTCGGTGTCGGTGGTTTTGCCGCCGACGTCGTTGGTGCCTGCGTTTACCACCACCACGTCGGGGGTAAACCCATCATCAAACAAAAACGGTGCGGTATTTACCCCTCTGCCGTAACGGTTGAAAAGTTGCGGGATAAGATTGCCTTGACTGCCGTCGCAGTTATGTACAATACCGCGTCCCGACATACTGATAAACCGTGCTTCGGCATCAAAATGCGCGGCAAGAAGCGCGGCGTAGTTGATAGTGGCATCTTCTTCCGCTGAAACATACGCGTGGGACGGCAGTCCCAAAATACCGTAACCGCAGGTGATAGAGTCGCCGATACATTCGATTTTCATCTGTTTTTCGGCAGGTGGAGACAAAAGGGTACCGTTTACCGACAAATCGGTTATGCTAACCGCACCGGATGCCGCACGGTTAGATGCACGGCGCACAAAAACGGTGTGTTCTCCGTCCCTCACCGTAAAGGTGAAGGTGTCTTCCCCGTTTATCTCACGTTTTTCGGTGATGCCGTCAATGATAAACGCCAAGTGCGCGGGCTGTTCATCGGCAAATGTGGCGGAAAGGGAAAATCCCGTACCGCAAAAACGGAAGGAAAACCCCGCAAAACTCCACCAAAGTGCGGCGTTGCCATCTGCATCAAACGGCACGCGCCCGTGCATACGAATGTTTTGTTGTGTTAATTTCATACGAATCCCCCTGTCACCTTGCAATGAAGGTCAAACCACAAAACGCCTGAAACACGCCGCTTTAGGCGGGTTCGAGTGCGTCAGTTGTGGTTAAATGATTGGTCAATGTCGCAAACTGTTCTAACGTTAACTGCTCTGCGCGTGCGGAAGTCGGAGGCCAAGCGGTCTTAGGAAGACAAGAGAGACTAACAACTCCTTGGCTCACAGAACGACATGGCTACGATCCGACTTGAAACACGCCGCTTTAGGCGGGTTCGAGTGCGTCAGTTGTGGTTAAATGATTGGTCAATGTCGCAAACTGTTCTAACGTTAACTGCTCTGCGCGTGCGG
>JAZSED010000053.1:0-7150 GCA_045531495.1 Acutalibacteraceae bacterium
ACATGGCTACGATCCGACTTATCCCACGGGCATCCAAAATCCACAACATTACCGAAATCATCCAACGCAGTAACAGTAACTTTGCCGAGCGATTTCTGCGTATTGGTCACACCGAACGCCAGATACCCTTTCGCAGTGATGTCAAGGGGTGCTGTACTTGTATAATAGATCTGTTTACCGTCAAGAGAGGTAATGGTAACCGTACAGGTGTCATTCAGCACCTTGACACTCACCTTATACGCTGTCACACCGCGCAGGGCGTCTACGTAGGTATCCAGCGTGGTATAATGCGATGTATCGCGCTGTGCCGCAGTGCCGATCACCGATACACCGGGGTTACCCGTATTGTCAATGCCGACCACCACCATCGAGCAGGTGTTGCGGAAGGTCTGCCCGCCGTCATAGGTGAAGAAATTACCTTTTTCACTGTTACGGAAGGTAAGTATCGTTGCACCTTTGGACAGCAACGGGTCATCCACCGTATATTCGGCAATAAAGTTGGTGAGCTGTGCCACCGCGCCGTCACTGGTTTTGGGCAACAGCAGATCGGCTTTTCTCAGCATCTCGCCGCCCGTCTGTACGTCATAGGTACCTGCATACGCATCACTGTCGGTACGGCGGATGAGCAAGCCGTTTACGTATACCTCCCACCAGGAGATGCCGCCCCAGGTGCTCTTATCATCCGCATCAAACTGTGAAGACGGCTGTCCCAAATAAGCGCGATCAGCGTTCACAGATTCACGGGTATAATACAGATCAAATCTTTGATCCATCCATGCGCTTATTGCGGTGTCCGCTTCGGTCGAAGCATATCTGCCTCTCACGTATAAAGCTCCCGCTTTGTCCGCTTCGTCCCGCAATTCGCCGAAATCAGCCTCAAAACGTACTTTTCCGTCGGTATAGGCAGGTGTCACCTCGGTAGCGGTACCGAAATCCACCGCTTGACCTTGGTCATCCAGTTCGGTGACCGTGAGATAGTTCAGTGCCTTTTCGGTGTTGGTAACACCGATAGCAAGGTAGCCTGCATCCTGTATAGTGAGCGGCATATCTGCGCTCGTATAGTACGCAGTACCGTCCATAGAGGTGATGGTGACGGTGCAAACGTCGTTTACCACACGCACGACCACTTTATACTTGTTAGCACCGTCAAGAGCGTCCACGTAGGTGCGGAGCGTGGTGAAATCGGTACTTGTAGCCGTTCCGACAACCGAAACACCCGCTTTACCTGTAGCATCTACGCCGATGATCACTGCCTGCTGATCAGCATATATGCTGTTACTGTCGTTTTGTACGAAACCTTTACTGTCGTTGCGGAAAGAAAGTATAACCGCGCCTTTTGCTAAAAGCGTATCGGTCACGGCATATTCCGCCACAAAGTTTTTGAGTGTCGCAGGGGTGCCGTCTGCGGTCTTGACTACCAGCATATCTGCTTTTCGCAGCATCTGACCGCCTGTCTGCACGTCCTTTTTGGTGGCAGTATCGCCGTCTTTATCGGTATGACGCCGTAAGGTGCCATCATTACCTATCTCCCACCAGGAAGTGCCACCCCAGTTATTCTGTTCAGTCGCATCAATTACAGAGGAGAACTGTGCGAGATGTCCACGCATGGCGTAGAACGATTCACGGTTATAGTACAATGCGAAGCGGGAGTTTATCCACTGTGCAGTGGCAGCATCCGCTTCCGACGGCAGGTACGCGCCGTTCGGGAATGCGTATCCCACATCATCCGCCATATCCTGTAGTTCGCTGAAGTTTGCTTCAAAGCGCACAGTATCATCCGTGTAGGACGGTGCGGCACACGCGGCAGTTGTGGTACCAAAATCCACCTTGTCACCGTTTTCGTCCAGTTCAGTCACCACAAGATACCCGATTGCCTTTTCAGTATTGGTAACGCTCAAGGATAGGTGGCCAGCCTCGTTAATGGTCAAGGTGCTTGCGGCACTCTTATAGTACTGTGTAAGTCCATCCACCGTGGTAATGGTTACGGTGCATTTATCACCGATAACCTCTACTCGCACTTTATATTCATTGACAGTGTTAATACTGTCTATCTTCGTATCCAAAGTTTTATATTGTGCAGTTTGCGGAGTACTGATGATCGAAATACCGACATCCCCGTTTGCATCCGTACCGATAACCACCAGTTGCTGGTCTGCACGGATTTCAGGACCGTATGTACCTTTATCACGAGAGGAGATGTTTCCCCTGGTAACGCTGCGGAAAGAAAGCACCGTAGCACCTCTTGCCAACAACGCATCACTGACCGTATATTCCGCCACAAAGTTTTTCAGCTGTGCCGCTTTTCCGTCCGCAGTCTTTACAACGAGCGTATCCGCTTTACGCAGCATCTCACCGCCCGTTTTCACGTCACTGGTTGCCGCATCGCCGTCCTGATCGGTACGGCGGACAAGTGTACCGTCACTACCGATCTCCCACCAGGAAGTACCGCCCCAAGTATTGCGGTCACCTGTGTCAAATGCCGTGGAGGGTTGGCCAAGATAGCCGCGTGCAACAAACAGGTCTTCGCGCTCATAGTAAAGGTCAAATTTCTCGTTGACCCACATGTTGATAGTATCGTCTGTCGAAACAGACATATAACGGCCGTTTGTAAAGGTCTTACCGGCAGTATTCACCACGTCACGCAATTCTGCGAAATCAGCGATAAACCGTTTCGTACCGTCGTCATATTCCGACGCTATTTTATCGGTACCGAAGTCTACGGGATTACCGTTATTATTCAGTTGAGTGACCGTAAAATCTTTGATACCCTTTTCGGTATTGGTGACACCGATGGCAAGCTCGCCTTTACCCTGAATGGTTAAGGCATACTCCGCCGTATGATAGGTGGTATTTCCGTCAGTGGAAGTGATGGTCACGGTACATGTATCTGCTACCACACGAACCGTCACCTTGTACGCGGAGACGCTGTTCATCGCGTTCAAGTAGGTGTCCAACTGCGTATAGTGCACCGCTTTGCGTGCGCCCATCACCGAAACACCCGTGTTGCCGCTGTCGTCCACGCCGACCATGACCATCTGTTGACTGTTATTGACCGCGTGCTTACTGGTGTCCCAATCCCATCCGAAGATACCGTTCTCCGTGTTCCCGCGGAACAAAAGAACAACGGCACCTTTATTGTGCAACGGATCGGTAACCGTATATTCTGCGACGAAGTTACGCAATTTGGCTTTTTCGCCGAAAGCGTCTTTCACAATGAGAAGATCCGCTTTACGCAGCATCTCGCCGCCCGTTTTCACATCGTTGGTAGCGGTGTCGCCGTCTTGGTCGGTATGTCTGAACAGCGTACCGTCCTCGCCGATCTCCCACCAGGATGTACCGCCCCAGGTGTTACGGTCGCCCGTATCAAACTCCGTAGACGGCTGTCCAAGATGTGCGCGCGCAGTATAAAAACTCTCGCGGGCATAGTAGAGAGAAAAACGTTCGCTTACCCACGTGTTGATAGTACTGTCGGTAGCACTCGGAAGGTAGCGTCCGCCGTTAAAACTCTTGCCGCTTGCCTGCACCAACTGTGCAAGTTCAGAAAAATCCGCCGTAAATTTCTTAACGGCTTTCTGTGTTTCAGCGATCGGGAATACAACGGTGCTCATAATCGTTCCACATAGGAAGATAAGGCACAAAAGCGTTGCCCCTACCCGTCTGCCTATTCCGTGAATACTGTTACTCATAAGATTCTCCCTTTCAGAAGTCTTTTAGGTATTGCCGCTCTCCGTTTCCTGCACACCTTAGATTGAAAGGTGTGCAGGAAACAAAGAATAACCGCGAAAATGCAAGTTGCTCTAAATTGCACTTGCCGGAGAGAGAGGTGCGGTTAACCGTGTTTGCCGTACTTTCATTATAATGAAAACCAAACGGTGCGGCTATCGGTAAAAAATGGAAATATGTTAAATGAGAATGCCGTAAAGCAATAAACCATATCCATTATCGGCAGAAATTACCGAAACGGATGTAAGTGGTACATCTGTGTCGGTATTCAACTGCAACGAATGAATAACGTAGTTTTCAAAGTTTCTGTCATAACCGAACTCCGCAACACGAGAGGCGGTTTCCGCAACAGGGTTGATACGGGACGATTCTTTGGTGGAAAATACCGTCGTCACGTCTACACCGTTTCTGAAAATGTACTCCTTTTTACTTCCGTCTGCGAAATGCATTTGCAAGGTGGCAACGGCCTCCCCGTATTCTCCGTAAAGCGGATACCCTTTTTTCGCACTCACCAGACCGATGACAGTAATCTTTTCTACACTATGGCCGCCACAGGTATAATTCACGGTGGTACCGTCATCGATCACAGCAGGAACGTCGTCAAGCAACGGAACTCCTTGCAATACGGGACCGTATTGCAGCACCCTGCGGCGTATTGAAGGACGGGAGCCTTCAAAACTTGCCACGTCCTTCATCAATGCATCAAAAGCAGAAGGGTTACTGTCATTGGAGAGCGGCCGCATCCCCGTTACCGCTTCTCCGACGGATTCATACCAAAAATCCGCTTGTTGCTGCGGTTTTCCGATTTTCTGTATCGCCGCGCTAAAAGCGTCGAATATCATGGTGGGGTGGCGGTAAATATCCACCAAACCCTCACTTAGGTTTCCGTCGATACAGGCAGGTCTGCCGCGGTTAAAGTCCTTCACTTCCGCCCAACACCAGAAGAAAGCGCCAGCCAGCGCTCCTTCATCGGAATTGGCGAGATACAGTGTATTCATCTCGTCGATAAACTCAGACAGGAGCTTGGGATTATCGTACACGTAGTACCCGCCCCATTCGGTAAACAACAGCGGTTTATCGTTGAGATACTGTGCAGATACCATAGACCGTTCAAAACTCGGTGCATACGGATGCATCGTATAAAAATCGAAGTTGCAGATGTTGTAAAATTTCTTGGTATCTTCGTTACTCATACAGTTGGCACCCGATACCATTCTGGTCGGGTCGTTTTCACGGCAAATACGCGCACTGTCCACCAAAAACTTTTCGGTAAACTTACACTCGTTAAAGGACAGCCAGAAAACGATACTCGGGTGATTGCGGTCACGTAGAATGGTTCGCCGCAACACTTCCAGACTGCCTGCGCTTATCTGCGGATTGGCGGTATCCGACCACCACAACCCCGGTTCTTCCGAAACCATCAATCCCAAACGGTCCGCTATTTCTAAAATTTTCTTGTTGTGCGGATAATGTACTAATCGTACGAAATTACAGCCGATTTCCTTTATCATCCGCATATCCTGTTCCATCTGTTCTTCTGTCGGACAATGACCGCTATCCCCAAACATTTCGTGTTTGCACACACCTTTTAAGAATATCGGTTTTCCGTTGAGCAGAAAACGATGTCTGTCATGCGAAAACTCGCGTACACCGACGAAAGAACAATAACTGTCTACCTCTTTACCGTTTTCCATAAGTCGTACACACAGTTTATATAGTTGCGGTGCTTCGGGTGACCACAGACATACGTTTTCCAGTACGTGCGGTTGGAATGGCTCTCCCGCTGCCTGTGTGTAGCAGAGCACCGCATCGCCGCCCTTTGAAAGGCTTATTTCGAACACCGCATCGTTTTGCAGTGCCTCACGGGTTTCCACAATAATCTCTGCGTCGGTATAATCGTTTAACAACGTGCTATGGAAAAAGACGTCTTGTATGTAGTTTTCAGCCGCATACAACACCGTTACGTTACGAATAATACCACTGAAATTTTCCCAACCTGCCGTCGGCCCAAACACAGGCGTGATATCCTCAAGCAGCACCTCCAGCAGATTCCCGTGCGGCTGTACCGTATCCGTAATATCGAAACGGTATTCACAGTAAGGCAACATCTCGCCTATTTCCACGCCGTTCAGAAACACCTTTGCGGCGTAAGTAATGCCATCAAACTGCAAAAACACCTTTTCAAAAGGCGTAATTACGTCAAAGTAACGTCGACACTCGGAATGCCCCACGGGGATGGTCGAAAACGGGACAATCTGCTGTGTATATGCGCCCTTCCCTATGCAGTATTCCCAATATCCGTTTAATGACTGCGAAACCAAAGGTCCACTTCCTTTCCCAAAGTTGTAACCGCCGAAAGTACGACGCTGTTACTTAGTTTATATTAGCTTATATTATTTTCAATAATATCAATAATTGATAAAATGTGATAAAAAATAACTGCAAAGAGGGTCATCTTTTTCAAAAAATTATTCAGAGAACTGCATTTTATCAATCATCAAATCTGCCGCAAACAGCGCCGCACCGATAGCAGCGCCCTCGTCATCCAACTTGGAAACCACGATCTCAGGCACCTTATCGCCGAGCATTTCGGTCAGTACCCGTACCGTTTCATCGAGATATAGATCGGTACATTCCGCGATCTCGCCGAACAGAATAACCATTTCGGGATTGAGGAGATAAATGGCATTCACTAATGCGTAACCTATTGCACGACCACACTCTTTGAACACATTCTTTGCTACCGTGTCCCCCGTTCTGCCAAAAGCAACGATCGTATCAAAACCAACCCATTGCCCATTTTCACGTGCATACGCACGTTCAACAGCTTTTCTTACCACCACGTCATGCAACCGTGTCCAACCGTTATCATTGTCTTTCGGGATGACAGTGGGGCCGATTTCGCAGGTGGCACCTTTAGAGCCCCTGTATATTTCTCCGTTAAGTACAGCGGCGATACCGACACCGTGGTCAATACGGAGCAAAACCGCGTTCTGCGTTTGCTTGCCGCGCAGTTGTCCACAATAACACTCGGTATGCAGCAAACAGTCAGGGTCATGCAATACGAACACTTCTTTTTGAAAACGCGCTTTAAGCAGTTCACAAATCGGCACGTTGTACCAACCCTCAATCATGTTGTTGCGTACGGCGATACCTTTTTCGGTATCTACTTCTGCCTGCATAGCGATGGCAATGTGCGTAATGGTCTTACTGCTGTTTTCTGCTATCGTGCGTTCCAACAAGCTGTACAGCGTGTCGAGTGCACAATCCTTCGTCCGTTTTTCAAAGGATGCCGTATACTTTTTGACGGTTCTGCCTTTCAAATCACACAGTACCACCAAAATGCCGTTCATATGGAAGTCTACACCAATGATATAATTATCATTTGTATTGATATCAAATTCCTCGGGTTTTCTGCCCACGAAGG
>JAZSED010000111.1:0-16291 GCA_045531495.1 Acutalibacteraceae bacterium
TACCGTCCGCGCATCGTGGTAGGCAAGGATACCCGCCGTTCCAGCTATATGTTAGAGTATTCCATTGTGGCAGGTATTACGGCTTCGGGTGCGGATGCGTATATGCTGCATGTGACCACTACCCCCAGCGTATCCTACGTCACCCGTCAGGATGCGTTTGACTGCGGTATTATGATTACCGCGTCCCATAATCCGTTTTATGATAACGGTATTAAGGTGATTAACAAATACGGCGAAAAGCTGGATGACGAAACCACCGCGCTGATCGAGGCGTATATTGACGGAGATATGTCGGTGCTCGGCATACAGGGCAAGGACCTGCCGTTGGCGCGCAAAGAGCGTATCGGTTGTATCGTGGACTATATTTCGGGCAGAAACCGTTATGTGGGGTATCTGATTTCGCTGGCTTCGAATTCTTATAAGCATCTGCGCATCGGTCTTGACTGTGCCAACGGTGCTTCGTGGACCATTGCCAAAGCGGTGTTCAATGCATTGGGCGCACAGACGGTAATGCTGGGTGTGGAACCCGACGGGTTAAACGTCAATAACGGTTGCGGCTCTACCCATATGGAAAAGCTGTGCGAGCTGGTAAAAGAGCAGCACCTGGACGTTGGCTTTGCGTTTGACGGCGATGCCGACCGTTGTATTGCGGTGGATGAACACGGGAACGTGGTGGACGGTGACGCGATATTGTATGTCCTTGCCAAACGCCTGCAGTCCCGCGGTATGCTAAACGGCAATACGGTGGTTGCTACCGTGATGTCCAACAGCGGTTTCTTTGCTTCTCTCAAAAAAATCGGCATCGAATGTGAACAGACCACCGTTGGTGACCGCTTTGTGTACGAAGCGATGCAGAATAACGATTTTAGTTTAGGCGGCGAGCAAACGGGGCATATTATTCTTAAAAAGTACGCCACAACCGGTGACGGTCTGCTGTCTGCCATTATGGTGGTAGAGGAGATGTGTGACCGCAAAACCACCCTCGGCAAGCTGGTACAGCCGTTGATGCTGTACCCGCAGCACGTTGTGAGCATCCGCGTCAAGGATAAAAGGGCGGTTGCGGCAGACAGCGAGGTCCAAAAAGAGCTGGAAGCGGTACGCCGCCTCATTGACGGCAACGGCAGGGCGCTGTTGCGGCAAAGCGGCACCGAGCCTGTTGTGCGCATTATGATTGAAAGTGAAACAAAACAGCTCTGTGAGCAGTATGCTGACAGAATTGTTAAGGTACTAAAAGAAAGGGGCCATACTTGTGACTAAGTTTGTAAAAACCGCAGACCTTTACGAATGTAACGTACCGTATCTGAAAGACCTGTTTGACGGTGCGGAATATCCGTGGGAAATGCTCCCGAAAATCAAGGAGTATATTCTGGCGCTTATCGAAAAAGGCTTGCCCGATTTCACCGAGCTAAAACCCGGTGTGTGGGTCGGCAAGGACGTGAAAATCGCAGATTTTGTTACCATTGAAGCACCTGCGATTATCGGTCACGGTACCGAAATCCGTCCGGGTGCCTATATCCGCGGCAGTGTCATTACCGGCAGCGGCTGTGTGCTGGGCAACTCCAGCGAATTCAAAAACTGTGTTTTGCTGGACAAGGTGCAGGTTCCGCATTATAATTATGTCGGTGACTCGGTACTCGGCAACAAAGCGCATATGGGTGCAGGTTCCATCTGCTCGAATCTCAAATCCGACGGCAAAGCGGTTGTGATTCACGGAGACGAGAAAATTGAAACGGGCCTGCGTAAAATCGGCGGCATTTTAGCTGACGGTGCGGATGTCGGTTGCGGTTGCGTTATCAACCCCGGCACCGTTATCGGCAAAGGCACCTCTGTATATCCGTTAACAGCGTTGCGTGGTGTATACCCCGCAAACTGTATTATAAAGGCACAAAACAATATTGTATTAAGGGAGGAAAGATAAAATGAAATTTATCACTGTCAAAACCTACGAAGAACTCAGCAACAAAGCCGCGGACATCATTGCCGCGCAGGTCATCATGAAACCCGACTGCGTGCTCGGTCTCGCAACCGGCTCTTCCCCCGTCGGCACCTACAAACGCTTGGCGGAAGATAATAAGGCGGGTAAAATTGATTTCTCCAAAGTGACCACCGCGAACCTTGATGAATACGTTGGTTTGGACGTTTCCAACGACCAAAGCTATCGCTACTTTATGAACGATAACCTCTTTAACCACATCAACATCGATATGGCGAACACCCACGTTCCCAACGGCTGTGCCGCCGACCTCAAAGCGGAAGGCGAAGCGTATGACGAAATGATTAAGGGCTTCGGCGGTATCGACCTGCAGCTGCTCGGCATCGGCGTGGACGGCCACATCGGCTTTAATGAGCCGGACGCGTTCTTTACCGCCGCCACTCATGAAGTGGTGCTGGATGAATCCACCATCAAAGCCAACGCACGTTTCTTTGCAAGCGAAGATGAAGTGCCGAAAACCGCTATCACCATGGGTATGATGTCCATTATGCAGGCGAAGAAGATTTTGATGGTTGCCAACGGCGCTAACAAAAAGGATATTCTCGAAAAAGCGTTCTTCGGTCCTATCGACCCGCAGGTACCCGCTTCTATTCTGCAGTTACATCCCGATGTAACCGTTATCTTCAGCGAAAACTAAGAATCGGAATATATCAAAAAAAGACGTGCGTTGCACGTCTTTTTTGTTGTATTTTTTGAAACCGGGTAGTATACTGTAAGAGAAAGGCGGTGCTTATTATGTGGCAGTATGTTGAAAAACATGAGAAACGCATTATCGATACGTTTCAGTACATTTGGGAAAATCCCGAAACGGGTTACCGTGAATGGAAAACGCACGCGTTTCTTAAAACACAGTTTGAAGAATTGGGCTATACGGTGGTAGAGGCGGGGAATATTCCCGGCTTTTATGCAGATATCGATACCGGTCGCCCCGGTCCGACCGTCGCCATTTTCGGCGAAATGGACGGTTTGATTATTCCCGACCACCCCGAGTGTGATAAGGAAACAGGCGCTGTGCACGCGTGCGGGCACGTGTTGCAGGTGGCGGCTTTGGTCGGTATTGCGGGTGCTTTAAAAGAAGACGGTGCTTTAGACGGTCTCTCGGGCAAAATCCGTCTTATCGCGGTACCTGCCGAAGAAGGTATTGAGCTGGCGTTCCGTTTGCAGTTGCGTAAAGACGGTATTATCGGGTATCGCAGCGGTAAAATCGAATTTGTACGCCGTGGCTATTTGGACGGCGTAGACCTCGCCTTTATGGTGCACGCGCAGGTAGGACCGTTGCATAGTGGGTATATGAATGGCGGCTCTAACGGCCTTATTGCCAAAACGGTGCGTTTTGAAGGTGTGGCGGCACACGCGGGCGGTATGCCGCACGAGGGTGTTAACGCGCTATACGCGGCAACCACTGCGTTGCAGGCGATTAACGCCCTGCGCGAAACTTTTGAAGATAAAAATCATATCCGTGTGCATCCGATTATCACTGAGGGCGGTGCATCGGTCAACGTCATTCCCGCGACGGTGAGGTTGGAGAGTTACGTGCGCGGCGCGAATATGCCCGCCGTGGCAGAAGCGAACAAGAAAATTGACCGTGCGATAGCGGCGGCTGCCGCATCTATCGGCGCGAAGGTACATATCACCGACACGCCCGGTTCATGGCCGCGTCTTACCGATCCTGTGATAATGCAGGCTTTCGAGGAAGCCATGGATGAGGTGCTGGAAACTAAGGATTGCAGTTTGGATTATTGGAACGCGGGTTGTTCGGATATGGGTGACATCGGCAGCTTAATGCCTACCGTACACGCGTACGTCGGCGGCGCACGCGGCACCGAACACGGAAAAGATTACTTTGTCGACCCCATTGCCTGCGTGGATTCCGCGAAGGTGCAGGTAGAAGCACTCAAACGCTTGCTGGAAAACGACGCCGCAAGAGCGAAAGCGTCGGTGGATGGCTATAACCCGTACTTTACCTGTAAGGAAGACTACTTTGCGTATGTTGATGCGTTAAACCGCGACTATGATGCGGTTATTTACCACGAAAACGGGGACGTCACCCTCGCTGTAGGCAGATAAAAAAACACGGTGTGCACAGCACACCGTGTTTTTTTATGTGTTACGTACTTTGCCGATAAGGGAGAAGACGGCAAAGGCAATGCCGTTTGCCACCACGACGGTAGACCCTGCGGGGAAATTGAGAAAATGCGCGGCAACCGTGCCGAGGCAGAAGCAGGTGAGGGACACGACAGCGGCGGTAATCACCACGCTTTTAAAGCTTTTGCATACCCGCATGGCGGTCAGTGCGGGAAATATTACCAACGCGGTAATGAGAAGGGTGCCCATCATCCGCATGCCGAGCACTACCGTCACGGCGGTGGTGGCGGCAATCACTGTGTTATATGCGGTCACAGGCATACCGCCCGCTTTTGCAAAGGCTTCATCAAAGGTAACCGCAAACAGCTTGTGGTAGAACAGCAAATAAAAGAGCAGTACTGCAATGCAGATACCCACCGAAGCCCAAGCGTCGGTGTCCCGAATGGTGAACATATTGCCGAACATATACGCGGAAATATCTACGTTGGTGCCCGCACGGTACAGGAAAATGTACCCGATAGCGAGGGATAGGGTGGCAATGACACCGATGGCGGCATCCCCCTTGACCCCCGCGCCCGTGCCGAGACGCAACAGTAAAAACGCGGCGAGCATAACAACGGGGATAGCGATAAATAACTGTAAATCCAACACGTTAAGCGCCGCGGCAATCGCCATCGCGGCAAACCCGACGTGGGATAAACCGTCGCCTATCATCGAATACCGTTTTAACACAAGGGTAACGCCAAGCAATGCGGCACACAGCGACACAAGACCGCCGACCAATAGCGCTCTGTTTACAAACGGCAACGAGAAGAAGGCGGCAAGCTCTGAGAAAACCGTATTCATTCCGCATCGCCCCCTTCCAAGAACCGCCTACCCGCTTCACTTGCCGCGTAATCGGCGGCGGTGCCGAAAAACAGCGGACGGCGGCGCAGATGCAGAATGTGGGTTGCATATTTGACCGCGGCGGGAATATCGTGGGAGATCATCACAATGGTAACCCCGCTTTGATGCAGTTTTTTAATGGTGGCATATAACGACGCGGTCATGGCGGGGTCAAGGCCTGCTACAGGCTCGTCCAACAACAACAGCTTATCGGTGGCACACATCGCGCGAGCGAGCAACACACGCTGTTGCTGTCCGCCCGACAGGGATTTATATGCGGCATCCTTGATATCTTCAATCTCGAGCAAACGGAACGCGCGTTCTAATTTTTCCTTTTCCGCGCGGGTATAAAACGGGCGAAATATGCCGCCGCGCAATCCCGATTGCACCACCTCTTTGACGGTGGCGGGAAAATCACTGCCCACCGCCGTTTGTTGCGGCATATATCCGATTTGACGGCGGGAAAGCCCGTTTTCAAAGCAAATATGCCCGTCAATCGGCTTTTTTAACCCCAAAAGCGCGCGCATAAAGGTGCTTTTGCCCGAACCGTTTTCGCCGACGATGCACAGATAATCGCCCGCATGTACCTCCATACCGAGGTCCTCCACCACCGTTCTGCCCTCGTAACCGAGAACGACGTCGTGGCACAATATAAGACGCATCAGGACAGTGCCTCCTTTAAGCTTTCAAGATTTTTATACATCAGCGAGAGGTAGGTTTCGCCCGCTTCAAAGTCGGTTTTGGATAGGTTGTGACAGCTGTAAAAGGTCAAGACCTTTGCCCCCGTGCTTTCCGCTATGGTGGCGGCAACACCGCCCGCGGACATTTCCATTTTGAAGACAACGGGTATATTTTCCGCGTTTACCGTGTCAATCAACGCGGCGACGTCCGCACTGGACGGCTCGGTAGAGGCGGCACAGCCCGCAAACGCGGCGTGGTAAGAAAGACCGTATTCTTCGCAAAAGTATAAAAGCGGAAAGCGGTCGCCGACCACAATGGTTTTACGGTTGCCTTCGGCTACGGTGTTTTCGAAAGCGGCATCTAAGGCAAACAACTTGTCCAGGTAAAGGGAAAGATTTTTGCGGTAAATAGCGGCGTTTTGCGCATTTAACGCACACAGCTTTTCACACAGCACGTTTGCAATAGTGACGGCGTTTTGGGGAGCGGTCCACACGTGCTCGTCGTAGCCGTGGTCGTGTCCCTCGTGTTCTTGGTGCGGCTCGACCATATCCACAAGCTTTAAGACGGCTTTATTTTCGGTGTTTACCGTTTCTAATGTCTTATCAATCCAACTGTCCGACTCTCCGCCTATGTATACGAACATATCCGCCGCGTGGATAGCGGCAATGTCTTTGGAAGACGGGTCATAATCGTGGCTTTCCTGCCCCGGGCGCAGTAAAAGGGAGAGCTGTACGTCGGTGTTTTTGGTGATTTCCCGCAAGAAATCATACTGCGGGAACGCAGAACACACGATTTTTACGGTGTCTGCGTCGGTGTGGCTACACCCGACAAGACCGAGACATATAAGCATCGCCAAAACAAGGCACAACAGTTTTTTCATACGGTATCCTTTCTGCGACAAACAGCGCATTTTCCAAACAACACGGTTTGCTTTTCATCCACGGCAAAATGACTGTCTCGTAAGACGTTTCGTAAAACAGCGGCAGAGGCGTCATCGTTCAAATGCAACAGCCTGCCGCAATCGGTGCATTTTAGGTGTAAATGCTCGTCGCAATGACGGCATCCCACCGCCTGATATACCGCTTTGCGTGAATTTTCCTTATAAAACCGTTTTACTTCGCCCGTTTGCACAAGGGCGGGCAATAAACGGTATAACGTGCTTTTCCCAACCCCGTTTTCGCCGCCGAGCGCCGTCGTTAATTCTTCTACGGTAAAGGCTTGGTCGGCGTTTTCTCGCAAAAAAGAGATGAGCATATGCTTTTGTGCGGTACGGTAGGTCATAACCATTCCTCCAAATTGAGAATTATTCTCAATTTCGGATTGTAGCACACCTTCACACATTTTGCAACAGTTACAAGAAAAATGTTGACAATTTGTATAAATATGGTATATTAAAAACATCAAAGATAGAGGTCGCGACGTTTTCCCGCGACTTTTTTCTTTTGAAAAATAAACGTGGAGGGAAATCCAAGATGAAACAAAACAAAAAATGGTTGCTTCTCGGTTTCACGCTGTTGCTCTTGGTGGTATTTACGGTAACCGTATTCGCCGCCACCGAAGGCGCAGGAGAAACCAACCCCTTTATTTCCACCTTCTGGTCTTTGGTACCGCCGCTGGTAGCTATTGTGCTGGCGCTGATTACCAAAGAGGTGTACAGCTCTCTGTTCGTGGGTATTGTTGTAGGCGGTTTGTTCTACAACAACTTTAACGTTGTTGGCACGGTAGACTCTGTTGTACAGGCGGGTCTTATCGACGCTGTTTCGGGTACCGCGGGTATCTTCGTGTTCCTGGTACTGCTCGGCGTGATGGTAGCGCTTATCAACAAAGCGGGCGGTTCTGCCGCATTCGGCCGTTGGGCGCAGACCCACATTAAGAGCCGTGTAGGTGCGATGCTCGCCACCTTTGTGCTCGGCGTACTTATCTTTATCGACGACTATTTCAACTGCTTGACAGTGGGTAGCGTTATGCGTCCCGTCACCGACGCGCAGAAAATCTCCCGCGCAAAACTTGCGTACATCATCGACGCTACTGCGGCACCGATTTGTATGATCGCGCCGATTTCTTCCTGGGCGGCGGCGGTGTCCGAGTATACCAGCGGTGTTGTGGGTGCAAACGGCGAAGAAATCTCCTCTCTCGCGCTGTTTTGCAAAGCGATTCCCTACAACTTCTATTCGCTTCTCACCTTCGTGTTTATCATTGCTATCGCGTTGATGAAATTTGATTTCGGCCCGATGAAAAAGCACGAACTGAACGCGCTTAACGGTGACCTCTTTACCTTCGGCGGTGCTGTCACCGGTGGTGAAGAAGCGGAAGAAGGCAACCCGAAGGGTAAGGTTATCGATTTGATTATGCCTATTGTTCTGCTTATTGTTGTAGCCGTTTTGGCGCTCGTTTACGTCGGCGGCTTCTTCGGCGGTGACTACAACGGCGACTTTATCGGCTCCTTCGGCAATACCGATGCGACTGTCGGTCTGCCGCTTGGTGGCGTTCTCGTTTTGGTTGTGACGGTTATTTATCTGATTGCCCGCCGTCTGGTGTCCTTCAAAGATGCGATGGCTTGTGTGCCCAAGGGCTTTATCGCGATGGTGCCTGCTATCCTGATTCTCACCATGGCGACCGCTCTGAAAAATATGACCGGTCTGCTGGAATCCGATGTATTTGTAAAGAATGCGCTTGCCAATGCAGGTGCGTTACATAACTTCCTGCCGGCTATCATCTTCCTTGTAGCATGCGGCATCGCCTTTGCGACCGGCACTTCTTGGGGTACGTTCGGTATCCTCATTCCGATTGTGCTGTCGGTATTCCCTGCAGGCAGCGAACTGATGATTATCGGTATGTCCGCGTGTCTGGCAGGTGCGGTTTGCGGCGACCATTGCTCGCCCATTTCGGATACCACCATTATGTCCTCTGCAGGTGCGCAGTGTGAGCACGTCAATCACGTGTCTACCCAGCTGCCGTATGCGCTGACCGTGGCGGCTATCTCCTTTGTCTGCTACATTGTTGCAGGCTTCGTACAGAGCTGGTTCATCGTTTTGCCTATCGGCATTGTGTTGACCGTTGCCACCCTGTTTGTACTGAAAGCGGCTACGAAAGCGAAATAATCAGAAAATGCCAAAAACTCCCTATCGGATTCGATAGGGAGTTTTTCTGTTTTCGGGAATACTTGTACGGGTGATAGTATGAAGGATAGTGCAAAGAAATCAAGAGAGCAGTTAAAAACCACCGAAATGTCGGTAGCGGACGTGGCGGGAATGCCCGAAGATGTGTTTGGAATGTTGCATAAATACGGCACCTATAACATCCAACCCACCGCCGATTCGGACAACGAATTTCCCGAAATCGCGCAGGGCATTCCGCCAGAAAAGACCCATAGAGAGGTAGACCCGAGACTGAATGAACCGATGGGGTATCAGCGGTATGATGGCAGAATAAACAAAAAGAAAAAATAAGGTGTGCGGACAGCACACCTTATTTTTATTCACTTCGGAGAGCTACAACAGGGTCTTTCTTTGCCGCAACACGGGACGGGAACAGACCGGCGATATAGGTTAATATCATACTGATAATGACCAGCGCCACACCCGCCTTCCACGGCAGGACAGCGGCAAGGTCGGGGATTTCGGTGACCGTTTGAATGATAATGTTGGCAGGCCAACAGATAAGCAGGGTCAGCCCGATGCCGATAGCGCCCGCCGTAAAGCCGACAATTAAGGTTTCGGCGTTAAATACGCGGGAGACATCGCGCTTGGATGCGCCGATAGCGCGTAAAATACCGATTTCCTTGGTACGCTCCAGCACGGAAATGTAGGTGATAATACCAATCATAATGGAAGATACCACCAGAGAAATGGATACAAACGCAACCAATACGTAGGAAATCGCGGAAATAATGGTGGTTATTGAGGACATCATCAGTGCGACGTAGTCGGTGTAGTTGATATAATCCTCTTCACTTGCGGTTTCATTGTATTTGGCAATAATATCCGAAATGGCATCCTTATCCGCAAAGGTGGCGGCATACAGTTGGATAGAGGTGGGGGTTTCCTTGTCGATATACCCCAAAGATTTCAGGTTTTCCGCTAAAGTTGCTTCGGATACGGTGGGCGGCATATGGTTGTCGTACAACCGTACCAGGGTCGCGGTGTCATAGGTGGGTAACGCCGCGTCTAACATGGCCGCCAACTGCATTTGGGGGAGGTTGGCAAGCTGTGCTTTGACCCCTTCGGCGTATTGCGCGGTAATCTGCTCCTTGAGCATTTCGCGTACATAGCCGAACAAGGTGTCATCGTCCATATCGGCGATGTATTCCTTGATTTTCTGCTCGTCCATACCCATTTGCTCCGCATAAGAGGAAACCATCATGGTTTCAATCTTCTCACGGGTAAGGGTGGCAAGCGTTTGCTCTACCGCACCGCTGACATACGCGTCGGTGGGGGTGCTTTGGATGGTAACCAGCATCTCCGCCTTCTTAGCGGTGGATAGACCCTTGAGATAGGCGGTAATGTCTGCCGCCTTTTGTTTGTCGGTGGGCTCTTGCATATCGTCCGTTTTGAACGGCAGGCCCGTAAATACGTCAACGTCGGGTTTTTCGAGCTGTGCTTTTAATGCGACGGTGTCTTTGCCCTTCTCCGCGATATAATCGGTGAGTGCGGAGGTGTAGCCGATAGAGCCGCTCATCATTGCCGCTACCGCGTCCTCATTCGGGCGGATAATACCTGTGATTTTGAGGTCTAACCCGTTATCGTACAGATATTGGAGGCCCGCCTCGGTTTCGGTCAGGTCGGCAAAGGTGCCGTTCTCTGCCTTTTGCAGACGGTCGGCGGGTAACACCATTTTGAAGGTCAGGTTACAAATATCTTCGTATGACCAACCGCTTTTGTCCACCGTGATTTCTTCGCCGCTGGATGCATTTTCTAAAATATCCTGCATCTCCTCGGTGGTTTTCAGTCCCAAGGCGTAAAGACAAATGTCCGCCACCTCATTGTTGGCGTCTACCACCAGCACCAGCTCGTTGTACGCGTCCGGCCAACTGCCGTAGATTAAATCGTACTGTTCATACAGTAAGGGATTTAATTTTCCGCTGTCCTTCTCGGTGAGCATTTCTTCCCACAACTGCATGCCGCTTGAGAAAGCGGGGGTTGTGGACATCATATTTGCCATCGGTATGGACGATTGCATTTCCTCCATATCGGTGCCCATAATGCGGGCAACAAGCTCGTTCAGGTCGGATTGCACAATGGCGCCCTCGGGGTCTTTGACAAAGACGTTGAGGGTTTGTCCGTATCCGTAGCGAATGGCACTGACGTGGTCGTTAAGGCCCTCGGGATTGCTGTCCAGATATTTTTTGAACGCCGCCAAATTATTGGTATCGGTTTCCAGCGAGTTCATGGTGTTGATGAGGTCGTATAACACCGCGTTGGGATACACGCGGTCTTTTTCGTGGTCGCCTTCGCCCGAATGCATACCCGTAAGGGTGGTGAGCAGGGAGGACATATCTACGTTTTCCGCTTCGATAGACAGCGGATAGGTGGAAAGGGTGTCCTCCTGTACCGCGTCAATGTAGGTCTGTACACCGTTGGATAACGCCAAAATGAGCGCGATACCGATAATGCCGATACTACCCGCAAAGGAGGTTAGGAAGGTGCGCGCTTTTTTTGTCATAAGGTTATTGAGCGACAGAGCAAGTGCTGTAAAGAAGGACATAGAAGTGTGCTTTTCCTTCTTACGCTTCTTGGGCTTTTCGGGAGCGGGCATTTCTTCCTCGTAGGGGTTGCTGTCCGCCACAATTTCACCGTCCAGGAGCTTGACTGTGCGGGTGGCGTATTGCTCTGCCAAATCGGGATTGTGGGTTACCATAATAATCAGCCGTTCTTCGGCGATTTCTTTGAGGATTTCCATAATCTGCACGCTGGTGGCGGTATCCAAAGCACCCGTCGGCTCGTCTGCCAAAAGGATTTCGGGATTGTTAACCAGCGCACGTGCGATAGCAACACGCTGCATCTGTCCGCCGGACATCTGCGCGGGCTTTTTGTGCAGTTGGTCACCAAGGCCTACCTTTTCGAGCGCTTCCTTTGCGCGGCGTCTGCGTTCGGCGCGGGATACACCTGACAAAGTGAGCGCCAATTCCACGTTACGTAACACCGATTGGTGCGGAATGAGGTTATAGCTTTGGAACACGAAGCCAACCGAGTGGTTACGGTAGGTGTCCCAATCGCGGTCCTTGAATTCCTTGGTGGAGCGGCCGCCGATTTTCAAATCGCCGTCCGAATAGCGGTCAAGGCCGCCGATGATATTCAGCAGGGTGGTTTTGCCGCAACCCGAAGGCCCTAAAATTGCCACAAATTCATTTTTGCGGAAGTTGAGGGATACGCCCTTGAGCGCCGCAACGTCGGTGCCGCCCGCTGTGTAAATTTTATGAATGTTTTTGAGAGTTAACACATCTGTCACCCAATTCTTTCCTATAATGCACCTACATTATACGGCTAGTTTGCCAAGCCGTCAAGAAAACCGGCGGCTTGTTTATAAAATGTTTACCTTCTCTTGTGAAAAATGCCGAAAAAAGGGCTTTAATTTTGGGGATTTGCCGAACAAAAAAGGGGTTGATTTTTTTGAAAAAGGTGTATAATGGCGGTGAAGAGAGCTTTTACGAAACCGACTGTGAAAAACAGGGGGTAGACCTATGTTTCAAATCAAGTGGCTGTTAAAGCATATAGACAAAAAATATCTGCGTTTGGTGGTTTTCGGGTTGCTTATCAGCGTGATAACCAGCGTAATGCAGCTTGTTGACCCGTGGCTGACATCTCGCTTGTATGACGATGTTATTATGACGGGTAACGCGGCGCCGCTGATACCGATTTTATCGGCAATGCTCATAGTGACGGTGGTGCGGGTTGGTGCGCGTCACGGAATGATTGTGATGCTGGAAGAGGCTTCACAAAATATGCTGATAAACCTGCGCCGCGAACTGTTCCGCCGCTTGCAGTACCAGGACATCGGGTATTTTGACACCTACCGCACAGGCGACCTTATCACCCGTATGCAGGGCGACCTTAACTATTGCCGTCACGTGATGGCATATACCATTTTTCAAATAACCGACCATCTGACCTTGTTGCTGGCGGCATTTGTGCTGTTTTTCTGCTACAGCCCGAAGCTGACCCTCATATTGCTTGCGGTGATTCCTCTGACTATGGTGGCTATCACCCTGTACCGTCGCCGTGTGCGGGACAATTTCCGCATTATGCGTGAGCGAATGGCGCAGATGAATACCGCTGCACAGGAAAACATAGCGGGAAACCGCGTGGTAAAAGCATTTGTGCGGGAGGATTACGAGCGCGAGCGGTTCGGCAAGCGCAATGAAGCGTTCCGCGAAATACATCTGGCTATCAACAAGGCGTGGCTGCGTGTATTGCCGCTGATGGAGTCGCTGGTGGTGCTGATGACCCTCATCATTGTGTTTGTGGGCGGCTATTTCATTATGCAGGGGGAACTGACCGCAGGTGAACTTGCTATGTTCACAACCCTGTCCTTTGCCCTCACCGTGCCGATTCGCAGCGTGGGTATACATATGGATGACCTGCAACGCTTTTCCGCGTCTGCGCAAAAGGTGATGGAGATATATTACGCGGACAAACGGGTGACCGATAAACCCAACGCGCTGTCCCGCTCCACCATGCAAGGGGACATCTGTTTTAAAAACGTCACCTTTGCCTATAAAGACAAAGAGGTGTTGCACGACATTTCGTTTTATATTCCCGCGGGCGGCACCCTTGCCATTATGGGGCCGACGGGGTGCGGAAAGACCACTCTTGTCAATTTGATTGCCCGTTTGTACGATGTAAAAACAGGGGCTGTGTTGGTGGACGGTACGGATGTGCGTGATTGGAAGCTGCAGGAGCTGCGTTCTCACATCGGCACCGCGACCCAAGAGGTGTTTTTGTTCTCCGATTCCATTGAAAATAATATTGCGTTCGGTAATTTTGATATGAGCGAGGAGGAGGCGTCAGACTTTGCACGCCGCGCCGCTGTGGCGGGCTTTGCCAAAAAAATGCCCGAAGGGCTGGAAACGGTGGTAGGCGAGCGAGGCGTGGGTCTTTCGGGCGGTCAGCGGCAGCGTATTGCGCTTGCCCGCGCGCTTGCGGTGCGTCCCTCCATACTGATATTGGATGATACCACCTCAGCGCTGGATATGGAAACGGAAAAATATATCCAGCAACAGCTGAAGGAACTGCCCTTCACCTGCACAAAGGTGATTGTTGCGGGGCGTATTTCCTCGGTAAAAGATGCTGACCTCATAGTGGTGCTGCAGGACGGTAAAATTACCGAAATGGGCACCCATCAGCAACTGTTGCAGAACAATGGCTACTATTACGAAACCTACGCATTGCAAAACGGCTTGGAAGCGGGAGGTGAGGGCTGATGAAACGGAATCGCTTTGACCAGGACGAGGTGCTGGAAACCCCGTTTAACCTCGCACATTTAAAACGTGCCTTTCGGTATGTAAAGCGCAACCGCGTGTTGATGTCGGTGTCCCTCTTGTTGTCCGCGGTAGCGGCAATCGTTGGGCTGTTCGGCCCGAAAATCACCCAAAAAGCGTTAGATGTGGCGGTGCCGCAAAAGGATGTGGGACAGCTTTTGGTGTTGGCGGCGGCATTCTTTGCCGTGAATGTTATCAGCACGGTGCTGACCGTTATCCGTTCCCGTATGATGGCGCACGCCAGCCAAAACATCATTTTCGATATCCGCAAAGACTTGTTTGCGCATCTGCAAAAACTGCCGTTTTCGTATTATGACAGCCGCCCCGCCGGAAAAATCTTGGTGCGTGTTGTCAACTACGTCAACGAGGTTTCCTCGATGCTGTCAAACGGTATCGTCAATATGATTATTGACGTGTTTAATATTGTGTTTATCACCGTGTTTATGTTCCGCACCAATGCGCGTTTAGCGGCGGTGTCTATGCTTGCTTTGCCGCTGTTTATACTACTGATATTTATTTTGCGCCCCATTCAGCGGCGGCGCGGTCAGATTGCGTCCAATAAAAACTCCAACTATAACGCGTTTTTAGCGGAGAACATCGAGGGTGTGCGTGTCAGCCAATTGTTTACGCACCAGGAAGAGGCGATAGCGACACAGGAAAGGCTGTTGGATGCGTGTTACCGTTCCTGGATGAAACAAATTTATATCAACACCACCGTCACCACCTCCTCGCAGATTGTGCAACAACTCGCTTTTACGGTGCTGTATATCGCGGGCGTGTATTTTACGGGCGGTAGTATGGTGTCCTTTGGTGTACTGCTCGCCATGGGGCAATATGTGGGCAGATTCTGGCAACCTGTCAACAACCTCGCCGCCATTTATAACCAATTCTTGAACAGCCTTGCGTATCTGGAACGTATTTTTGAAACGATGGACGAGCCCGTAACGGTGGACGATGTTCCCGATGCGACTGTTTTGCCGAAAATCCGCGGGGACGTGACCTTCAAGGACGTCACCTTCGGTTATGAGGAAGGTATCCCCGTGCTGGAGCATTTGAGCTTTGATGTAAAAGCAGGGGAAAGCATTGCGCTTGTGGGTGAAACGGGTGCAGGCAAGACCACCATAGTCAATCTCATCAGTCGTCTTTACAATATAAACGGCGGGCAGATTTTGCTGGACGGACAGTATGATATTGCCAAGGTAACCTTGCGTTCATTGCGCGAACAGCAGGGCATTATGATGCAGGAAAGCTTTATTTTCAGCGGCACCATTATGGATAACATCCGCTACGGCAAGCTGGATGCCACCGACGAAGAGGTGATTGCCGCCGCAAAGGCGGTGTGCGCGCACGATTTTATTACGGCAATGGAGCAAGGGTATGATACCCCCGTTAACGAGCGTGGCAGCACCCTTTCTCAAGGACAGCGGCAACTGATAGCATTTGCGCGCACCTTGCTGTCCAACCCCGAGATATTGATTCTGGACGAAGCGACCTCGTCTATTGACACCGCGACCGAGCGGCTGTTGCAGCAAGGCATTGCGGCACTGCTTAAAAACCGTACGTCCTTTATTATCGCGCATCGCTTGTCCACCATCAAAAACTGTGACCGTATTTTTTATATTGCCGACCGCGGTATAAAGGAATGCGGCTCTCACGAAGAATTGATGGCACAAAAAGGTGCGTATTATCAGTTGTACACATCGCAGATGGATTAAAATGCAGTATGCAAAAAGAGCAGACACACGATTTTGTGTGTCTGCTCTTTTCTGTTTCCTATGGGGACTACCGTTTTTGAAATTCCTCTCCGGTTATCAAGTAATTTATCGATACATTGAAATACTGTGACATCGCCAACAGTAAAGCCAGGGATGGCTCTCGCTTGCCGTTTTCATAATACGATAGAGCTTCTCGCGAAATATTTAAATCGATAGCAACTTTTTGCTGGTTCAAATTTAATTGTTTTCGAATTTCTTTTAAACCCACCACAAAAATCACCTCTTGACATCATTGTAACGATTTGTTACAATAAAAACGTAACAATTTGTTACATATTAAGAAAGCGAGGAATTATTATGAAAAAAATTAAAATTGCGGTATGTCTGTTCTTAATGCTTGTTTTGGTTGTTAACTTGTGTGCTTGTTCAGGCGGCAACGGCGCGAAAGTCAATAAC
>JAZSED010000068.1:0-4976 GCA_045531495.1 Acutalibacteraceae bacterium
CTACGATCCGACTTGCCTTCGGGATGAATTTTCTGCATTTCTTCAAATATATCCTGTTCACGAGTAGCAATCACATAATCTGCACCCAGTTGTTGGGCAATGTGGAGACGGTCGGTCGTAGTAGCGACTACAACAATATTCCGCATCCCCATCGCTTTGGCTACACAAAGGCAACAAAGACCGATGGAGCCAGCGCCATAAATAAGGCAGTTCTTTCCAAATTCAGGCTGTGCTTTTTCCCACACGCCAAGAGCAACACCCATAGGCTCTGCAAGTGCCGCATATTCAAACGGTAAGTCGTCGGGCAGTTCCACCAGACCGTACACCGGTACGTCAATGTATTCCGCATACGCACCCGGCTGTTTAAAGCCGATTTCCTCAAAATCTTTACAATAGCGCCAATTACCGCTTCTGCACGCTTCACAAACACCGCAAACCACATCATTTGAGCCGGTTACACGTTTGCCGAGCCATGCCGCGTGTGACGGGTTTTCCACTTCGCTAACTACACCCGACCATTCATGTCCGGGGATCAGCGGATAATTAGCAGGAATATTGCCGTCCACCACTTCCAAATCCGTCGCACAAATCGCCGCCGACTTCACCTTGATACGCGCAAAATCCTTGCGCAAAGGCGGCAACGGTCTGTCATCTAAATGTACATTATTGGGTGCTTCAATCACAACACATTTCATAACAAGACTCCTTTACATGATATACAGTTCTCCGGGTGCGAATATATGATACCGACGGTAAGCATCCCATGTTTCAATAGCATCCACAAAATGCGCTGTACGTACTTTGTTAACCGCATACAAATCGTGATGCATCGGTACCAACATTCCAGCACCGATCTCCTTAGCCAGTAATACCGCTTCTTCACAGTTGAAGTTACCGATAATATCGTCACGGTTGCGGAAATAATCTCTTCCGTTTATCGGCAAAAACGCGATATCTACAGCAAAAGGCTTTACCGTTTCTATCAAACCGTCGTACATACACATATCTCCCGCATGGAAAACAGCTTTTCCGTTCACACGTACAATATAACCTAACTCGTGATAGTTTCCGTTTTCATCCGTATGCAAGATTTCGTGTGCAGACGGTATTGGGATAATTTCAAAGCCATCCACAACAATCGTCTCATTTGCTTTTGCAGGAATAATACGATTGGCATCGATCCCGTACGCGGCTACCGTTTCCGCTGCGGGTGCAGGTACTACAAAACGTGTCCCTTTATTACTGTTTGCCAGCTTTGTTAACGTATCGGGGTCAGCATGGTCATAGTGCGTATGCGTACAAAGCACCACATTCAAGAACGTTAAATCTTCCGCATGTATCGGCGGTTCGTACTGCCGTTCCCATTGTACAAATTGGCAACAATGACGATCTACATAATCACTGAGATACGGGTCTATTACCAAATATTTGTCACCGCACTTCAGCAAAAAGCCTTCTTGTCCCAGATACCATATGCCGACTTGACTTTTATGCAAAGCACGGTCGGCAATTTCTGCTGCTGTTATTTTCACTGTATTCCCCTCCGTACTGAAACTTGTCCATTGCCATTTTAGCGGTACCATATCGAGCAGATATCGCCGCATCGATGTCTCGGTCCAAACGTACTACTATCGTGCTGTCGGCTGTATTGTCAAGACAACCGTATGAAATACAGTTCGGGTCGTTCCCCACTAAAATCGGCGACAAAAATCGCCCATCAAATCATCTTCGAACCAGATGTTTGGCATCAAAAACACTCTACATAACAAAACATACCCCGCACTCCACACAATGCGGGGTATGTTTTTAGATGTTGTTTAACGCATTACCAACCGCTGGGATAATTCACTTCATTTTCCTTGTTTTCCACATCGGGGATGCCACCGCTGAGTATGCTGCCTGCTGCAATTTCCTCGGTAAGCATCTTGTGCGTCTCAAACTCGGGACGCATATACGTTTTCTTGTTCATCTGATTCACTCCTTTACCACAGAGATACATTTTGGGTAGTAATAAACGGTTCAACACCGTTGGTGCCCGCGCCTGCGGGAACAACGTCATACAGCCAATCGGTCTGCGCGCCTTCAATTTGAATATAGCCGTTGTTATAGATGGTAACTACAGCACTCAACGGGCTTTCGTACCACCACGTTCTTTGTGCCGTTTCACCCATAGTCGAGAGATTCTTTTCGGTAGAACCAATAAAGTTACCTTCACTGTCATACTCGTTATAGGTGTAGGTCATACCATCGGTATAGTGATCGGTACCCGTAGATTGCCACCACCCTTGGTTGACAACATTAACGTCCATATACAGAATACCGTCATAGATTGCAGAATGGTTGGTGTGACGGTGACCGTTTAACACCATCATAACCGTACCCGCCTGCTTTTCGTTAGCATCATTAAAGATGCCGCGAATTTCTGCCGCTTCGTCGGTCGGATACCAATCATCCGAAAAGCTGGCATGCGAAAATACCAAACAATGTTTTTTCTGGGTGGCGGCGTCATCCAATACGTTGATCAGCCACGCTTTTTGTACATCACCCAAGTTGTCATGATGGGTATTGGCACCGCTGGCACCGTAACTGTTGGTAGCATTATGTACCCAATTGCCGTTCGCATCCATTGAATAGTTAGTATCCAATACGATGAAGCGGAAACCTTCAATGTCATAGTAATAATAGCCGATACTGCCGTCTGCGGCGATTTTACCGTCTGCAGTACCCCATACCACGTTATCCGCCTGATTGGTCAAACGCGGGGTAACAATTTCCATCGAGTTGCCTGCACTCTGCAGTTCGTGGTTACCGTACAGACCGTAAGCCGGCAAATTATCTTCATTTTGGAGATATGTCGCAAACAGTTCGGGAGAACCGACGTAGTCGGTACAAAAATCGCCCATATGCATAATGAATTGAGAGTTGTTTGCTGCCGCGCGGTCAAACATCGATTCCAAATGTGCGAGAGAAGACACACTGTTACCCGACCAGTAATGGAAGTCGCCCATCACCGAAAAGGTGACCTTTTGCATATCTTTACCCATATACCCATTCACACCTTCATAAATAGCATCCAACTTTGCTTTCACATCGTCGTTTGCTTCGGGATAGAATAAGTTCACAACGTGAACAGGAGAAGCAGCAATCTGTTCCGCATATACTCTCTCTACACCGCTCGGCGTCTCGTATTCCACATACGAACGCGCCGTATACGAACGAGAAAGCTGCGTTTGCGGAATGTTCAGCAAGGTGGTCATCCACATAAGCGTATCCGCATCCTGCGAGTAGATAACCTTGGTGGTAACATCCAAAGCCAAAGGCGTTTGGGCAGTCAACACTTCGTCTTCTTCTAACATATCGGTAGGCAGTAACACCGTACCGAATTTCACAGCCGCATCTTCGCTGTAAACATAGGTTTCTTCCCCGCTTGCTAACTGATACAACTGACTGTTTTTATCCAGAACAGTTGCAAAGCGAATACCGCTTTCATCTTTACCAAGAGCAGTTCCATCGGGATTCGCATAGCGGATGGAGGCACCGGGCATAGTGAGCGGCGCTTCGTCCGCAATACCGCTTACGGTCATTTCGGTGACAAACCACATACCGCCGCAGGTAAACAAGCCAACACGGTTGTGCATAGCGGTCGTTGCGGTTTCTTTCATCTGGCCGATCAACGCACCGTCTAAATAATACGTGGTAACGCCGTCAATATGTACCGCCTTCAAGGTATATTCGGTGTTTTTGGAAAGCGGCATTTCTGCTTTCGAAGCAGAAATCACCTGCACATCTCTGCCGTTCACGCTGTCAGTTCTCACATGTTTTTTCATAAACACAGTGGGGTCACCGTGGATACTGATAGCACTGATAATCAGTTCATCCGCATTGGCGTAATCCGACGTCAGACCCGTCACCAGACCAAGTGTACCCCGACCAAGTGATTCTTTCACTTTGACGGTCATCACATAATCTTCGCTCTGCAACGCAGGCAACACCAAAAGATGGTCTGCATACGACATAGCCTGCGCGGGGTACAGAAATAGCCCGTTTTCACCGTTGGATGTCTTCAATGAGATGTTTTCCACACCCGTTTGGGTCTTACTGCCGTTCCAAATAAGATTGGTATAGGTGTCGCCCGTAGAAGTGGTAGCATCCCAATCCTCGGGAATCGCAACACCTTCCGCCGTTGCCGCGGAAAAATCTGCCTTGAACAGCGGGGCACCCTCAACAACGTCTTCGGTTTCTTCTTTAACAACGTTTACCTGAATATCGGTTACAAACCACGTACCGCCACAGGTGAAGAAGCCGACACGGCTAAGCACCTTATCGCTGGTACCGCCAAGATATTCACCCACCAACGTGCCGTCAATGTAGAAATAGGTCGTACCGTTGCAGAAAACTGCCTGCAATACGTATTCGCCGTTTTGTACGATAGGCCAATCCGCTTTTGCGATGGACACCTTGGTGTCTACGGCTTTATTGGCAACTTTTCTGCCCAAAGACACCGACGGGTCGCTATGCGTGGAAATCTTACCCACCGTAAACGCTGTTGCCTCACCCGGGCTCGCGGTCAATTCGGTAGCAATACCAAACGTACCGTTCGCGGTAAGCGCTTTTACTTTTGCAGTTATCGCATAGTTTTCAGTACCCATATCCGGCAACAGCAAGATATGGTCAGCGTAACTATCCGCAGGTCTCAAGTACAAACCATTTACGTTGTCTACCTTCTTCAGTGCAATATGTGCCGTGTCGGTTTTAGCGGTAGCGCCGTTCCAACACAACGCGTCTTTATACACATTCACACTGGTGGTGGCATCCCACGTATTGGGAATTGCCACACCGTCAGCTGTTGCGGCGGAAAAATCCGCCTTAAATACCTGCGGACCTTTTTCCCACGCATCCACGGGGGTACTAATAGCATTGGCAGACACTTCTTTCACGTACATCGCACCCGTCTGGCTGAACAAGCCGACGCGGGT
>JAZSED010000059.1:0-11824 GCA_045531495.1 Acutalibacteraceae bacterium
TTCATTTCCGTCACCTCCGTTCTCAGACAATTCATTCTACCCGAAAACTGTAAGTATGTCAATGTGTATTGTTCTAAAACCGTTCTTTCGGACATACATTGTCTCAAAGGAGGCGGACAGGCGTGGGGGTATTTATGACAGCGATAGAGCTTTTACCTGATGGGTTAGCACGCAGTTTGCGTCGGATTTCTTTGGACGAGGCGCGAAAAATACAGGAGATTCGCCTGCGTCGAGGCGGTCTGCTGACCTTGTCGGTCGGTGTGGCAGAAAAAACGGTGGACACGGAGGGGGTACTGTCGGATGCGGTGGGACCTTTGACGGTATATTGTACGGCATCGGACATAGAAAAAACCTTTTTAAAGGCTTGTGATTATTCCGTACATAGCCATATGGAAGAATTACGCGAGGGATTTGTAACCGCTAAAGGCGGTATCCGTGTAGGTGTCGCCGGTACGGCTGTGACAGAAAACGGACGGGTATCGGTCATACGGGATATTACCTCTTTGTGTATTCGCGTTGCAGGACGACATGACGGATGTGCAGCACCGCTGCGCGGGTTGTTTTTGCAAAGAATACCGTCCATGTTGATTGCAGGTATGCCGTCATCGGGCAAAACGAGTATGCTGCGGGACGTTGCGCGGATGCTGTCGCTACCGCCGTTTCGATATAGGGTGTCGGTGGTGGATGAACGTGGGGAAATCGCAGGTTTGGGCGGCCTTGAGAATGCGGATGTGTTGACATCTATTTCAAAACCGACAGGTATTTTACAGGCGGTACGCACGTTGGCACCTGACGTTGTTTTAGTGGACGAGTTGGGAACGTTAGCGGAGGTGGAGGCGATGACCGAAAATCTGCACGCGGGTGTTCCTGCCATTGCAACGGCGCATTGCCGTGATATACAAGAAGCGTTGCGCCGCCCTGCGATACGTTTGGCACTGCAATGCGGTGTTTTTGAAAAAATCGTATTGCTGGATGACAGACAAAAGGCGGGACAGATACAAAAAATCATCGAGGTGTCGGATATTGAAATGGCTGGGAGTTTTGGTGTTGACGGTCGCGGGTATGGTGTTCGGCTTGACGGTGTACAAGCAAAAGCAGCGGAGGGTGGAGGTGTTGGCCGAAACGGAAGTTTTATTGCTTGATTTGGAAAAGCGACTGCAGTTTTCGGCAGTTCCGATACGTGATTGGCTGACAGAGGTTGTAAATATGGCGCGATTTTCACGATTACCTTTTTTGAAAGACGCGTTAACTTTTTTATCCCTTATGGATTTGGAAACAGCTTGGCAAAAAGCGTTAAACGGTGTGTCCGGGTATGCAACGGAGGATGTTGCCGCTTTGCGATTGCTCGGAGTGCATCTTGGTAAAAGTGATTCCGGCACGCAACTGCAATGCATACGTGAAGCAGTCAGAAGAATATCCGAAAATAAAACGGCGGCAACGGAACAGGCGCAAAAGGCGCAAAAGCTGTATGTTGGACTCGGCACATGTGCGGGTATGGCGTTGGCCTTGTTGTTGATATAGTAGGTGTAGAAAATGGATATTGATCTAATATTCAAAATTGCGGCTATCGGTATTATAGTGGCGGTGTTAAATCAGTTATTGGTTCGCTCGGGTCGCGAAGAACAGGCGATGCTTACCACGTTAGCAGGCCTTATTGTTGTACTGTCTATTATCGTGGTGGAAATCAGCGATTTATTTGACACCGTCAAATCTGTTTTCGGTCTGTGATATGGAATTGACAGCAATTTTGATGGTGGTTTTAGCGGCGGCGTTTTTAGCAGTGCTGTTGAAGCGATATCAGCCTGAATTGGCGCTTGGTGTCGGCTTGCTTGCAGGTGTGGCGGTGCTGATTGGTTTACTTGGAACGGCTTTGCCGCTGTTACGCCGTGTGCAGGCGCTAGCGGAAAACGCCGCGGTACCGACGGCATACATAGGCGCTTTGTTGAAAGGGCTCGGGATTTGCTTGTTGACACAGTTGGCGGCAGACACCTGCCGAGATGCGGGGGAAACGGCGTTGGCAAACAAGGCGGAGCTTGTCGGAAAGGTCTTGTTACTGACAATCGCGTTGCCTTTGTTTGAAGAGATTGTTGCGTTGGTTTTGTCCTTGTTGCAGGGGTAAATGATGAAAAAAGTTGTAAAATGTGCGGTCTTGGCTGTTGTTCTGCTGCTTTTCTTTTCGGGAAATGTGCGTGCGGAAGCGACCGATGCGTATATTGAGGAGCAGTTGCGCGCAGGTGGGGCGACGGATTTATGGGAACGGCTGGATAGCCAAACACGGGAACTGTTTGAACGGGTCGGTGTGAGTGAACTTTCGGATTTGACCAAGGACGGGTTGGATGCGCACGGGCTGAGAGATGCCGCGTGGCAGTTGTTTGCGGAACAAGGAAAAACACCGTTTGCTGTATTGGGTATGCTGTTGGCGGCAGTGATGCTGTGCGCTTTTTCGGGTGGCCTGAAGGATGCACTTGGCTCAGTTGAGATTAACGGTATGTATCAGATGGTGTGCGTTCTGGCAGTATGCACGGTGGTTTTGGTGCCGTTCTTGGATTGTATTCGTGCTGTTAATAATACGCTTTCCGGTGTGGCTGTATTTATGGGAAGCTTTGCGCCTGTGTATGTCGCGGTGCTTGCGGCAAGCGGTAATATCAGCGCGGCTTTTTCTTATCAGTCGGTTTTGCTGTTGGTTTCGCAATTATTGAGCTTTTTGAGCGGCGGTGTCTTACTGCCGTTACTGTTATCCGCGTTGTCACTTGGCGTTGTGACGGTTATATCAGACAATGCAAACGTGGGTAAAATCGGTGAAATGTTGCTGAAAACCGTTACTTGGACGCTTGGTATATCGTCGGCACTGTTTACGGCCATACTTACCTTCAACGGTATGTTGGGTGCCGCGGGGGATGGGTTGGGAAGCCGTATTGCCCGCTTGTCCATAGCCAGCATGGTGCCGGTGGTTGGCAGTGCACTGAGTGAGGCTTTTATGACGGTGAAAGGGTGTGTGGGAGTTGTACGTACAACGGTCGGCGCGTTTGGGGGCATTTCTGCAATCTTATTGCTTTTGCCCGCGCTGGTACGGTGTACCTGCTGGCAATTGTGCTTTTGGGCGTGTACGACAGCGGCGGAGATGTTTGATGTAAAGGTGGTTGCGGCGTTGCTGAAAACGATGCAACAGGTAAGCAAAAATATGATTGCACTTTTGTCTGTAAGCGGCTTATTTATGGCGGTGGCAACCATTGTGGTAGCGCGAGGAACGGTATGAAGACATTTCTGGAATGGGTGGGTACCGCGTGTGCGGTAGCCGCTATGTGCGCAATTTTGCACGGATTGGCACAGAAAACAGGCGCAGGAAAGGTGTATAAGCTGATTACCGTGGCGGTAATGATTTGTGTACTATTGCGACCGATAGGCCGTTTAACCAAAGATTTTACTCTGCCGCAGGTTACCGTTGAGACGGAGGAAGAAAACGCGTTGTATGATACGGCGGTTTTGCAGGTGAAAACACTGACCGAGCAATTACTGCTTTCGGAAGTGAATGAGGCATTGGCTTCTTATGATTTAAATGCGGAAAAGCTGGAGGTTTCTATGGATATTTCGGAGGACGGTGACATATCTATTACAGATATCCGTCTGTTTATTCCCGAAGGCAACAGTTTACATCGTACGTGGGTGGCACAAATTGCCCAAAAGCGTCTTGGAAGGGCGGTGGCTGTAGAGTTTTCAAACGGAGGATAGATATGGAATTGTGGCAAAAGTGGAAACAGCGGTTAGGGGAAGGCAAAGGTATAAAATTAGCCTGTGTTTTGGGCGCGATCGGTGTTTTATGTATCTGTTTGTCTGAATGGTTACCGCAAAAGGAACCCGATAAGGAAACAGGTGTAATGACAGCGGCGCAATACTGTGAACAGGTAGAAAACCGTTTGTCGGCATTGCTTGAAGAGATGGACGGTGTAGGTGCGTGTCAGGTATACGTTACGTTAGAAAGCGGTGTAGAATATGTGTATGCCACCGAGCAAAAAGAAAATGCCGACTATACAAAAGACAGCGGGCAAAACGGCGAAAAGGTTTCCGAAAGGGCGGATACCGAGCAAAACGTCATTATTATCGACAGTGCAGATGGAAAAACGGGGCTGTTACTTACGGAAATTCAACCAACGGTAAAGGGCGTTGTCGTGGTTTGCGAAGGCGGTAACCAACAAGAGGTGGTTGAGCGGGTTACCGCGGCGGTGACGACGGCGCTGAATATATCTGCAAGACGCGTTTGCGTTACAAAATGAAAACGAGGAGTAGAGAGCGATGAAAAAATTTCTGTTCAAAAAGCAGGCGTTGGTGCTGACATTGGTGGCGGCGCTGGGCTTGGCGGTGTATCTCAATTATCAGTTCGGAAATAACGGGATTAGCAATAGTCCCGACGATGGTAAGACATTGGGTGAAGCACTGTTTGTAAACGACCGGGAAGAAAAGGAGCAAGAGGAAGAATCTGTGTCTGTAAGCACCAAAACGGATTATTTTACCGAGGCGCGTAAAAACCGTGAGAAAGCCAGGGAAGAGGCAATTGATGTGGTGAAAGACATCGCGGCGGACATGCAAACCGACAGTAAAGCGGCGGACGAGGTGCTGAAAAAGGTGACCGCTATTGCCGCGTCGGTGGAGCGGGAAGCAAAGCTGGAGGGCTTGATTAAAGCGAAAAATTTTGAGGATTGTGTGGTATATTTAGCGGATGATGCTTGCTCTGTAGTTGTAAAGGGGAAAGACCTTACAGCGGCTCAAACAATGCAAATCACCGAAATTGTGACTGCGCAAACGGGAATTTCAGCACAAAAAATCAATATTATGGCAGTAAATTGATAAAAAAGTATTTCCTTCTTGAAAAAAATGTGTTATACTAATGTAAATTAGCATAATATTAGGAGGTAAATCCTATGGAAGCGAAAAACTTTAAAACCCCCGAAGGCACCTGTGTGATTTCCGAAGAGGTTATCGCAACCATTGCCAGCACCGCCGCATTGGAGGTGGACGGTGTTGCAAGTATGGCAATTCGCCCTGACATTCGCAGTATCATTACAGGTAATGTCAATAGCCGTTACGTGAAGGTTATGGGCAGCGAAAGTGCTATGACCCTGGATGTGTATTTGTGCGTTGCACAGGGATATCGCATTCCCGATATATCTCTGCAGGTACAGCAGGCGGTCAAAAACGAAGTGCAGGCGATGACAGGAAGACCCGTAACCCGTGTAAATATCCATGTAGCGGGTATGAAAGCGGAAGAAGAAAAGAAATAATTTGCTGACAGCTCACCCGCAAGGGTGGGCTTTAGCTGCTTTTACAGAACCTTGACAAGGTGCAAAGGCACCGTTAACAGAAAGGATGAACAAGGGTATGACTCGTCGCGAAGCACGTGAAATAGCTTTTGCGCTGCTGTTTGAAAACACCTTTTCCGCGGACGGCATCGAGGCGGTAATCGCCGATGCCAAGGAAGCGGAAACGTTGCAACCCGATGCGTTTGCGGAAGGGCTTGCAATCGGTGCCGCAGCCAAGCAAGAGGAGATTGACCGTAAAATTGAGGAATGTTCACACAAATGGAAGGTTGGCCGTATGTCCCGCGTGTCGGTGTCGGTAATGCGTCTGGCGGTCTATGAAATGCTGTTTGTGGAAGATATTCCTGTCAGCGTTTCCATTAATGAAGCGGTAGAACTTGCCAAAAAATACGGCGGTGAAGAGGATGCGGCTTTTGTAAACGGCGTTTTAGGCGGTATCGTGAAGGTGACCGAGTGAGTGTGTTTTTAGGGCTGGATACCAGCAATTACACCACATCGGTTGCATTCTCGGACTGTGAAACAGGAAGTGTTTTTCAGAAAAAACAGCTTTTGCCTGTGAAAGCAGGAGAGATGGGCTTGCGGCAAAGCGATGCGGTGTTCCACCACGTACGGCAGCTACCGCTGCTGTTGGAGCAACTGCGCAACGAGAGCGACGATGAAATAAAGGCGGTAGCCGCCTCGGACCGTCCCGGTGCAAGGGACGGCTCGTATATGCCCTGCTTCTTGGTCGGCACCGGTGCGGCGAGAGAGTTGGGCGCTCTGCTTCGCGTTCCGGTGCATTTTTTTACCCATCAACAAGGACACGTAATGGCGGCATTGTATGGTGCCGATTGTCTCCACTTACGCGAAAAGCCGTTTTTGGCGTTTCACGTTTCGGGCGGCACGACCGATGCGATTTATGTAAAGCCCGATGTGACAAGTGTTATTTCTTGTGAAGTGGTTGCTTGTTCGTTGGATTTGAAAGCGGGCCAACTTATCGACCGTGTAGGCGGTATGCTCGGGTTGCCGTTTCCGGCAGGCCCCGCTTTGGAAGCGCTTGCTTTGCAGGCGGATACCGTGCCGCAAAAGCCGCGCGCTTCAATGAAAGGCGCAGATTGTCATTTGTCGGGTGTGCAAAACCAATGCGAAGGTATGTTAAAAAATGGTGTGCCGCCTGCTCAAATCGCGCTGTTTTGTTTGAAAAGCGTGGAGGCGGCGCTCGTTAAGATGACAGAACAACTGTTGTGTGCATACGGAGAACTGCCGATAGTGTATGCAGGCGGTGTGATGTCCAACAGTTTGTTAAAAGAAACGTTATCGTCAAAGTTTGGCGGTCGGTTTGCACCGCCGCAGTTTTCTGCGGATAACGCGGCAGGTATTGCGACGCTTTGTCGAATTATTGAGCAAAAATGAGAGAAGGAGGGGATTTCGTGTCTGTAATCACGGTCAGCGCATTGAATCGCTATGTGAAAATGCTGTTGGAGCAGGATGACCATCTGTCGCCCGTGTTAGTCAGCGGCGAAATTTCCAACTTTGTGAACCATTATAAGTCGGGGCATTTGTACTTTTCTTTGAAGGACGAGAATGCGCTTGTCAAGGCGGTGATGTTCCGTACGTATGCGTCCCGTCTGAAATTTGTACCCGAAAGTGGTATGAAGGTCATTGTTCGTGCGCGTGTTTCACTGTATGAAAAGGACGGCTCCTTCCAACTGTACGTGGAAGATATGCAACCCGACGGTGTGGGCGCGTTGCAGATGGCTTATGAGCAATTAAAGAAGAAATTGGAAGCGGAAGGGCTGTTTGATACAGCCAGAAAACAGCCTCTGCCGCGGTATCCGATGCGCGTGGGTGTTATCACCTCGCCGACAGGTGCCGCTGTACGGGATATTCTGAACGTGCTGGGACGACGCTTTCCGTTAGCGGATGTGATGTTTATCCCTGTGCTGGTACAAGGTGACGGCGCACCGCCGCAGTTGGTAGCGGCACTTCAAAAAATGAACGATGAACAAGCCGCTGATGTGATTATTATCGGTCGCGGCGGCGGTTCTCTTGAGGAATTGTGGGCGTTTAACACCGAACCTGTGTGCCGTGCGGTAGCGGCATCCCGCATACCCGTCATTTCTGCCGTGGGTCACGAAACGGATTTTACGTTGTGTGATTTTGCGGCGGATATGCGTGCACCGACCCCGTCTGCGGCCGCAGAATTGGCGGTACCCGACGGCGAGGACTTGTTGCGGGAAATCCGGCAAAAATCTGCGCGGCTGCAGGTGGCGATAAGCGGCGGTATGCTTGCCAGAAAAGCGGCTTTTGAGCAGCTGCGCTCAAAGCGTGCGCTGTCTTCACCGCTGTTTTATATAGAGCAGACGGCCATGCGATTGGATTTCCTGACCCGTGCGTTTGCTGCAAAAGCGGAAACAGCGCTGGCTACAGCTAAAAACCGTTTGATGACAAATGCGGCGGCGCTGGATGCGATGAGTCCGTTGAAGGTGCTGTCCCGCGGATATGTAATTACCCAAAACGCTGCGGGCGGTGTGGTGACCGAGGCGGCAACCCTGCATTGCGGGGATGCGCTTTCACTGTCTATGCAGGACGGTACGGTACAATGTACGGTAGATCAAGTCATTTTGAAGGAGAAGGAAGCCCATGGAAAAGAAAATGACCTTTGAACAGGCGATGGAACGTCTGGAAGCGATTGTAGGTGAATTGGAGTCGGGCAAATGTACCCTTGACCGTTCGCTTGCACTTTTTGAAGAAGGTACAAAGCTGACTGCGTTTTGCTCGGCACAATTGCAGGATGCGGAACAGAAAATCATAAAGCTTACCGAGGCGGGCGGTGAACTGACCGATCGGCAAGGCGAGGCAATGGGGGAAGATTTGTCGTAATGTATACCGAAATGCTGGCGGCGCATTGTCGCTTGTTTGAAGAAGCTTTGCCCGCTTTTTTGCCGCAGCAGGATGGCAGAAAAGATACGGTTATCCGTGCAATGGCATATGCGTGCGCGGACGGCGGTAAGCGGATTCGTCCCGTGTTACTTATGGAGTTTTGCCGCTTGTGTTGCGGGGATGCTTCGCGCGCTTTGCCGTTTGCTGCGGCGATGGAAATGATACATTCCTATTCGCTGGTGCACGACGATATGCCGTGTATGGATAACAGCCCTCTGCGCCGTGGAAAAGCAGCGGTACATGCGGCTTTTGGCGAAGATATGGCACTGCTTGCGGGTGATGCGTTGTTGAATCGCGCTTTCGAGACGGTCTTTTCTGCGGATTTACCCGCGGAAACCGTATTAAAAGCCGGTAAACTGTTGGCGGATGCCGCAGGTGTTGACGGTATGGTTGGCGGACAGTGTATTGACCTCGAAAGCGAAGGGAAACAGATTGATTTAGATACGTTGCAGCTGTTGCAGGACGGCAAAACTGCGGCGTTGTTGCGTGCATCTTGTGCAATGGGCGTTGCCGTGGGCGATGGATCTGCGGAGCAACTTGCGGCTGCACAAGCATTTGGTGAAAACATCGGTTTGGCATTTCAGATGGTGGATGATATTCTGGATGTGACTGCATCTGCGCAGGTGCTGGGTAAACCGGTTGGCAGTGATGCTGAAAACGAGAAGGTAACGTATATTACGTTGTGCGGTCTGGAAGAAACGAAACGTATTGCTGCCGAAATGACCAAAAAAGCGATACAGGCTTTGACGGCGTTTGACACCGATACAACCCATCTGGCAGAGTTGGCGAGGACTTTACTGCACCGCGAAAAATAACGAAAGACAGGACGTTTTGATGAAGGCAACAAGCAAATTGCTCGCTTCCGTAAAAGGACCCGAGGACGTAAAAAGAATAAGGGAAGAGCAGCTCGACGGTTTTTGCAAGGAGATTCGCGATAGGTTGATTTCCACCGTGTCTAAAACGGGCGGTCACTTGTCGTCCAATCTCGGTGTGGTAGAACTGACGGTGGCTTTATTGCGCGCATTTGACCTGGAACAGGACAATATTGTGTGGGATGTCGGTCACCAATGCTATGTATATAAAATGCTTACAGGTCGTCTTGACCGTATGGAGACCATTCGTAAAAGCGATGGCATCTCCGGTTTTCCGAATCCCAAAGAAAGTCCGTACGATACGTTTGTGGTTGGACACAGCAGTACCTCTGTTTCGGCAGCGAACGGCATCGCCAAGGCGAAGAAGTTGACCGAAGCGGAAGGGTATACGGTTGCGGTTATCGGTGACGGTGCTTTGAGCGGCGGCTTGGCATATGAAGGTCTCAGCAATGCCGGTCGCAGTGACGACAGGTTGATTGTGGTGTTGAATGATAATCAAATGTCCATAAGCCCCAACGTTGGTTTTTCGGCGCGTCATCTCGGCAGATTACGTACCCGCCTTGGGTATATGAAATTCAAGAACGCTATCGGTTCGGTTTTTAAGCATATCCCGCTGATAGGTAGACCGCTTTACAAACTGCTGTTAAGCGGTAAAAATTCTATGAAGCGTGCTATTCTGAAAGATGTATCCTATTTCGAGGATATGGGCTTTTACTATATCGGTCCCGTTGATGGGCACGATATAGCCCAATTGACCCGCGCGTTTGAAACGGCGCGCACCTTGGCGCGCCCCGTTGTCGTGCATGTGGAGACGGTAAAAGGCAAAGGGTATCCGTTTGCGGAAAAAGACCCCGGCATTTATCACGGTGTCGGTCGTTTTGACCCTGCGGAAAAATTAGTGCCTTCCTCGGTGCCGAGTTTTTCTGCGGTTTTCGGTGAACTGTTGGATTCTCTCGCTAAAGAAGATGCGCGTATTGTGGGTGTTACAGCTGCTATGAAACACGGTACGTGTATGTTGCAGTTTGCTGACCGCGAACCGTCCCGTTGCTTTGATACGGGTATTGCAGAATCCCATGCGGTAACCTTTGCATCGGGCATGGCGGTTGGTGGACTTTTGCCTGTTTTTGCGGTGTATTCCACCTTCTTACAGCGCGCATACGATCAATTGCTTAACGATACCGCCATTATGAATAATCATATCGTTTTGGCGGTCGACCGCGCGGGTATTGTACCCGATGAAGGGGAGACCCACCAAGGTATATTTGATGTGGCGTTTTTAACCACCGTTCCCAATACAGTGATTTATGCACCTGCTACTTTTGAGGAATTGAAGTTGCATCTGAAACAGGCTGTTTATGAGGAAGAAGGTATTGCCGCGGTACGGTATCCCCGCGGTGGCGAGCCAACCGCTTTAAAGGAATATGTTCCTGCGTACGAGGCGTATACGCTGGAACAAGCGGATACGGTGGATACGTTGGTGATTACCTATGGCAGAGAATATGCCCAGGTGCTTTCTGCGGCGGCGATGATGACGCAGAAAGGACAACCCGTATCCGTTTTGAAACTGAACCGCATTTTCCCTTTGGAACAAGAAATTGTGGACATTGCAATGCAATATAAAAGAGTGGTATTCGTGGAGGAAGGTGCAAAACGCGGCGGACTCGGTGAATATCTGGCGTCCCGTTTGATGGAAAACGGCTTTAAGGGTGTGTATGCGTTGCGTGCCATTGAAGGCTTTATTCCGCCGTGCACGTTAGACGAAGGCTTGAAACGGTATGGCTTGGATGCTGACAGCGTGTTTGCTTTGTTGACACAAGAGGATGCGTTATGAGCGGCGAAATACTGCGCTTGGATGCACTGCTGGTGACAAAAGGATATGTCAGCGGCAGAGAAAAAGCCAAAGAATTGATTGAAAACGGTGCGGTCACCGTTGCGGGAAAAGCGGTGACAAAGGCATCCGTAAAAATACCGATTGACAGTGTTATCACCTGCGATACATCCTCTGTCCGTTTTGTGGGCAGAGGGGGATTAAAGCTCGAAAAAGCTTTGCAAATCAGCGGTGTGGACGTAAAAGGAATGGTAGCGATGGACGTCGGTGCATCAACGGGCGGCTTTACCGACTGTTTATTACAGGCAGGTGCGGTAAAGGTATATGCCATTGATGTCGGTACCGACCAATTGCATCCGACATTGAGAGATAATGCGCACGTGGTGGTTTTGGAAGGCACCGATGTGCGTTCTCCCGCGTTGCAGGAGATAATTCCGACGAAAAGTGTAGACGTGTGCGCGATAGACGTGTCCTTTATATCTTTGACACACGTGTTGCCCGCGGTGTTACCTTTTTTGAAGGACGGAGCCACCGTTTTGTGTCTTATTAAACCGCAGTTTGAAGCGGGAAAGAGTGCTATCGGTAAAAAAGGCGTTGTGCGGGATGCGAAAGCGCATCGCCGCGTTATAGAAGATCTTTGTGTGTTTTTCAGTGAAACAGCACTGTCGGTACAGGCGCCTGATTTTTCTCCCATTACCGGTGGTGAAGGGAATATTGAATTTTTGGCCGCTTTGGTGTATAGCAAGATAATAACTCCCGCACCGTTGCCCGTTTCCGTAAAAGACGTGGTGGACGCGGCACATAGAACGCTGAAAAGGTTGTGATACAGTATGAATATATTGGTTGTATCTAATGTACATACCTTCGTACAACCCGAGGATGTTGCACGG
>JAZSED010000005.1:0-15054 GCA_045531495.1 Acutalibacteraceae bacterium
CGACCCGCAGAAAATGCGCGACTTAAACTTTGAAATGTTCTGCCGTATTCTGCCCTTCGCGAAACAATATGGCATAAAAATCGCATCCGAGACCTTCGGTGATGCCACAGGTTTGGGTGTTGTGGATTTCTTCGGTCAGTACGATGAGTTCGTGAAATCCTATAACCGTGTTTGCGCGGTTGAGGATTACAAAAACTATATGACCATGTGTATGGACACGGGGCATTGTAACAAGGCTACCCGTTTCGGCCAACCCTCCACCCCCGAATTTATCCGTATGCTCGGCCAGGAAATTACCGTGTTACATCTCAATGACAACGACACCTTGACCGACCAGCATAAAATGCCGCTGTCGGGCAGTATGAATTGGAATGACATTTTCGATGCGCTGGACGAAATCGGTTATGACGGCATTTACAATATGGAATTAAACCTCGCGTTTTACGGCAGCGAGTTGGTGGTTGACACCGCCGCCTTCGCTATTAAGGTGCTCCGCCGTTTCCTCGCCGCACGGTACGGAGACTAAAACAGTAAAAAAAGACACCCTCACGGGTGTCTTTTTATTATACGCTCTTAATAATTTCAGCCAGCGCTGCGGTTTGTTGCGGGTCGCAGGCGATGATGGGTGCACGGCAAGCATCGCAATCGATGATACCCAGCAATTTTGCCACCGTTTTCACCGCGGGAATATACGGTACACTGACCCCGTACATCACGACGGCACGATTGATTTTCTGCTGCAGCTCTGCCACTTTTTCGAAATCTTTCGCATTCACTGCGTCTTTCATATCCGCGCACAAACGCGGCATCACGTTGGAAAGACCGCCGACAGCACCGTTGCCGCCCGACAAAATATTGTGTGCGAAGTTCTCGTCAAGACCGCAATACACGATAAAATCGGGGCGTTCGGGTTTAATCAAATCGATCATACGGCGGGTATGGTCCATCGGACCTACCGAATCCTTGACACCGATGATGTTTTTATGACGCATCGCCAATGTATACGCCGTTTCGGGCGCGATGGAATGCGCCGTGCGGTCGGGATAGTTATATAAATACATATCACCGTTGATACCTTGTGCGACGTCGTCATAAAATTTTTCCAGCGACTGTTGAGAAAGGCTGAAGTAGTAGGGAGACACCACCATCACCGCATCGCCGCCCTGTTCCAGCGCAAAGTTGGAAAGGTTGATGGTATCCTCCATATTTTCACAGCCCGTACCGAAAATCAGTTCCGTACGACCTTTCAAGTATTTGCACGCGTGGGCGATAAGCTCCTTTTTCTCTGCCAAAGTCAGCGCGAAAAATTCACCGGTACTGCCGAGAATGACTAAACCGTCAATGCCGCCGGCAATAATGCTGTCCCACAGTTTTTCGTTACCCTTGTAATCAATATTGCCGTCTTTATCAAACACGGTGATAACGGGGGTTAACCATTTTGCACTCATTTTTAACCCTCCGCCGCGATGATAGCATCCATACCGCGCACGGCACGGTCATACAAGGTGAACAGCTCTTCGCGCTCATCAGCAGACAACACACAGGCAGGCTCGCGCACCGTTTCGGTAGCACAAATGCCCAGACGGTGTAACAAAATCTTTTCGCAGGAAATGTAAAATTCCAAAGACTGGTCTTCGTACCACACAAACGGCAGCATACATTCGAACATACTGCGCGCCGCATCCACTTTGCCGTCTTCGATGAATTTATACATCGCAACAAAGTACTTGGCAATCACCGCGCCCGGCATAATGCCCCAAGCACCCGACAACGCCGCGTCGATAGCAAAGATACCGCCGTTACCCGAATAGCATTTCAGTTTGCCTTCGGTAGCAGCAACCAATTTACGCAGTTTGCGCATCGGGATGGGACATTCCACCTTCAGATAGCGGAAGCCTTTGACCTTTTTGAAGGCGTCAAAGATAAATTCCTGGCTCATCTGCACGCCGGTGGAACGGGGGTTATCCTGAATCATAATATCCAGATTTACGCTCTGGGAAATGGCTTCAAAGTAACCGATAAGCGCATCGCCTGCAGGGGTGGACAGCGACGGCGGATACAGGATAAGACCGTCAGCGCCTAAAGCTTCCGCCTGCTGTGCCAATTCGATGCCGCCTGCAATAGAGTTATCGATAATACCGATAAGGGTTTCGGCACGTTTGTTGACGTAGGTCAAAAACAGCTCTACGGTTGCTTTTTTCTCCGCAATGCTCATTTTATGCGGTTCGCTGTTAAATGCAAACAGGCACAAAGACGTGCAGCCGCCGTCAATTACAAAATCGATTTCTTTTTTGAAGCTTTCTACGTCCACGTCGCCGTTTTCCAAAAACGGTACGTTTACAACGGGACATACGCCTTTAAATTTATAATCCATAATTCTAACTCCTTTAGGGTAGAGCGACATATCCGAACTCCGTTTTAAAAAGGCAGATTTTCGCTCTGTCATCGTTAAAATACTCGTTAATCTTACTTCACGGTCATAGCGCCGTCAATAACGATTTCCGCGCCACTGACGTAGGACGCTTCTTCGGATGCCAAAAACACCACCGCACCGCCGATGTCATCAGGTTTACCCAAACGTCCTGCAGGAATGCCGTTTAACGCATTCTGATAATAGGTGGGGTCGGATAACACGTCGTTGTTAAAATCGGTATGAATACTGCCGGGCAGTACGGCGTTCACCGTAATGCCGAGCGGTGCAAATTCCAGCGCCGCGCCGCGGGTCAGCATCTTAATCGCACCTTTGGACGCGCAGTAATGTACGCGACCGGGTGCCGCCTGGTATTCCGAAATGGACGAAATATTGATGATACGGCCGCCTTCTTTCATCATCTTTGCCGCCAACTTGGTGCAAAGGAAGTAGCCGCCGCTGTTGGTCATCACGATGCGTTCCCATTCCTCGTATTCCATTTCGAGCAACGGCACACGAGAAAGGATAGCTGCGTTGTTTACCAAAATGTCGATATGGCCGTAATCGGCTTTAATTTGTGCAAACATCGCTTCAATATCTTCTTTTTTTGCCATATCCGCGGCATACACACGGCTGTCTCTGCCTAAAGCATGGATTTCTTCGGCTACCGCCTGTGCTTTTTCGGTGTTGGAACGACCGTGTATCAGCACGTCAGCACCCGCTTTTGCCAACGCCAAAGCGATGCTTTTGCCGATACCACGGGAAGAACCTGTAACCAAAGCACGTTTTCCGCTTAAATCAAACATGATATTCCTCCAAACAGACAAGGTCGTGCCCTGTCAGTATTTCACCGTCAAAATCACAGCAATACTTTACTGCTTTTTCGGCGTTGTCTGCGTTAAAGGACAAACCGATGGGCAAAGCGTTCTCTACGTTATACCGCAAGAACACTTCATCCCCCGTAAACAGGAAATTGCCCTTTTCGGAACAGTACGCCACCATCTGTCCGCCCGTAATATGCCCTTCGCACAAAACGGTTTGGATGCGGTCGCTGACTTTGTGGCCGTCTTCGGTGAAAACAACCTCGCCGCGCTCCTTTTTTTCCTTCATAAACGCCGCCGCGTCACACAGCTGTGTTGCAAACGGGTTATTCACATCCTGCAAAGAAGCATACGCATTTTCGGTGATGTACACAGTAGCATCGGGCAACGCAACAATGCCCGACATATGGTCGTAATGTGCGTGGGTAATCACCACTTTTTTTATGTCAGCAGGGGCAATGCCGAGCCGCGCTAAATGGTCGGACAGGGACATCCCCTTATCCGCACGAATCCATTTGCCCGTGCCGCGCTTGGTTGCGTTGACCGCATCCATATCTTCAATGCCTGTGTCGACAAGGGTGTAGCCGCTTTCGTCTTTAATCAGCCACGCAAAACAGCCGATAGGACGTTTTTTCTCTTTATCGCCGCCGCGGAACAACACCGATTCGTCACAATCGATAAACGCAAAATCCAATCGTTTTACGTCAACCATTATTTATCCTCCACCTTGAAGCGCTGTTCGGTGCCGGGCTTGTAGGGATAACGGTCGATAGTTGCCTGGGTCAGTTCGATGCCAAGACCGGGAGCGGTCGGTACCTTCAAAGCACCGTTTTCATCAAGGGTCAACGGCTCTAACAGCAATTCCTCACGCAGCGGGTTGGCAATCTGCTGATATTCACAGATAAGCGCATTCGGGATTGCACTCAAGAGATGCAGATGTGCCGCCACAGAAGCGCCCGAACGGAACACGTGGGGAGCCACAGTGATACCATTGAGGTAGGCATATTCTGCCGCGCGTTTTACTTCACCGATACCGCCCGCGTGGGTCACGTCAGGCTGGATGATGTCCACGCATTTTTTGTCAATAAGCTGTTTGTATTCATAAATAGAACAGCCGTTTTCGCCACCCGCAATAGGCGTTTTGCTGGAAGCACGTACCTGTGCGTAAACATCCAACTCGTCGGTACGGCAGGGCTCTTCGATAAAGAACAGTTTATACGGCTCCAAAGCGTCGCAAACCTGTTCCGCTTCTTTTGCGGACCAAGCAAACGGTACGTAGCCCTGACCGCAGTCAAGCGCCAGGTCAAAGTCATAGCCCAACGCATCGCGCAGTGCTTTTACCTTTTCCACATCGCGTTTGGCGTCGTAGCCGCCACGGATTTTCACAGCGGTAAAACCGCGTTTTAAGTAGCCTTCTACTTCAGCAATGAGGCTGGGGATGGGCTGTTCCATACCGCCGCTGGCGTATGCGCGAACCGATTTACGGTACTGACCGCCGAGCAAGGACCATACAGGCACGCCGAGTGCTTTACCTTTTAAATCCCACAATGCGTTTTCGATACCGCTGATAACGCCCATCGCAATACCGCGGCGACCCCAGTTGGCACCAAGCTTATACATTCTGGAGAACAGCACGTCAATCTGGAACGGATCCTGACCGATAAGGGTTTTCTCCAAGAATTCGCACACGGCTTTCGCCGCTTCGGGGATATAGTGACCGGTACCCATTTCGCCCACACCGACAATACCTTCATCGGTATGTACGCGAACGAGCGCCGTGTGCCATACCTGCACACTACCGCCCGACCAGCCCCACTGTTCCTCGGGCTTGTACTCATAGGACAGCAAAATGGGTTCTACTCTTGTGATTTTCATACTAACGTCTCCTTTTGCTATTGATTTGTATTTTTGTTTCTGCTATAATCAATCTTACAAGCTACCCGTTGAGAGAGGTGACCTGTATGATTGTTGTAGATAAAGAAAAGTTTGACTCCCTTGCCAAAGAGTTTTATAACGCTTGCAAGGTGCGCCTTGTGTTGTACGATGAAAACGGCAACCTCATTTACAAGGCGGAGAATATGAGTCCTCTGTGTACCGAGCTGTGGAAAAGCCCTACCCTGCTCGGTCGTTGCCGCGAAGCAAATATGTGCGGCATCAAAGCGTGTCACGAAAAGCAGGGGGTACACATTTATACCTGCCACATCGGTTTGCGTGAGGTGGTAACACCTATCCGTATGCAGGACATCACCATCGGCTACTTGATGTTTGGACAGATGATAGATGAAACGGTGGACGTAAACCGCTTGCGCGAGGTGCTTATCACCAAATGTGATACCCACCGTTTAAACGCCGACAGCGTTTTACAGAAGTTAGAGGATATTGACGTACGCCGTTCAGACGAAATTGCATCGATTGCGGTGTTAATGGATATGTGCTACCGCTATATGCTGTTAAACGACATTATCTCGGTAAGAGAGCTTTCCTTGCCACAGCTTTTAAAAATCTACATCGACACCAACTTTGCACAAAACCTCACCACCGAGACCCTTTGTGCCACCCTGGGTATCAGCCGCAGTTTACTGTATAAGATTTCCAAAGAAACCTTCGGCTGCGGGGTGTCACAGTACATCACCGCACTGCGCATTGAGAAAGCGAAAGATATGTTGCAAAACACCGATATGAAGGTGGCGGAAATTGCCGCCGCTGTGGGTATCCCCGATTACTCGTATTTCACCAAGGTGTTTAAGAAAATGACAGGGTATACACCTAAGGTTTATACCTCTACATTTAATATAAAAGAAAATACCGGTATTGTATAGAAGTATTGATGCCAAAAATGGTATTTTCGATTTCATGGAGCACAAAAAAGCACGGTGTGGGTTACACACCGTGCTTTTTACAGTAAAAATGCGGTTTTGGCATCGGTAACGGCTTGTTCTAACGAATAGAACCCCTCTCCGGTTTTTACATACGTGCCCATTTTCACAAGACAGGTCGCAACAGCGATTTCCTCATCCGACAAACGCGCCTTGCCGAAAGGATGGTCGGTGGGCACAAGGTCGGTAACAAACGGGTTTTTATACCATACCTTACCGTTGCCCACGATGCTGTCAAGGAACAGCCCATCCAGATTTTCCTCGTTGCCGCCCTCATTACGATGCAGTGAGAAGCGCATCGGGGTAGTGCCATCCATATAGGTGCAAACAGTGTCCGCGATTTCGCCTTTTTCGCCGCGAACGATGAGATGTGAGCCGCGGATAGCGGAAAAATATTGGTCGTTAGAAAAATCATACACGGCGGTTTTGTCGCCGTAATCCAGCAGCGCGGTTTTACGCACCGCGGTCACCGTTTGCGGTTTTCCCACGCCCGCTCTGCCGTTATAGCGCCGCAACGGGTCGTTTACACGCGCATTTTGCACGGTGGGCAATTCACAACCTTTATCAAGGAAGAAACGAATGAGAGACACCGCGTGATAATCATGACACAACGACAGATACACATAATGCACGCGCCCCAGCAAACCGCTGTTGATAATATTTTTAACAGCAGCGTGGCGCGGCATAAAATGAAACTGCTCCGCCACCTGTACGCGCCAAGAGGGTTTTTGCGCTTGTAAAAGGTGCTCCGCTTGTGCCGCATCCGCGCCCGCAGGTGTTTCACTCAACACAGGAATACCACGCTCGCACAAGTCCTCTATCATAGGAGCAATTCCCGCGTAATTCACGCAGGAGACCACAAAATCGGGGTTGGTTTCCAACAGCTCGTCTATCGTTTCCACCGCGTTTACCCCGTACACCCTTGCCATGCGTTCCCGTTTTTGCGGGTCACGCGCACAAATTCCGCACACTGAAAAGGTGGTAGGCAGCAATGCCGCTATGCGGAGATAAAATTCCGCGCGCCAACCCGCCCCGAGAATACCAAACCGTATCATTTTAACGCCTCCTCACCGTACGCCTGCAGCGCTGTTAACATTTCCGCTTTATCGGCGGCACCGCTGTGCGCAATCAGCCGCTTGACACGGTATTTGACGCTGTTTTCCGCCAAAAAGCACGCTTGTGCAGTATCTGTATAGCTTTTTCCGCTGAGAATGCTTTGTAAAATCAAGCGGTCGGTGTCATCCGCCGCCCCCAACACCTTTTCGGCTATCATCATAGCATTCAACTCAGGGTCGGTATAAAACGCGTCCTCGGCAGCGGGCGGTACGATTGCCGTTTGGGTAAATACAACGGGCGCCGTTTCTTCGTCCAAATCCCACGCAACATTCACCGTCATCCCGGTAAGATACGGACGTTTTCCGAGCGATTCATAGATATACACCGCCGCTTTGCCGTACAGCTCAAAGTGGATGTGCAGTGTGGTAATGTATTTGCGGTACGCGGCGGCAATGTTGGTCTCTGCACAACTGATAACGGTCAAATTTTCAAGTACATCAGGTGCTTGCTGCTCCAGCCGCTTCACCAAAGACAGCGCCGCAAAGTCGTTGGCGCAAATCACCGCGTCAAACTCTGTGACCCGCGGGCAGAATGCTTCAAAGCACTGCGAAAACGAGCCTTCGTTTTCGAAAATTTCCATCGCGGCAAAAGCATCTTCCCGCCAGCAAAACAGGGTGTTGACCCTGCTGATATCCGACAAAGAGCGAAAATTGACACCATACAGCGCCACGCGGGTTTTCTTTTGTCCCTTCAAGGTGTCCAATATGTTCTTCATAGAGGTGTTGATATCCGAGCACACCGCGCTGTACACACAACCGCCGATCTGCTCGGTCTGATTGCACAGCAAAATCGGACGTCTGCCCGCATCGTTGAGTTGCCGTATCACCGCTTTAGCCCAATGCGGGTCGGTGGCAATTACAAAAACGGCATCACAATCCGCAGGGCAGGTGTCGGTAATATCACAAAACGGTATGCGCTTTTGTCGCAGTCTCTCTATGAGTGATTGGTACAGTTTCTGTCCCCACAGGCTTTGTGCGTAGGTCGTATCCCGTAATATAGCTACCATCGTATCACCTCTTTTCTCCATTATAACGGCTTTACCTTCACTTTTCAATCAAAAAAATCGGTGTTCTTACACAACTTTTTTTGCCTTTCGTAATTATCACCCACCCTTTATACTGTATTTGAGGTGATTTGCTATGAGTAAAGTAGAAGCGAAGAAAAAATTACAAGCCATTCCCACCTACGTGCCGAAGAAAGCGCACGACCTGCCGATGTTCTTTGAAAATAAACCGTATCAGGGCGCATCCGGCAGAATTTATCCCATTCCGTATGCCGACGGCATCACCGACGAAAAGGTGGACGTTGACTACGAGGTTTACACCCTCGAAAACGAATACATCAAAACGCAGGTTGTCCCCGCTCTGGGCGGTAAAATCCTGCGCGGTCTTGACAAGGTCGGCAACTACGACTTTATCTATTACAATGAAGTGGTAAAACCCGCCCTTGTCGGCATTGCCGGTCCGTGGATTTCGGGCGGTATTGAATTTAACTGGCCGCAGCATCACCGCCCCACCACCTATATGCCGCTGGAAGCGGTGCTCGAAGAAAACGCCGACGGCGGCAAGACCGTCTGGACAGGCGAAGTGGAACCGATGAACTATATGAAAGGTATGGCTGGTATCACGGTAGACGCGGGCAGAAGCTATATCAAAGCCAAAATCCGCGTGTACAACCGCACCGCGCAGCCCCAGCTCTTTATGTGGTGGGCAAACCTCGCGGTACCGGTCAACGACGACTACCGCACCGTTTTCCCGCCCGACTGCGAATGGGTCAACGACCACGACCGCCGCGCCGTCCTCGAATGGCCTATCGCCAAGGGTGTATACAAAACCGCCCGTCCCTATGATTTTGGTGAGGGTACGGATTTATCACAGTATGCGGCGGTAAAAGTGCCGTCTTCCTACCTCATCTCCCAAGGACAGTCGGATATGGACTATATCGCAGGTTACGATGTGGGTATCCAAAAAGGTATCGCCACCGTTGCCAACCACCACATCTCCCCCGGCAAAAAAATGTGGCATTGGGGTATCGGCGATTTCGGTGATATGTGGTGCTCTAACCTGACCGACGAAAACGGCCCGTACATCGAGTTGATGACCGGTGTGTACACCGATAACCAGCCCGACTTCACCTGGATTGCACCGTATGAAACCAAAGAATTTGAACAGTATTGGTATCCTATCCGCGAAATCGGCGAACCGAAAAACGCGTCCATTGATGCCGCTGTGAATATGGAAAAGCGTGAGGACGGTCTGTTCTTCGGCTTTAACGTTACCGGTACCTTCAAAAACGCTGTCGTGAAGGTGGCAACCGCTGACAAGGTGTTGTTCACCGAAACGCTCACCTTAACCCCCGCCGATGCGTATGTAAAAACCATTGATATGGGCGACGTTGACTTTAACGACGTTACCGTGTCTTTGACCTCTGCGGAAGGTAAAGAGCTCATCTCTTACACCCCCTATATCCGCGGTCAGAAACAGCCCATTGACGTGCGCGAACCCGTTCTCCGTCCGTCCGAAATCGCCACGGTGGAAGAGCTGTACATCAACGGCTATCATTTAGAGCAGTATAAGCAGCACAACTACAAGGCGGAGGATTACTATTTGGAAGGCATCCGCCGCGATGCAGGCGATATTCGTTGTAACACCTCTATGGGCCGACTGTGTCTCAAAAACGGGGAATTCGAGAAGTGCGTTGCCTACTGTGACGTGGCTATCAAACGTCTTACCTCCCGCAACCAGCATCCCACCGATACCGAAGCGTTTTACTTAAAAGGCTTAGCCCTTGTATATCTCGGCAAAGACAAGGAAGCGTACGATATTTTGTACCGTGCTGCGTGGAACTACGCACACCGCTCTGCCGCCTTGTTTGAGTTGGCGTGTCTTGACTGCAAAGCGGGCGATTTTGTTGCCGCTCTCGAGAAAATCGACGAGTCTATCGGTCTTAATAAAGGCCACACCGAGGCGCAGAACTTAAAAGCGGCCATACTCCGTCATTTGGGCGACAAAACCGCGAAGAAGCTTGCTAAAGCAAACACCGAGGACGACCTGCTCGACCTGTTTGCGATGGTGGAATATGCACACTACGCGGATATGACCGCCAACATCGCACCGTTTGCGGTAAAGCCGCAGAATCTCATTAACGTAGCCGTTTCGTATATGAAAGCGGGCTTTTATGCAGATGCTTTGGAGGCGCTCGCCATGACCGACGGCAGCTTCCCGCTGGTGGGCTACTATCAGGCATACTGCGCCGACAAACTCGGCTTGGATGCAGTTGCTTTCGCGGTGAATGCCAACGCGCAGGATACCGGCTACTGCTTCCCCAACCGTCTGGAAGATATCGCGGCACTCAAAAAAGCCACCGAGCTTGACAAAGACGGTGCTAATGCTTATTATTATCTCGGTTGCCTGTTCTACGACCGTTTCCGTTATGAAGATGCGGCTGCTGTTTGGGAAACCTGCGTAGAAAAGAATCCCGAACACGGCAAGGCGTGGAGAAACCTCTCGCTGTACTATTTCGATAAAGCGGGCGACGCAGAAAAGGCACGCACTGCCCTGGAAAATGCGATGAAGTTCAAAAATGACCCGCGTTTGTTGCTCGAATACGAGCAGTTGCTCAAAAACACCAACTGTTCCATCGAAGAACGTCTTGACGTGTACGAACAATACCCCGCATTGCTCGCAGAACGCGACGACTGCTATCTGGATAAGCTGACCCTCATCTGTCAGCAGGGCGATTACCAAACCGCTATCGATATGGCGGCTGACAAGCGTTTCCACATCTACGAGGGCGGCGAAGGCAAGCTCACCAAACAGCACGCGTGGATGCACGTGCTGTACGGCAAAGAGCTGCATGAAGCGGGCGATTTTGACAAAGCCGAGCAGATGTTTATGAACGGTGTCAATATGCCCAAATCCTACGGTGAAGCCAAAACCTTCTTTAACCAGGAGGCGCACATCTTCTACTACCTCGGCAAGCTGTATGAAGCGCAGGGCAAGGACGCCGCGGCAAAAGGCGCTTTTGAGGAAGCGGCTATCTACAAAGCGGCGGTTTCCGAGCTGTCCCTGTTCCGTGCATTGGCACTGTTTGAACTTGGGAAAAACGACGAGGCGAACGCCGTGCTGGATGAAATGCTGTCGGTTGCCGAAAACTTTATCGTGAACAAGGACCGCCGCACCTATTACGGTGTCGGTTCTCCGTCCCCGATGCCGTTTGAATATGACATTGAGAAAAACAATCTCACCGACGGTCATATCTTAAAAGCGTTTGCGCTTCTGGGCAAAGGCGATAAAGCAGGCGCAGAAGAAAGCATTGCGGTAGCGCGTTCTCTCAATCCGTATGATTTCCGCGTTTATGCGTTTGACAAAGTAAAATAATTAAAGGTGAAGCGCTATGACCTATACCATCCGTTTTGAAGATTGGCAGGCAGACGTTTGTCCCCGCTTGGGGGCAAACGTTATTGCCCTTAAAAAGTCCGGAAAAGACGTACTGCGTCCTTTAACCGATGAAAAGCAGTTGGATATTGACCCGTATCTGCAAGGCGCACCCTTGCTGTTTCCCGCCAATCGCACGAGAGACGGACGGTTTTTCTGGCAAGGAAAAGTCTACCAAATGCCTGTAAACGAGGAGATTTCGGGCGGTAATCTGCACGGATTTTTACATTTTCAGGTGTTTACGGTGGACAAGGTCTCCGAGAATACTATAACGATGTCATACCGTCATACCGCAAACGACTATTTCCCGTTTTCATTTACCTTTACGGTTACCTATCGTCTGGACAAAGACGGCTTTACCGCAGAGTACACGGTAAAAAACACCGATAAAACGGCATTCCCGTTTACCTTTGCGACCCATACCACCTTTGTGGAGCCTGACCGTTTTACGGCACCCGTTGAAAGCCGCCAAGAGCGCGACCAACGGTTGTTGCCGACAGGACGGTACGTACCGTTAACCGAAGCGGAACAACTGTATACAAGCGGTGCAGTTTCCAAAGACAATCCCATTGTCGGTTACTACAAGCTCAGCGGGCATACCGCTGTTGTGGGGGATTACACCTATACGTTTTCCGAAAACTTTGACCATTGTATTTTATACAACGGCAAAGGGGTTAGCGGTTTTCTGTGTGTCGAGCCGCAGAGCGGTGCGGTGGATGGATTAAATATCGCAAACGGTCACAAGGTCATAGAAAAAGGGGACACCGTCACCTTTACGCAAAACATCCGATAAACAACCAAAAAGAGCAGGAATGCGGCGCATTCCTGCTCTTTATATTTATTTTACCTTTGAATAGAAGGCGTATACAGCGTGGTCGGTGCCGTCGTATCGGTCCCAATACAGCGTGACGGTATATGCATAAAAATCGTCGTCCAACAGGTCAAAGGTGTACACGGGGGTGCCTTTCCTGTCGGCAGTTGCCACCGTAAGGGTAATCGCTTTCATTTCCTTCTCCGACATTTTGTAGGCTTTGACCTTCACCTCTTTGGGCGACGGCTCACAAGAGAAAGAAACCGTGTTTTCCCCGCCTTTTTCGGTATAAAGAACGGGATGGTTTTCGGAGTAGTGGCGATACGGGTGCGGTGCATCCACAAACAGCTTTGAGATTTTTCCGTCCTGGATACGGCTCCACTGGCTGGTACCCGCATTTACGGTCACCGTTTCGTTCAGCACAATGGACGGTGCCCGTTTGTTCTGCTGCTCTTGCGTTTGCACAGTGGTCGTACCTGTCGTCTGTACCGTTTCATCCGACGACAGCGGCTCCTCGCCACACCCAAACAGCAACAAAAGGGTCATAGCAAGAAGAATACAACATATCCGTTTCATTGGTCCACCTCTTTCTAAAACCCATTGTATCAAATCATTTCCCCACTGTCAACCGATTGACTTTTTCTCTTTGAAAAGGTATACTGAAAAGCAATTACGATGAGGGAGGTGCGCTATGAAGAGAAAAACGGCAACCGTAAAGCACGCTTTTACCGCGTCTCTGCCTGTGATGGCAGGGTATTTGGTGCTGGGTATGGGCTTTGGTATTTTACTGCATACCGCCGGTTACGGTTGGTGGTGGGCACTTATTATGAGCGCGTTCATCTATGCAGGGTCGATGCAGTATGTGGCGATTGACCTTTTGGCAACAGGCGCCTCGCTCATTACCGCCGCGCTGGTGACCGTTATGGTCAACATACGGCATATCTTTTACGGCCTTTCCATGCTGTCTCCCTACAAAAACGTCGGCAAACGGAAACCGTATCTTATTTTTGCGCTGACCGACGAAACCTTCTCGCTTGTGTGTTCCCCCACCCTGCCCGAGAACGTCGATAAACGTGGGTATTATCTGTGGGTCTCCCTTTTTAATCACCTGTATTGGATTGTCGGCAGTACTTTAGGCGGCATTCTCGGCAGCTTTTTGCCGTTTTCCACCGAAGGGGTCTCCTTTGCCATGACCGCGCTGTTTGTGGTGATTTTTGTCGAACAATGGGAAAGGGAAAAACGGCATCTGCCCGCTCTGACCGGGCTTGTTATCTCGGTAATTTGCCTACTGATTTTCGGCAGTGACAAATTCCTGATTCCCGCGATGATTGCCATTACCGTCTCCCTATTTATTGAAAAACGGTGGGAGGTGAACAGCGGTGAATGATACCCGTATTCTGCTGTTGACCGCTGTCGCAGCAGGTGTTACGGCACTGCTCCGCTTTTTACCGTTTGCGGTGTTCAAGAAGGACGTTCCTGCGCCCATTCTGTATCTTGGCAGGGTGTTGCCGTTTGCTATTATGGCAATGTTGGTGGTATACTGTCTCAAGGATGTCTCTTTTTTAACCGCACCGTACGGCATTCCCGAAGCACTCGCCGTCACCGCGGTCATCTTATTGCATAAATGGAAACACCATACCCTTTTGTCCATTTTAGGCGGCACAGCGCTCTATATGGTGTTGGTACAACTCGTTTTCAGGTGATTGTATGGAATTAAAACCGTCTCTGTTTTGTTGTCCCGTCTGTAAAGACACCTTATTTATCCGCCCCGACGGGTTGCGGTGTTTTCGCGGGCATCATTTCGACAAAGCAAAACAAGGATACGTCAATTTACTGCGTTCCAACAGCAGCGGCGGACACGGCGACGACAAGCTGATGGTCGCGGCGCGCAGTCATTTCTTAAATAAGGACTTTTACGCACCGTTACGCGATGCGGTGACCGCTCTTGTCGGAGAAGGTCACACCGTGTTGGATGCAGGATGCGGCGAAGGGTATTATACCGCAGGAATGGCAGAGAAAAATGCCGTGTGCGGTGTGGATATTTCCAAAGAGGCTTTAAAGGTTGCCGCACGGCGGGTGCCGCAAGCACAGTTTGCGGTGGCAAGCGTTTCGGCTTTGCCGTTGGCAGATGCCGGCGTTGATACGGTGATAAATATTTTTGCACCCGACACCAACGCGGAATATCTGCGGGTACTGCAAACGGGCGGGCGGTTAATTACCGTACAACCGTGCGAGGAGCATTTGTGGGAACTCAAAGCCGCCGTATACGACACGCCGTATAAAAATCCCGCGCCCAAAACGCAAAGGGACGGGTTTCGGGTAGTAGAGCAACAAACGGTGGATTACACCATGACGTTGGATACCGCCGCGGATATCGCAGCGCTGTTTCAAATGACCCCCTATTACTACAAAACCTCCCGCGCCGACCAACAAAAATTAGCGTCTCTTACCACACTTACCACCCGCGTAGAATTTTTAATAACGGTATATGAAAAAACGTAAAAAGCCTCGCCCTTACGGCGAGGCTTTTATTTAAACGAAAAGAAAAATACTTGTGTCAACGTCACCAAAAGCGCGGGCAATA
>JAZSED010000080.1:0-11583 GCA_045531495.1 Acutalibacteraceae bacterium
TTTGTGGGGTAGGAAGGGGGAAACGTCCCTTGTTTGTAAGCAGTGCCTGTGGTACTTTTAATATGAAGTATACTATGGAGATAGTGTATACACATTATTGAAAAGGGGCGAAAATGGTGAAAAACATCAAAACCTTAAAAGGCGTCTGTGCAATTATACTCACGGTAGCTTTGCTTTGCGGCTTGTTGCCGGTTGTAGGTACATTGTTGCCGGCCACGAACGCTGAAGCGAGCGGGGTGACGCAATTCGTTGCTGACTTTGCCGAGTTGAACAACAAGAAGTCGTGGAGTGGTGCCACTGAAATGCGCTATAGCTTCAGTGACCCCACCGCCGCCGATGCAACATCGGTCGACCGGGAACTGCACAACTGGATGAACGCGCGCTTTGATTCGTATATGATATATACCTCTACGGCGCAGCGTACCTATTTCAGCCAGCTTGACGGCAGCAACAGCTGGTTTGCGTATGGCGCATTGACCACCTTTGGCGGTGCGGCGGACGCATACCGCGGTTTGTGGTTTGAAAACAGCTATAAAAACAGCGAGAATTTCTGGTATCTCAACACGCTAACCCTGAAACACGGCGGCGAGCAGTTGTCTATTGGCAACTTTGAGGCGACTGTACAGTTTGCTTTTACCGGTGATGATAATACCGGTGGTATGCTGTTCGGCTTCCACGAGGATAACGGCGGTCAGTATCCGTTTAATCAGTTCTATACCCAGAGAATCACCTCCGGTTCTACGTTGACCATTGCCAGCGTTAGTGACGGCGATGCTTGGAAATTCCACAACAAGGGTTCCAACATTGGTTCGCAAACTTTGGATGCTGCCGACGCGAACTTCGGCAAGGTTTTGAACGGTCAATGGTACACCTTGACGGTGAAAGCGCTTAACGGCACTGCTACCTTCACCTTGACCGATGAAAGTGGCGCGAGGATCGCAACAATGACTAAAACCTACTCTTCTACCAAGGGTGCCGTTTCTCTCGGTTTCTCCAGCCGTGACGCGATGGTGCGTCAAATCACCTTGGTGGAACTGGATGATAACGGTTTGCCGGTTGATATCGGTACGTATGTAACCCCAGAATATGATTATGATGCTGAAAATACGGTTGTATATGACTTTGAAACGAGCACGCAGCTGAATGAATTCGACACCTGGTTTGTACCGACGGTCACGGATAATAACACCGCGATTTCTACTACCGGAACGGCTAATACCAACTGGTATGTTGAGGGCGGCACGCTCAGATATAAGACCACTAGCCTTTGGAAAACCCCCACCGACTATCACGGCGGTGTGCAAATCGAAGGACAGAACTGGCTGTGTGACTATGCCTCTGTATACAATTCCAATATGGGTATCGCCGTATTGAAAAACAAAGAATATAAGAACTTTATTTTAGATTTTGATTTCACGGGTAGTTACTATTGGACTACAGTTGGTTTTGGCGCGAAGAATGCTGAAGACGGCGTATTCTGGACCACCCAAAACGGCGGCTACAGCTTGTTCTTGGAAAGTAGCGCTGACAACAAAGGTAGTGCAGACTTCTATTATCTGACTGCAGAAGGTCTTAAGACCCAAAATGCACCCAATTTCTTTGACTATGATCCTACGGTACAACATCATATGCGTGTCACCGTCACAAACGGCAAGGCATATATGTCGGTAGATGATCAACCGGCATGGGTTGTAGACGTTCCCACGGAATATGACGGCGGTTACATCTTCTTTGCGCTGAACAATACGGTCACCGCGATTGATAACGTGCAGGTTGTGGATTTGGATGCGAAAGAGATTGTTATTACCGAATTGGTAAAACCCATTGAAACGGTTGAAATCGACCGCGCGGCAGGGGATAGTGTTAATGATTTAACCTCGATTGCTGTATACGGCTTGACCGCTGACGGTTACGAGTATCCGCTGTGGGTTGATTTTACGGTGGATGATAACTATCGCTCCTATAAGGATACAACCTTCCTCTTTGATGCAACCCTCAAACCGACAACTAACGTATCGCTTGCAGACGGCATTGGTTTGGAAATAGCAGTTGTCAATAAGGTGGACTATGATGCTACTACGTCGAGAAAATATTATTTTGACCATCCAAACGACCTAAAAGACTTTAGCGGATATTACTCTAAACCCGAAACGTCGGAAGGATATTGGAGTAACGAGAACGATACCGGCTCGGATGAAGAGAAAAACAGAAAATGGTCCGCTTATGACGGCGAATTGGTGTCCATGGACGGTGCGGATCGTCAATGGTTTGTCAGCGATAACGCGATAACCACAAACTATTGGGGCGGTAATGACAACGCCAGCGCGGTTATGTATATGCGTAATCTGTCCACCCTGCTGTACAACGACCATACCCTCACAAACTTCCGTATGGAATATGATGTGAAGAAGGGTGCAAATTCGTGGTGGTACAACTATTCGCTCATCGGAGTACAAGACCCGACCAAGTATGTATATCAGCTTCATAAATACAGTGCTTCCTTGTCTACCGGCGAAGAGACATCGAATAAAACGCATGACGACACCAAAGATGCAGGTGTGTATGCATTCTTGGAACAAGAAGGTTACTTCAACATCTTCGGTAATATCCAGGGCGGCGGCAGTGACCGTGTGGATACTGACGCTGTTACGATAGACGGTGATGCATACGACTTCATCAAAAACTACGAAAAGGATGCTTGGCACCATATCACCATCGAAGTGGTAAACGGCATCATGAAGTGGACGGTTGACGATTCGTTTACGCTTTACTACGAATTGGACTACAACGCCTACGGCGGTTATGTAGGTCTGGGTACCTACGGAACGTATAGTCAGTTCGATAACTTCCAGATTACTGCATTGGATGCAGAAGGTAACGCAGTGAATATGGATACCGCTGAACAGAGCGGTGCTAAGACGAAAGAAGACATTACAAAACCGGACAGCTGGACACCCAGCTTTAAGTTCGATTGGAATTGACGGTTTCTAATCTTTGAGAAAGGAAAGTGAAGCGTTTATGAAACGTAAAGTTTCTAAAATTCTTGCTACAGTGCTGAGTGCTATTCTCTTATGCACTATGTTCAGCGGTGTTGTTTCGGCGCATACATTTAGTACAGAAGCTGTATATGCGCCGCACGGTGCGGAACCTGTTGTCGAGAATTACAAATGGGAAACGATAAACAAGGTCATTAGCACCGAACAGACAGCAGAATATTTCATTTTGCATACAGAAACTGACAGCCATGAAGAGGATTTATACCTCTCGTTTCCTGCGGCGACAGGCGGTTTCCGTCTGCAATCTAAACACGAGTATCAGGATACTTTGGAAGTAAGTAACGTGGGTTTGTTTGAACCTGCAACTTCTGCGATTGAATACATCAATGCAGACGGTACGGTTACTATGAAAAGTTCTGACGGTACCATCGTGAAATATACCCAAAACGGCACCGATTTTCAATTGGATGTCTATGATGGTACAAAACCTATCACGCGTATCGAAAACGGTCAGATTCATTTTGGCTACAGCACAAAACTGCTTAACAAAGGCGAAATTGTGGCGACCATGGTAGAAATGCCGATGGACTACGAAAATGAGGCCATTTATAACGGCAGCCAGCGGTATTGTGACGTCAACGTGGTGGGCGAGCATTTCTCGCTCACCAACAACGACTGTTACTCCGCTGAGGACTATGCCTACGGTAACATTCCGCTGTTCCATTCTAACACCGGATATTCCATTTGGTTCAATATGACCTACCCCGGCGAAGCCAATTTCGGTTGTGACCAAGATAGGAGTGAGGGTGATGCTGACCCGGTTAAATACAGCATCACCTTCTACGGTGATAAACTGGATTTCTTTATGTGGACGGGCGAACCGCTTGAAAACTTGAAGAAGTATACCCGCATTACCGGTACTTCCGGTATGACCGAAGATTGGACTTTCGGTTTCTGGACGGGTGCAGCGGCCTCTGCGTGGAACGCCGGTGAGGGTGCGCAGACAAACCTTGAAAATATTATGAATGTGTATGCGAGCTACGGTTTTTATCCCGAAGCGGTGTATACCGAGAACGCTTTGGATAATGAGACAAGTGCGGCATACCTTGAAAGCCTCGGTAACGGTGTGCGCCATCTGGATTGGGTATGGACTAAAAGCGAGTATTTTTCGAGCAATTTACAGGAAGTTTCCAAACTGCCGTCCAAGAAGAATGGTACAACCGGTTGGCCGTTGCCGTTTAGTAACTTGGGGTTGAAACTCGGCAACTTCTACGTGAATGTCAATTCGGAGTATGCCGACTGTAGTAACCCTTCGTTGGCAACCTATCTTACCAACTTCTTCACACCCAAGTGGAATGTAGGCATATCCGGTACGATGTTGGATATGAACGAGATGATGTCCTTTAGCGGCACCTGCTTTAACGGCCTTTCCAGTATGGAAATGCACAATCTTAACACCTACTACTATGCCAAATACGGCAGGGAAGTATGGGAAGCAAACTATCCCGGTGCGAAAAACGATTACGTGTTGTTCCAGCGCTCTGCTGCGGCAGGTACACAGTATTATGTATCCGGTTTCCAAGGTGACCAAAAATCCACTTGGGCAGGATACAAAGCGGCGATTCGCGATATGATTTCGCGCTCGTCAGGCGGTTTTAACCTGTTTGGCGCCGACCTTGGCGGTCTTAGCGGTAAACCGTCTTATGATTTGTGGAACCGTTGGGTCGTATTTTCGGTATTCCAACCGTATATGCGCCAACACGGTAACGTGATTCATAACCCACAGGATTACGGTTCGATTGCAACGGCGAATTTCGGTAAATTCTACTATCTGCGTAAAAACATCGTGCCCAGCATCATGTCTGCGGCGATGGATGCCAATAAAACATCCAATCCCATTGTCAAAGGTATGATGATGGCGTATCCCAAAGACCGTTCTTTGAAAGATATTGATAATCAGTATCTGTTCTGCGATGATTTTATGGTGTGCGCGGTAACCACCAACGACGTTACTTGGTTGGATGTGTATCTGCCCGAGGGTAACACGTGGTATAACCTGTTCACCTATGAAGCGGTAGCAGGGAAGAGCGGCGCACAATCGGTAGCAGCACCGAATAACTGGATGCCTGTTTACCTGAAAGACGGCTCGGTAAAAGCAATCAACCTGCCGGATAGTAAGACGTTAATGGACAATATGCCCAATACGGCAGACGAACATCCCTCTTTGCTTATCACTCCGCCTGATGCAGGCAACGGTCGCCAAACGGTGATTTATAACAAAGACAGTCAATCGGATACCTTCCGTGAGTATGATTACGCTACCGAAACCTACGTCAATACCCCCGTAGACAACGCAACCTTTACGGTGGTTAACCAAAACGAAAACGGTTCTTCCCGTCAGACTGTGTTGGCACTCGGCGTTATCGCGTACGAAGTGTACGCAGACGGCACAAAACTGACCTCTAAAACCGCAAAAACCGACCTTAACGGTACAAACTATGGGTATTATGTAGACGCAAACGGTATGACCACTATTTACCTGCCGACAGGTTGGAAAGAACTGAAAGTGGTCAAAGGTAACGCGGTGTATACCGAACTGCCGAATAAAGCGAACTACACGGGCACATCGCAGGTTCCCGATTTATTTGACGGTAACTATGCAGACGGTTTGCCGACCAGTGGCAATGCTTTCAGAATTGATCTGCAATCCAGTCAAGAAATTGATCGTGTGGTTTTGTATTGGAACCCGAACTATGCTGTAACGTATACGATTGAAGTGAGTTCCTACAGTCAGTATTTTGGATATACCACCGTATTTACAACCGACAAGTGCGAAGGTGACGGCGGTATTGATATCTGTGATATTTCCGCTACCGGTCGTTATATCCGCATTACGCCCAAGACGTTCTCCTCCGACGTAACAGGCGGCGAACCTGTTGTGCAGGAAATCAAGCTGTATAGCAAGGGTTCCACCATCACCAAAATGGATGCAGGTACTGCAACTTGTACAAACGGACATACTTACGGCGATGGCGATACTTGTTCCGCTTGCGGCTATGTACGTACTGCTGTTTGGGAATCGGTTGCAGACGGTTCCTATACCGCGACTGTGAAGACCGAAGACTATAAAGAGGTCAAAGCGGGTACGCTTCTGTTTACCAATATGAAGGGCGAAGTAGCGGTGCCTCGTCGCATTGGTTTCCAACAGGATCCGGACGGTGATGCAGAATTTACCGCCCCCCGAGCTGGGTTAAGAATGGTCTTGACGAGGGTGTTGAAGTCTCCTATGAAACCATTTTGCCTACGCTTGAGAATCCTAATATCGGACATTTGGGATGTTCCTATAACACCCAAATAGGCGGTTTACGCTTTATCAGCCGCTTTACACGCATTGTGGATAACGGCGTTGAATATGTGGTGCTTAACGGACAGAAATATGAATTGCTCGATTACGGTGTCATTATGGCGGCAGGTCCCGGCTTGGATACAACCCCGCAGTTGTCTGCTGAGGAGGCAATGGCGAAGGGTTCTTCTAACCGCTATGTGAAAGCAAAAAGCGCCAGAGAAGAAAATAAGATGTATGATAAATGTAATGCACATATCGATTTGGCTGTTACCGTAGTGAATATGGATAAAGTGGAAGGATACGCAGATTTGGATATCTATTCGCGTACGTATGTCACGATAAAAGTGAACGGTGAAGCAAGAAATTTGTATAGTGATATCTCTGTTTCCAGCTACAATGAAGCGGTAGCCTAAAAAACGCAAAGAAGCACAAACCGAAAAATCGGTTTGGGCTTTTTCTTTCAAAAAACAAGGAAAAAACTGTTTTTGGTGACACAATTTGTCACTTATATATGTTTTACACCTGCACAAAATACTTTTGCAAACGCAAAAGAAACTTTTTGTCAAGGAGTGTAAAAGAAATGGCTAATAAAAGTGTAGTTCCTGAAGCGCGCGAAGGTCTTAACCGCTTCAAGATGGAAGCTGCTAACGAGGTTGGCGTAAACCTGAAACAAGGTTACAACGGCGATTTGACCTCCAAGCAGGCCGGCTCTATCGGCGGCCAGATGGTCAAGAAAATGATCCAGGCTTACGAACAGAACAACCTGAAATAAGGTGTCACACAAAAAACCGAAGGGCAATAGCCCTTCGGTTTACTCTTTATTCAACACCTTTGCGGTACATACCGCGTGTGATATCAAACGGTGGCTTTGCGGCGGAATCGTAAAGGGATAAAACCGCGATAATCTCGTTTGCACTTTCTGTGGTGAAGTGATACAGGTGGAAAAGATAAGGAGGGACGTCTTGTAGGCGGTCTCCCCAATAGGTAGGAACACTGTTTAGCACTTCCGTACACCCGTTTTCACAAACAAGAGGGAAGACAGCGTGTTTTCTGTCGACAAGGCATCCGCCTTTACAGCTTGCGCAGCTGCCGCCTGCCACGGCACGTGGACAATTACGTGTCAGCATCAGCGGTAATCTACCGTACACCAGGATGCCGCAGGGTAGTGCTGCGCCTTCGGCAAACCGCATTTGCGGAAAGGATAACTCCGGGGAAAGGGTGAGGCCGCAAAAGCTGTTCTCAGCATAAAAGTCGACGGCATCGCGGTTAGTGATGTTGCATCCGAAACCGCCGACAATGGGAAGGTTGAGAGAACGGGCTATTTCAACACCGTTTATATTGTTGCATAACACAAAACCGATACCCAAAGCAACCACTTCTCGTAACTGTGTATATATCCACGTGGTATTCCCGAAAATGCCGCGCGGAATTTCAATACCGCAAGCACCTTTGTGGTGTTGTAGGATTTGTTTTAACGCCTCAATGGGGGTGGAGAGCGGTAAAATAACCGTTTCATTGCACAATGCGGTACTGTACTGCTCAAATGACTGCAGCCGCACCAATCGAGAAGGTGTAAAGTTTTTTGACTTTACAGTTGAAAGGGCTGGGTTTTCGACCCTTCTCAAGGGAACGGCAGCACGTGCCTTGCTTAGTGCGTCTAAGGCATCACGGCGCAGGGCGTTTATCACGGAGGCGGGGAGCATGGCATCCGCACCGATATCCGCGGCAACGGTTGCTACATAGGGAGTACCGCCTGTCTTGCAGAGTGCGGCAATGGCTTTTTCGGCGGTGGTAGGTGCGTTGATAGCCGCTTGTGCGGCTTCGCCCGTGACCGAAACGGTGTGACCGTCATTGTCGGTGGCGGTTAATGTTGTTGCCTCGCCTACTTTTGCGGTAAGATGCAAAGAAACGGGAATATGCTGTTTTTCCTTTGCATATAACGTTGCCAAAACTTTCAGTGCCGGGGGCGCGGCGGTGACATCCTCCTGTCGGCGGATACCGAACATCGCCGTACCGCGCTTTCCTGTATAATATCCATCGGTAAAGCCGGAACGGGAGAAAACAGCGCGTAGTTGTTCTTGCAATTCCGCTGAAATGGGTGTGCCGTCTGCTGCAGCACGGCACACGGTGACCGCGGCGGCAACATATTCCGGTCGTTTCATACGTCCTTCGATTTTGAAGGATACGACCCCTGCTTTGATGAGCTCGGGGATATACTGTGTGAGGGACAGGTCTTTCAAACTGAGCGCATAGCCATTAGTGCGATTGTCAGTGCCCGTTGCTTCAAACGGCAAGCGGCAGGGTTGTGCGCAAACACCGCGATTACCGCTTCTGCCGCCAAGTGCTGCGGACATATAGCATTGTCCCGATACACACATACATAAAGCACCGTGAATAAACACTTCCAATTCGCAGTCGAGATCACGGCAACGGCGGATTTCCTCTAAAGACATTTCACGGGAAAGGACCACACGTGAAAACCCTTGGTCACGCAGAAAACGCACACCTTCCGGGGAATGACAGGAAAGCTGTGTAGAGGCGTGCAGAGGCATATCCGGTAAAACAGCGTGTAAGCGCCGCGCCAAACCCACGTCCTGCACGATAAGCGCATCTACGCCGAAATTTTGGGCGCGGATAGCCACCTCAAGTGCTTTTTCTATTTCATTTTCTCGGATGAGCGTGTTGAGGGTGAGATGTACCTGTACCCCGTGAATATGACAATAGGCGACAGCTTCTTTTAAAGCGTCGCCTGCAAAATTTTGTGCATGTTTTCGTGCGTTAAACGCATCGGTTCCCAAATAAACAGCGGCGGCACCGCACCGTACCGCCGCTTTGAGGGCATCGGCGGAACCTGCCGGTGCCAATATTTCCGGAGTGATCATTGACGGAGTGCCAACTGACGACGGAGTTCATCCGCTTCGTTCTGTAAACGTACAACCTCACGGCGCGCGGCATCGGCTTCCTGACGTGCGTGCGCATTTTCAGAAATGAAATCTTTCATCTGTTCGCGCAAATTATCCGCGGAAGCGGTCGCTTTTTTTGCGGCGTCCGCATTCATCAAAGCGGTGAGAATGGCGGCTTGCACCAGCGTGATACGGTCGCTGCCGTTTAACAGATTGCGCATGGTGGTGTCCACCTGTGCGCCCAATTCCTGCATATAACCGGCGGGCTCATCGGTAGAGATAGTGTATTCCGAACCGCAGATGTTAAGTTTAACTTTCTGAATGTCAGCCATATTTTCGTCCCTTTCTGTCGAAAAATCTCTTTTTATCATTATAAAACGGAATCACATAAAAAGTCAAGGTGTTATTGCAAATACGGCAAAGGATTTACGCGGGAATTGTTACGGCGTACCTCAAAATGCAGGTGAGGCCCTGTGCTCATGCCCGTGCTACCGACCCGCGCGATGACCTGACCTTTAGAAACCTTATCGCCTGCGTTGACAAGAATACGCGAACAGTGTGCGTACAAGGTGCGCAGTCCTCTGCCGTGGTCAATGATAACCGCGTAGCCGTATCCCGCGAACATACCCGTGCCCCATTTACTTGTTTTGTTCACCGCGACCACCGTGCCGCCGTCAGCGGCAACAATGGAAGCACCGTACACGTTATATCCGGCAATATCCAATCCCTGGTGTACTTTTCCCCAACGGGGACCATAGTAAGACGTGATAGTACGGAAATGGGGGAGCGGCCAGGTGAATTTCCCCGTTACAATGCCGTTGCCACCCGGTCGGCTGCCTTGTATGGCGCCGACTTGTAAGCGTTGTGTGACGGGTTCTTTTAATACAGTGGATTTCAATTCCTTGCGTGCGGTTTCGACACCGTCGGTGTATTCGATTTCTGCGGTGACTTCGCGGCTGCCGTTGACACCTTTTACGGCGATATGTTGTTCATCGGCATAATGATTTTTCTCTAAATACACCTTGGTTTCAAAGGGAATACTTTCGGTGTAGGTGGCGGTGCGGTAGGTTTTTATTTGCAAAACAGAAGAAGATTGCTTTACCACCAGACGGTCACCTATGTGCAGTATATCACTGTCTTTGTATGCGGGGTTATATTCGCGCAATTTTGCCAAGGTCAAACCGTTTGCGCGGGCGATGCCGATAAGACTGTCACCGCTTTGTGCGGTGTAATATATCGGCGCGGTGTGTCCGTTTTTTAATGTTTCACTGATGGCATCAATAGTAGTGAGAGCATCAAAGGGATATGCACCCTCTACTAATTTTACTTTTTGTGCAAAGGTGGAGGCTTTTGCCTCGGTGCCGTTGTCTTGAGAGGTGCGCAATGCTTCTATCAGTGTATCGAGTGCTTTGCGGTCTGTTACCGCGCCGTAGAAGGATTGTCCTATAAACAATCCGTTTGCGGTTACGAGTTGGTCGCTGTGCTGCTTCAAGATAGCATTGCCGATATCTTCGGCGGTGTGCAACGCTGCTTTATCGGCAATGGTATACTGTATCTGCGGATAAGCATCCATTTCAAAAAACTGCATTTTCTCTTCGGCAAAAGCAACGGCATCGGTTAGTATACCGCGTGATTTTACCTGCCCGATTTCTTGCCCGTGATAGGTAACGGTGTAGGCGAGTGTGGTCTTGGCACTCATATATACGGTGTTAAACAATAAAATGATTGCCGCGAAAAAACTGATTAGCCGACCAAAGCCAAGCACCGAGCGAAAACCGCCGCTTATGGCCAATTTGAACGGTCGGAGAACCAAAATGCGAAACGCGGCATTGCAGCTTTTGAAAACACGACAGCGGTACTTTTTGAAACGGCGTCGCAGGTTTTTGCGGTAGCGACAGGCTTGTACGGCGAGTATGTAGAAGGAGGCGTAGATGCGGTGATATAACGCGAACAGGGGAAAGGCTAAGGTGGAAATTTTACCGAGCAAGTCATATCGCCTCCTTTAAAAATCTCCTCTCATTATAACTTTTTTTAATCAAAATTGCAAGAGTTACATATTTTCTCTTGGAATTTCCCCTTGCGTGTGGTATACTTTGCATAGGCTGGCGAAAGTTGAACCCTTTAATGTAAAATTTTTGTGTGAGAGGAAGCCGACAAAACGCAGGAATACTCCCGTATTTCAAGTTTTGAGGTAAACCATCACCGAAAATTTTCTTTTGCAGGCGTAAAGAGTTCAACTCTCGCCGGCCCAAACTATTTGCGAGGAGTATCTTTATGGACAACAGCGTGTTTGATTACCCGAAACTGCTTTTTTTTACTAACGGAAATGCGTTTACAG
>JAZSED010000106.1:0-5555 GCA_045531495.1 Acutalibacteraceae bacterium
ACGCTGTCCCGTTTCCAGCAATTGGTCACTGCATATCCATCCGCGCCGACATAACACCAACCCTTGGAATCACGCACCCAGCAGTTGGTTGCCATTCTGCCCTCCCTGTTGAGATAACACCAACCTTTGGTATCCTTTTTCCAGCAATTGGTCACCGCATAGCCGTCAGCGCCGACATAACACCAACCGACACTGTCTCTGACCCACTTGTTGGTCACCATCGCGCCGTTTGCGCCGAGATATACCCAACCCTTAGAGTCCTTCATCCATTTGTTTGATACCATATAACCGTTGGCATCGAGGTAATACCACTTGCCGCCGTCAAGTACCCAAGCGGATTTGGTCATAGACCCGTTGGCATCAAGGTAGATCCAGCCAATGCTGTCTTTCTTCCAGCAATTGGTCACGCAATATCCGTCAGCAGCAACGTAGCACCAACCGATGCTATCCCTCACCCAGGCATTAGTTAACATATATCCCTCTTTACCTAAATAACACCAACCGATACTGTCCTTTTTCCAGCAGTTTTTAAGCATTACACCCTGTTCGTAATATGCCCATTTACCGTTTTCGGCTATCCAACCATTTTTGATAGGTTCAACTACAACAGTTTCCAATACAGGTTTATCCGTTGTAGTTGCCGTAGTACTAATCGTTAAATACTCGTTATTTTTATAAGTGTAGATATCGACAATGTGATAGTATTTTCCTTTTGCATCCGTACTACCAATATCACCATTTACTTTCAGGAACATATACGCTTGATTGCCGTTATATTCCCCCGTGACAGGATTTGCTTCCATTTTCACAAAACCGACTTCAATGTTGTATGCTTCCCCTTCTGTGAAGTTGTAATTAAACGTTGCATTTGTCGCACTGTAAATGCTGAACCCGGTGGAATTCAATTTAACGTTATACCCACCGTTTCCATCTTTATCGGTAGCAAATTTTAAATTTACATCGCCGGAAGCCATCGGATAATAGATGAAATTAAGGGACATTGCCTCTTCGCCTGTTTTGATAACAACTTTATTTTCGTTTGCAAAGTCTATTTTATCATAGCCAAAGGAGGACAAGGTGAGTCTTGCATACTGTTGCCCGTCATAATTACCTTCCGTGTGTGTGGGCCGTTTGTTTTCCTCTTCACCTTCTGATATATCCGGGAAGGAATAAATATCGTCGGTATACTCTATAATTAAAGAGTCAAAATATATCGGCGAAGATGCTTGTGTAGCGCTGTATGTTCTGTACACTAAAGTAAAGGGCTGCAACACACTGTTTTTTACGATCGTGGGTGCATTTTGGGCGCTTTCAAGCAAGGAATACAGTTCTATATCGACCCATTCCCCAAAGTTTGCACTATCCACCTTTATCTCTCCCAATATAGTGTTGGATTCACCATCATACAAACGCATTAAAGGAGTTTTCCCGGAAGTGACAGTATAAGGAGAGATGTATATCCGCAATTTTACGGATTCAATGTGGTCATAGTTAATATCAGCAGGAAATTTTACCCCTATTGCATTCAGGTAGCCATTCGAACCAGATGCAACACCACCTGTAAAACCAGTCGGAACTGCACCCGTATCAGTAAGAGTGGTTGCAACGCCTGCGTCTTTTACATCGGGAGTTGTTACTGACATATCAAAATCTATCCCGTTACAATCAAATGACATGGACATGCGATTATTATACAGTTCTTCTACATACGTAATAGTCAAAGAGTCAAAATATATCGGTGAGGACGCCTGTGTAGCACTATACGTTCTAAACCCCAATGTGAATGGCTGCAATACACCGTCATTCACTATGGTTGGCGCATTTTTGGCACTTTCAAACAGGGAAAACAGTTCGATATCGATCCACTTTCCAAAGTTCGTGCTATCCACCTTGAGTTCGGCTAGAATACTGTTTGTTTCACCATCATACAACCGTATTAACGGAGTTTTGCCCGAAGCAACCGTATAAGGAGCAATATAAACACGCATTTTTATAGAGTTAATGTTATTAAAGTTTATATCCGCAGGAAATTTCACACCGACAGCATTGAGGTAACCATCGGAAGTCAATGCAACACTGTCCGTGAAACCGGCAGGAACTTCGGTCGTATTAGAAAGTGTAGTTGCATTGCCTCTGTCTTTCACATTGGGGGTGGTTACTGTCATATCAAAATCCTGTCCGTTGAAATCGAACACTTGGCTATTACTCGCATTATTGCCGTAGTCGGGGTCGTAATACAAAATGTAAGGATTAACAATCGAGCCATCCAACTCGGAAACAGGGATAACTGTACCTCCAATAATTTCCTCACCTGCATCGCTGTAAGAGCCTACGATCGTGCCATTTGCCTGCTTGTAGTTTGCTCTGTCATAGGTAGAAGATTTTTGCCCGTATTGCAGTCTTACACCTTCATACACCACACTGGTACTGTTACAGTGTTCGTGTCCAACAAAAATAGAGTCCACACCTAAGGCTTTCAACCCGTTGAATACCGTATTATCTGTGTCCCAGTTGCTCTTTAACCCCCTGCCCATATACCCGAAATCTGTTGCCTCTTTATCGGGGTGTGCATCGATATCTATCACATTGCCTACCGTTCCGTATTTTGCCATCGCCAATGCAAACGCGTTTATTTGAATATGAAATGCAAAGGAAATTTTCGTATCAGGAGACTGCGCTTTGATAGTATTAGCAACTTCCGTATACCAAGAAATTTGATCCTGCTGAAAACCAAAAGACGTAGGTGTGTGTCCATTCGCTAAGCTTGCCTTGCTCGCATTGACACAACCGTTAGAGTCAAGCATAAAGAAAACACGTTTCAATTTTCCGTCTTGCTGTAATCCCACAGTATAGTTACCATTACCCGAGAGAGTTCTCTGCTTGAAGAGACAGTATTCCGATTTTTCGTACTGCTGACACATCCAATCCGCGCCCATACTGCTTTCCCAATCATGGTTTCCCGCAACAGGCGCCCACGGAATTTGGAAGCTGTCCATAAACTTAATGTATCTTAGAAGAGACGCACCGGAATCATCAAACTCACCGTAAATGACATCACCCGTTACAATAATAAAATCGGGATTGTATCTCGTAATAATCTGTTCAACGTATTTTTCGTGCTTATCTTTTTCCGCATGCGACCATTGCCCCGTGCCGCGTCCTGCATATCTTTGGTATTCGCCCGCGATAATTTGCGGATCTGTCAGTTGCAACACTCGAATATCACGCCCTGCTTCCACCTCTACTACAAAGTCGACCAATCCGGCACTCTGTAGCGGTTGTGTTTCGGAAACATCCACATTCGCACATACGTCCATAATAGCACCTCCAATTGAAGTTGCCAAAACCGCCACGCACAGCAACAGACATAAAAACCATTTTTTCATAACAGCATCTCCGTTTCTGTCCATAAAATAAAAATTTGTGGTTTTTTCGCACACATAGCACCGCAGGGGTGATAGCAGAATCAACCCATTTCATATTACCAAGCGTCCCATTTATCTCGAAAGCAAAAAAACACCATTTTATATCACGATTTCACCTTTTTACACTATAACCCATATTCCTAAATTGATTTTCAAGAATTTCTATGTTATCCTAAACATATAGAAATTGATTTGAGAAAGGAGAGAAAATATGCAGGTTGATCATTTGAAAGAAATGACCCCGGTTTTCTATAATCAATACGGCATAAAATCCTTTTCTCGCGCTATTCATTTTCCGCTTCATTGGCACGACAGATTCGAATTGATTTATGTAGTCCGTGGTGAATTACAGGTAACAATCGACAAAAAAGACCACATCGCCAAAGCAAACGAACTGATTATTTTAGCACCACGTGCCTTGCACAGTGGCAAAAAAAATAGACCGGAAACCGCATATTGTACAATCATGTTTGAACCATATCTCTTTTCCAGTAATATGCCCGCCGTCAAGAAATTTATTGAAGGATTGTTACAAAAGCAAATTCACCTTACTCCTATCACCAGTGACAAAGAAATTATCGATCTGTTTTTAAAAATTTTCAACGAGCAAACTGAGCAGGGAGATGTTGTTCCCTTACATGTAGCCGCCCATTTACATACACTATTGGCATTGTTGAGAGAACGTTGCTTACTGGATATGCAGGCAGACTTTTCCGATAAAAAATCAATTAACGAAATCATTTTCTACATCCAAGAAAATTATCAACAACCACTTACAAGCAGTTTTCTGTGCAAGAAATTTGGATACTCACAAAACCATTTTACACGGCTGTTTGTCGCAGAAACAGGCATATCGCCCACAGCATTCATTCGAGCAGTACGTTTAGAGAATGCTGCAGAGATGTTGCGTGAAACCGATACACCGATTACCAGTATTGCACTCGACTGCGGTTTCCCCAACATCAACTATTTCACACGCCGTTTCCGCGAACTGTACGGCATCACACCCGGTCAATTCCGAACGACAAATCGTACACTTAAGGAATAGCAGTTCACAAAAAGTCCCAAACCGTTTTTATGGCTTGGGACTTTTCTCCTTATGCGGCAGGAGCAAGCCCCTGCCCTACGCTCTCGGCGGTTTCGAGCATATTCTCCGCGAATATGGCGTAGCCTTTGGTCGGGTCGTTGACAAGGACGTGGGTTATTGCGCCGACGAGTTTGCCGTCTTGAATAATAGGACTGCCGGACATCCCTTGCACAATCCCGCCCTTTTTTCCCAATAGCACAGGGTCAGTGATTTTCACTACCATATTTTTAGTGGGCGACGCGTCGCCGTACCGAATTTTTACAATTTCGATATCGTAATACTGCGGTGCTGTACCTTCCACCGTGGTCAACACCTGTGCTTTCCCTTCCTTGACTTGTTGTTTCATCGCAACAGGCACCGTTTCGAACGCTGTTTTTGGAAAATGGGACAAGGTACCGTACACGCCCGTCTCGGCATTCACTGACAAATATCCAAGGGTACTGTCGTACACCGCACCGTCAAGAGACCCTGCCGTACCCACCTTCCCTTTTTGCACGTCCAGCACTTCTGCGCCGACAATTTCGCCCGTGGATATCGGCAGCCTCTCGCCCGTATCCACGTCACACACCGCGTGACCGAGTCCGCCAAACGTCTTGGTATTAGGGTCAAAAAAGGTTAAAATACCAATACCCGCCGAGCTATCCCGTACCCAAAAGCCCGAGCGATAGCGATTTTCTGTCACTGAAAACACAGCGCGGTATTTCACCGAAAAGGTAAGATTATCTCTGCGCACCAACAAATCCACGGGCACACCGTCGGATTGTTCAATAAGCGTGCGTAATTGGTCATTGGTACTGACCGACTGACCGTCTACCTTCAGCACCACGTCCCCCACCTTCAATCCCGCGATGCGTGCAGGATTACACGGACCCGCCGCGGTATCCACATCCGAAAAACCGACTACCAACACACCGTCTGTATACATTTTAATACCAAACGGCACACCTGCTACCACAACAACAGGTTCTTTTACAATGTTTACAGCCACCTCTTTGACGGGAAATACACCAAACAGCTTTATAGCACTATGATATAAATTCCCC
>JAZSED010000077.1:0-3181 GCA_045531495.1 Acutalibacteraceae bacterium
CATTCTCGGCTTACCTATGGGTTTACCCTACCCCAAACGCTAAAACGCCGTTTTGGGGCAATTTTGGGCAAAAGAAAAGCACCCGCCGAAGTGGGTGCTTTTTCTGTCGCCGAATATTCATTTTGTTTAGTTGTCAAGAAAGCGCCGCCAAGATAGTATCTGATATAGGTTGTACTCTACCTCGCATAACGTTTCGTATCGAACACGAGTTTCGATTAAGTCTATTATATCAACACTATCCATTTTTGACAAGTTCGTTTTTCGGTGCATCTGAATAAGTTTTGTTTCTTCTTCACCGACAACGCGGCTTAAGTATTCATACATACACGATACAAGGTAATCAGATGTATTCGATTTCGGCGTTTTCGGCAATGACGTTACCCCCTTTGAACGTTCCTTGATAGTATGACACTATCTGTTCTTGACCTTTGCCGTCAGTAGATAGATACGAATGGTGAACAACTGCAGAGTACGTCACGTTCAAAGAACGCATAACGTCTGCCGGACTAAAACCGTTAAACGTGCTATCAGAGCAACCTTCCAAATAGAAGTTCTCTACTACTCCCCTTTTCAGACCACGCGAACAATGGTACACATGCTCATTGAAGAAAGTAACGGTGTCTTTTGTAATGTACTTTGATATGTAAGCGCCGGAGTTTTCTTTCTCTCTGAGAATACCTATATCCGTGCTACCGTGTGACCAAGCAGAGTTCAAAAGGTCAAGCGGTATCTTTTTATCGTTGAATATCACCATATGAACGTGCAAACAGCCATCATTTCCTTCTTTTAGTCCACGTGCTTTTTGATTTTCTAACACATACAGATATTTCATTTCGTAATCGTGACGGCGCATATGTTTAACGAACATTTTAATATCATGCATAACCTTGTGTACGTCTAATTCTGTTTTTGCATAAGTCAGAGTAACGAACTTCGAATACGGGGTTTCATTAGCCCATATAATCCTACGTACTGTCTGACGTGCACGAAGAATGTTGTCAATCCTCTTCCCTTCTTCAACCGAAGTATCAGAGGAACGGTCACGGACTATATCATACTCTCGAGGGACACCACAACGGATACCTTGCGAATACGTGTATACCTCGACCACATTACCAGACACAATCACTTTTGAAATGATATGACTTTCAGCCAAACAATCACCCCGTTTTGGTTCTTTGGATGGTACTTCCTCAATGGTTCTTATTTGAGGGATAGTCAAGATTAATATATAAACCTAATCGCGCGCGCTCGCGCGCACGCGAACGGTTTATATATTTTTCACGGTACCGAACTGCGTTTCGGTACCGTTTTGCTCAAGACAAATTACTTCAACGGCGGCGGCGCGCCTTTGGTATCTTTTCTGCTGCTTTTTGCAATCTACAGCGCGTATCCTGGCACGTCTTTTTTATACGTGCGGTAGCACGCGAATACATATCTTTACAACGCTCTGATGCGCTCTTGCGAATAGGAAAAGGGATGGTGCTGTCTGCAAAATCCCTAACGGGTAGCTCGGGTCTTATCCAGCTGTCAAAATACTTGTAGTAGAACGGTCTGAAGGTCAGCATCCAATTATGCAGCCACGGGAGAAAAATTGTCAGCACGTGTGCCATACGGTACCCGTCAATTATCTGTTGTGTCTGCTTGTCCACGGTAACCTTCTTAAAAACCTTGCGGCAAATGGTGAAAGGACCAAGCTTAACCATATACCACAGCTCTACAGCAAGACGGCGAAGGGTGATGTCCATATCATCCCAAGATTGCGAAAAAACATCAACATCACAAGTATAGTGCCGATGCAGCTTATACCATTGGATGGTCTCTTGCGGCAATGCTTTGAATTTACGGTTATTGTATTCGATACCTGCTTCATCCACGAGAATGTAAGAACCTTCGGGGAACGTCCATTCACCAAGACCGAAAGTATTACAAATACGACAGTCGGGCACTTGGTGGGAAAAATTCAAATACGTTTGCTCATATCGTTTACGGGATTTCTTTGCGAGTTTAACGGCAAGGGTAGACTTGCCAACACCGGGAGAGCCGAAGAACACTCGAAGCATATCATTTCACCAACTTATACAAGAATTTGAATACAGAGGAAACCACGATACACAGTATCAGAGCACCGACAAAATACTCTATCATTGCACCATAATCCCACGTGCCGGAATAGTTACCGTTCTGAATATAAAAATCTGCTTCACCGAGAATTTCACGTAATGCCGTCAAAATATTTTGCATTTATTATCACTCCCTTACAAAAACGAGTAATGCCAACAGAATGGCAATAACGAATAAAAGAACGACCTGCATATTCATAAATTATCGCCCCTTTCCTATCAGCATAAATACCAGACTGAATACGAATACCAAAAGAAAAACATATGTTAAATACGTACCGCTGAAAAAGATTTCAAGGCAAGGTAGAATTATCATCCTTTTGCCCCCTTCCACATTACCGACACCACAATACCAATAACAACAAAGGCAAAAATAACACCAGCGAGATTTACGGTAACACCGTACATGTCAAAAGAACAACCTTCCAAAACATTCAAAATACCACGAAAAGCATTTACAAAAAATTTTAAAGCTTCTGTCATTTTTTCACCTTCCTATTATGAACTTTACAACCGAAACAGCACAAACAACCATAACAGAAGTCGCAATGATTGCAGGCATATACAACATTCCCACGGAGAGAATAAGAGGAACTGCTTTTATAAGCATGTTAATGGCAAGTAAAAGGCTTTCAATGAGATTTACAAAGAACTGAAAAGCAGTTTCAAAGAAACCTATAACAGAATTAAAAAATTCTATCACTAACTACCGCCACCTTTCTTTTTACCATTTGCAGAACTTTTGACTTTTTGCTCTTTTGACATCTTTTTATCCAACATCATACCCAAATTGACAATCGTAGCAAAAAGACCAAAAGCCAGAGAAATATACAGAATAGCCGTAAAGAAGGGAATATACGCTATATCCATAAAGAAATTGCCAACAGCAGCAAAGGAACTCGCATACGTATTTAAGTGACCACCCAAACCATCTAGAATATCATTAAAAGCATTAAACCCCTCTTGATTGCCAGCAATAAGCTGTTGTTCAGCATTTTCTAAACCTGCTACCGTATCAGAACCTGAAGGCGGTGTAGGAGTTACATCTGAATTAAGAA
>JAZSED010000148.1:0-41280 GCA_045531495.1 Acutalibacteraceae bacterium
ACCAACACACCGTCTGTATACATTTTAATACCAAACGGCACACCTGCTACCACAACAACAGGTTCTTTTACAATGTTTACAGCCACCTCTTTGACGGGAAATACACCAAACAGCTTTATAGCACTATGATATAAATTCCCCGACACTGCCGATACCGCAGTGTCGCCTTCCGTTATTACCTCGGCTTCAAGTTTACCCGTCAAGGTCAGTTCCTGCCCCTCGGTAACGGTATATTTATCGGGCATTACCTTTTCATAATAGCAAATACTGCACCACAGTGCCACACAGCACAGAAAAAGGCAACCTGTCATTTGTTGAATACATTTTCGCAAAATCTCCCCTTCTTCCTGCTTTTATTGTATTCAGAAAGAGGGCTGTTATTTTTCCATTTTTCAGTCAATTTTTCTTGTTTTTTAGTTGGTCAATGATTCAGAACTTTGATATAAATATTTACCGATATCATATACACCCGAATGGAAACGATGTATATATTGCAAGGCGGAAGCTGCGCCACGCGCCACGCAGGATGTCGGTTGGTCTGCAACACGGCACGGAATACCCGTTGCGCGTGTAACAAGTGTATCCATTCCGGGCATTTGCGCCATACCGCCCGTCAGCAAAATACCGTTATCGTAAATATCGGATGCGAGTTCCGGCGCGGTATCTTCAAGCACGCGGCGCACTGTATTAACAATTTCCGTCAGCGGGTCTTTCATCGCCTCTAACAGATCGGTTGACGTTATCTCACAAGTGCGCGGCAAGCCGCTGAGCGCATCCCTTCCCCGCGCTTTGACGGTGATATCCGGTACATCGGCAATCGCTTTACCTGCCGCAATCTTGATTTCGCCTGCCGTACGCTCGCCAATCACCAGCTTGTATTTTTGGCGCACATAACGCACAATTGCTTCATCGCACGCATCGCCGCCTACACGTTCGGAGCAGGAAGAAGCCAAACCTTTCAAAGAGGTGACCGCCACATCGGTAGTACCGCCGCCGATTTCCACAATCATACTGCCGCGCGGTGCTTCTACGTCAAGACCCGCACCGATAGCCGCCGCCATGGATTCTTCAATCAGCATAACCTGACGGGCGCCAGCCGCGTACATCGCTTCTAAAAACGCACGCTGTTCCACAGCGGTCACCGATGCCGGCACACTGACCGCCGCGCGCGGCTTTACCACCTTATATGCGCATACCTTTTGCACAAAGTGCTTGAGCATCATACACGCATATTCCAGGTCAGCGATAACACCCTTTTGCAACGGACGAACCACCGTAATAGAAGCAGGCGCTCTGCCTATCATATCATACGCTTCCTTGCCGCAAGCAAACATTTTTCCTGTTTCCGTATTGATCGCCAGAACAGACGGCTCGTCCAACACAACGCCTTTCCCGGCGGCATAAATCACCACCCGCGACGTACCGAAATCTATACCGAAATCTCTATCTGTCATTGGTTTTCTCCTGTCTTTTTTGTCTCATCAGTTTTTCTATGTCGCTTTCCTTTTTATTGTTTTCCGAAACGGCCACTGCTAACACATATACCGCTTTTGCACCGTATATTTTCAGCATTTTAGCACATTCGTTGGTCGTAGCCGCAGTCGTTACCACGTCATCTATCAATAAAATGCGTTTATCTTTTACAGCCGCTGTATCTATCACGTCAAACACGCCCAACAAATTGGCGGCACGTGCCGCACCGTACTGTGATTTTTGCGGTTTTGTGTATATACTTTTCTTCAACGCAGAAACAAACGGCACGTGTAGCGCGGCGGCGACTGCTTTTGCCATAGGTTTCACCTGGTCAAAACCGCGTTTTGCTTCACTGCGCGGATGCATTGGCACCGCGGTAACCATATCTACCACCGTATCGGCATACGCAGTATACGCTGTTTCGGTGAGCACAGATACAAAGTACGCGGTGCGGTCAGCATCTTCCACCTTCTTATACCGTAATATAGCGTCTTTGACCCTATCTTTATAGTAGAACGGTGCCGCAATACCGTCACTGAGCAAGGTGGTGGTTTTACAGGCACATTGTTCCTTTTCTCTGCCACACCTTTTGCACCATTTCCCCTCAATGCGCGGCAGCTCGGACGTACGGCAGCTTTTACACAGCGGTCGCTCACGTCTTGCAATCACCTCATCGCACAGCGCACAACGCGGCGGAAAGAACAGGTCCAATATCCAAGCGAAAAGCATTTTCAAATCAACAGTCCTCTGCAATCAAAAAGTGTTTCAGTCCCGTATACCGCAACGTTTTACGGTCATTTTCCACCATAGAAGACAACGTTTCTTCATCGCCAACCATAATGAGCAATTTTTTCGCTCTTGTAATGGCGGTATACAGCAAGTTACGGTAGCACAATTGCTTTTGTTGGCGGAACATGGTGAGTATCACCGCGTCAAATTCACTGCCTTGGCTTTTATGCACGGTAATAGCATACGCCAGCTCCAAATCCTTCAAATCCTCACGGGTATACAGCGCTACACGGTTATCATACCGCACAGAAACCGTTTCATCCCGCTTGTTTATCTTTTCAAGGACACCGATATCGCCGTTAAACACGCCGCTGCCAACCTCGCCGTCATTTCTGGTCCAGGTGATATCATAATTATTATGATTATGCATCACCTTATCCCCTACGCGCAATAAAAGGTTACCGCTTTTCAACTCCGCCTTATCCTTCTCGGGAGGGTTGAGCAATGCTTGTAAGCGGGCATTTAATGCAACCGTACCCAACTCATTACGCCTGCCGGGGCACAGCACCTGCAGGCCGTTCCAGCAGGACAGACCGTAGGTTTCGGGGATGCGGCGCTGGCAAAGGTCTAAAACCGTTTCCTCCACCGTGCGATTGCTGTTTCGTTTCAGGAAGAAGAAATCACCCTGCTTTTCATTGGTTTCGGGAATCTTCCCTTCCAACACGGCGTGGGCACCCGCCACAATACGGCTTTCAAGCGACTGACGGAAGATTTCGGTCAACTGCACCACAGGTATTACGCCGCAGGTAAGCAAGCTATGCAGTACACTGCCTGCACCGACCGACGGCAATTGGTCGGCATCTCCCACCAAAATCAAACGGCACTCGGGGCGCAAAGCACGGAGCAGTTTTTCGAACAGGATAGTATCCACCATAGACACTTCGTCTACGATAACTACATCGGCTTCCAGCGGGTTTTTCTCGTCTCTGGAAAAACACAGCTCATCCTCATCACTCCACTGCACCTCCAACAGACGGTGCAGTGTTTTGGCCTCCTTCTCGGTAAGCTCGGTCATCCGTTTTGCCGCGCGGCCTGTAGGTGCCGCCAGAATCACGCTTTCACCCAAAGATTCCAACAACGCTATCATACCCCGCACCGTCGTCGTTTTACCCGTACCGGGACGACCGGTTAAAATAAGCAACCGATTTTCAGCAGATGCTTGCAAAGCCTCCCGCTGTTGTTTTTCATACTGAATATGTAATGCTTTCTCGATTTTTTCTATTTTTTCATCAATATTCGACACGGTGGGCGTCAAAGAGGTCGTTTTGCGCGCACGGTGTGCAATATACTTTTCCGCCATATAGTAATGCAGTAAAAACACAAAGGTGCGTCCATTCAATTCTTCTGCAATAACCGTGCCGCGTTCTTCCATTTCCTTCAAAATACGTTGCGTTTCTTCTGTCTCCGCACCAAGCATACCCGCCGTCGCGGTAATCAGCTTATCTTCGGGTAAGCAGGTATGGCCGTTGCCGAGATTATGACGTAACACATACAAAATACCCGCTTCGATACGATGCGGCGTATTTTCGGTGCCGTACATTGCCGCCGCCATACGGTCAGCACGCTCAAAGGGTATAGATAACCCGCTGTTGCACAGCACATACGGGTTTTCCTTAATGCGACGCACCGAAGAAATACCAAAACGTTTCCAACAGCGCACCGCTTCGCTTTGGGTCAGTCCATAGGTTGCAAAGGTCAACATCAGTTCACGGAGACCGCTTTGCGCACTAAACTCTTCACCGAGTTTCTTTGCCTTTTCCCGGGTAATACCGCGCACCTCTGCCAACCGCAACGGTTCTTCTTCCAAAATGCGTAAGGTATCCTCACCGAATTTATCCACCACACGGGCGGCGGTTGCAGGGCCGATGCCGCGTACCGCGCCCGATGACAAATACCGCAAAATGGCAATGGTATCGGTAGGCAAACGCGAAGAATGGCTTTCCATACGGAATTGGTGGCCAAACTGCGCGTGCTCCACCCATTCGCCCTGCATAAACAGTTCTTCGCCCACGTGCACGTCAGCAAAAGTTCCGACCACCTTTTCAAGTTCACCGTCTGCGGTGACAAGGTCTAAAACCGTCCAACCGTTTTCGGGATTGCGGAAAACCACGCGTTCAACCGTACCGTTTAACTGTTCTTTTAAGTTTTCCATACAATCCCTCCTTTTTCTGACATTACTATATATTATACTGTATCTTCTTTACAAATGCAATTCTCTTCGACAAAATTTTGTGCATCTAATAAACGGACATCCTGTCTATCACGGCACAGCCGCTTTACAATCTCTTTTTCACTGTCAAGAACGCCATTATCCACCAACAGCAGAACATCGCCCTTTCCCGCTTTTGCGCGGAAATACCGCACGATTTGTTCACAATTACGGGTATCCTCGCGCAAATACACCACGGAAAAACTATACAATGGCTTTTCGGGGCGTAAAATGAGTAATGTAAGGCGGTGCATAAGACAAGCTATCCCATACAAAGCCAGCAGTAATACAACAGAAAATGCCAAACCTTCCAACATAGTAGTCACTCCTTTGTATTCCCACCCTATTCAACAGCACCTGTCCGTGTGAAAAAAGGAAAGAGACGGCATCATACGATACCGTCTCTTTGTAAGTGACTTATTCAGCGTCTTGTGCAGTTTCCTCTTCGGCAGCAGGTGCTTCTTCGGCAACCGCTTCTTCAACGGGAGCTTCTTCAGCAACAGCAGGCTCAAGCAGAGCGCGGATGGACAAGCTGATACGTTTGTTATCGAAGTCAATGTTGGTGATCTTCACCTTGACTTCCTGACCAACCTTCAGTTCATCCTGGGGCTTGTCGATGCGGCGATCGGCAATCTGAGAGATGTGAATGAGGCCGTCAATGCCGGGAATAATCTGTGCGAACGCACCGAAAGCGGTCATACCGACTACCTTCGCGTCCACAACGTCATCCACGTTGTAATTGGCTTTGAAGATTTCCCACGGATTATCTTCCGCTTTGCGGTAGCCCAAGGAAATCTTTCTCTTTTCAGCATCCAATTCGCGGATATAAACGGTAACGGTATCGCCAACGTTTACAACCTCGGAAGGATGCTTAATGCGGCTCCAGGAGAGTTCGGAAATGTGGATCATACCGTCCACGCCGCCAAGGTCAACAAACGCGCCGTAGGAAGTCAAGGACTTCACGGTGCCGGTGTATTCCTGGCCGACTTCCAATTTGCTCCACAGAGCGGCTTCCTGCTCTTTGCGCTCTTCGCGGGCAACCAAGCGAATGGAAGCTACCGCACGGCGGCGAGAGGTGTTGATTTCGATGACTTTGAATCGAACGGTCTGACCTTTCAAGGGGGTGAGATCTTCCATACGTGCGATGGAAGCGTGGGACGCGGGCACGAACACGCGCACACCGTTGGTCACAACAAGAACGCCGCCTTTGATAACTTCGGTCACGGTGCCTTCCAGCACTTCACCGGACGCTTCTGCTTCCACAACGGTGTTCCAACCCTTGAGGGAGTCTACACGCTTTTTGGAAAGCATAATGGTACCTTCCTGGTCGTTAGTACGCATAATGAGCAATTCAAGCTCATCGCCTACTTTAACCACGTCGGCGGGATTTGCATTGGGATCTGCGGAAAGTTCTTCCGCGGGGATGTAACCGGTCTGTTTGCGGCCGATAACCTCTACCTGCACCTCATTGGGCGCAATGCTGACAACCAGACCGCGGACTTTATCATCAGTAGGATTCTGGAAAGTAGCGTCGATTGCTCTCTCGTACTCTTCAGAAGTCATTTCCTCAAATGCACTTTCGCTGGTGGTGTCGACAGCCTCTGCTGCCACGATTTTCTTTTCTTCGGACATGATGGTTTGTACCTCCTTTATGATATCGGCAGGCGTCGAAGCTCCCGCGGTCAGTCCTACACACCGCACACCGCCAAACTGCTCCATATCCAATTCCGCCGCCGTCTCCACCAAGACTGTGGGACAGTTGACAGCACAGACATCGAACAGTTTCGCCGTGTTGGAACTTTGCCGTCCTCCGACTATGACCATTTTATCACATTGCTGTGACAATGCAATGGCCTCGTTCTGCCTTTCGGCAGTCGCATTGCATATTGTATCAAAAATTAATGGGTTTGTATAGTGTTTTTTTAATATTTCCGCACATTTTTTCCAAGAAATTGTGTTATAGGTGGTCTGTGCCACCATAATCACCGTGTCATCTGACACGATTTTCCCGTTTTCGAGTTTTTGGGACAATTCTTCGGGGGTGGAAAACACCGTATACGCGCCTTCGCAATGGCCGCAAATACCCATCACTTCGGGATGCCCTGCATTACCTGCAATATACACGTGATACCCTTCGCGGGATTTTTCCGCCACAATACGGTGGATTTTACTGACAAACGGACAGGTAGCGTCATACATCCGCACGCCGCATGCCGCAATTTCATCATATACACTTTTGGGCACACCGTGCGAGCGGATAACGAGTACCGTATCCTTATCCACCTCACGCGGGCTGTCCACAATGGTGACACCGCGTTTTTGCAGTTTTTCAACCAACTGCGGATTATGGATGATAGGGCCTAAGGTTGCAACCTTCTCCCCCGCATCCAAAAGGTCATATACCGCGTTCACCGCTTTATTCACACCAAAGCAAAAGCCTGCGGATTTTGCGAGTAAAACCTGCATCTTATCTACCGCCGTTCATTTCATTTTCAATCAGCGCATCAATGCTATCCATAATTAAGCGAGATGCGTGACGCAGTTTCGGGTGTTCTTCATTAACCACCTGTAAATCTTCGGAAGTCAGCGGTTTACCGAACACCAACGTCGTACGCCGAAACGCACGCACGTGGAAATCCTTGGTAACCAGACACGCGGGCACCACCGTTGCTCCCGTACGCGCGGCAATCAGCGCGGCACCCGATTTCGGTTTGCCCAATTCACGGGAACGCACACAAGTACCCTGCGGAAAAATGCCGAGGATTTCACCGTTATTGACCAAATCAAAGGCATAATTTACCGCGGTCATATCTCCTTTTCCGCGTTCCACGGGAAAAGCGCCCATCACGTTGCCGAGTATCCAGGCAATAAACCTGCTTTTAAATAATTCCGCTTTTGCCATATAATATACGGGGCGTTTTTGTCCCATCAAAACAAACACAGGGTCGACAACAGAAATATGATTACAACAAATAATCACACCTTTTCCTTCCTGTGATTGCAGGTTTTCAATACCTTTTACACGGTACGGGAAAATCAACCTAAACAGCGGACGGAGAACCGTCAGCAAGAAGCCTCTTAAAGGATGCTGTTTCATTGCAACCGTTCCTTCACAATGGATTTTAACAGTTCTACCGACTCCTCCAGCGTGATATCGCTGGTATCAGCCAACACCGCATCCTCTGCCTGTTTAAGCGGTGCCGTTTCGCGATGCGTATCGTTATAGTCACGCTGTTTCATATCTGCGAGCACCTCTTCAAAGGTGGCGGGGTCACCTTTTTCCTGCAGTTCGAGAAAGCGGCGACGGGCGCGCGCTTCGGGAGAAGCAGTTAAGAAAATCTTGACATCTGCCCACGGCAGCACCACCGTACCGATATCTCTGCCGTCCATAATCACGTTATTGGTCTTTGCCATATTCTGTTGCAAATCAAACAGAAACTGTCTTACAGCAGGAATTGCAGACACGGTAGAAGCCGCCATAGATACAGCGGGCGTACGGATGAACCCGCTTACATTCTCGCCGTTAAGTACTACCTGTTGTTCGCCGTTGACAAACTGCAACGACACCTCCACGTCAGGCAACTGTGCCACCACAGCGTCTGCATCATCGGGAGAAACACCGTGTTCCAGCATATAATAGCCTACCGCACGGTATAAAGCGCCTGTGTCTACATAGATGTACTGTAACTCTTTTGCCAAAATACGTGCAATAGTACTTTTACCCGCACCCGCAGGTCCGTCAATAGCAATAGCAACTGTTTTCATCATTCTTCCCCTTCTCTATATGTGTTCGCCCGCAGTTTTACCCGTAGCAAACGCAATTTGCAAATTAAAGCCGCCCGTATAGGCGTCCACGTCCAGAATTTCCCCCGCAAAGTACAACCCGTCCACCAATTTGGATGCCATAGTGGCGGCATTGATTTCTTTCACATTTACACCGCCCGCTGTAATAATCGCCTCGGCTATCGGACGTGTACCGCTGATACGTACCGGAAACCGTTTTAAAAGTTCACCGAAGCGGTGACGCTCTTCTTTGGTAATGGAGTGGCATTTTCGTGTGCCTTCGATGCCGGATAAACGCACAAACACCGGCACCGCTTTTTGCGGCAGGAGTTTACCGAGTGCGTTAGAAAAATCGTTATTCTTAAACGCCTCAAAATCCCGCACAAGTCTGGCATCCAGCTGTTCAGGTGTCAAAGCGGGTTTCCAATCCACATATGCCGTATACCGCAAAGGTGTCATTTCTCGCATATGTGCGCTGGCACTGAGTACCAACGGACCTGAAACACCGAAATGGGTAAACAACATCTCTCCAAACTCGGAGAATATCACCTTTTTCTTTTGCGTATCCTCCACCGTTAATGTGCAATTTTTCGGTGCCAGACCTTGCATTTCCTTGCAGTATGCATCGGCACTTTCCAAAGGTACTAGTGACGGACGTAATGCCGTTACCGTATGCCCCGCTTGTTTAGCAAGTAAATAACCGCTGCCGTCAGACCCTGTCTGCGGATAGGAGCAACCGCCCGTTGCCACCACGACGGCATAGGCATCCAGCACCGTGCCGTTTTCCAGCGTCACACCCGTACACACACCGTCGGTGATACACAAATGTGCCGCTTTTCCTTGTAAGAAGCGGCAACCGTTTTGTTTGGCATACCGCACAAGCGCATCTACAATATCCACTGCCTTATCCGACACAGGAAACACGCGGTTTCCCCGTTCAGTCTTCAGCGGCACACCCAAGGATTCAAACAAATCCATTATATCTTGCGGCATACAGTTAGAAAAAGCGCTGTACAGAAAACGTGGATTGGTTGGAATGTTCGCAATTAACGTATCTAAATCGCAATTATTTGTGAGGTTACATCTGCCTTTGCCTGTAATCATCACCTTGCGCGCCATACGCGGATTTTGTTCCACAACCGTCACGTCATACCCGCGTGCCGCCGCCGTTGCTGCCGCCATAAGACCTGCGGCACCACCGCCGATAATCACAACCTGCATACCGTTATTCCTTTCCGCTGTCATCGGCAGACTGATATACTTCGTAGCTGTTCCACAACTGTTCCAACTCGGTCAAAACGGAGCGACGCGCATCCAACTGTTTCAAGGAAACCGCCACAATCAGCGCATTGATAACGCTCAAAGGCGCCGTCAGCGAGTCCACCACCGATGCCATATCACTATGTGCCAGCAACAGGAACGATGCAAATTTTGCAATCGGAGAAGCGGGCGTGTCGGTCAACGCTATCACCTGCGCGCCTTTAGAATGGGCATACCGCAGGGTGCGCACTGCACGGCTGGAATATCGCGGGAAGCTGATACCGATGATGACGTCATTTTCGGACAGGTTAATCATTTCCTCAAAAATTTCCGATTGCCCTGTCACGGTAATCAACTGCACGTCGGGTAAAAAGAGCTTCAAATAATAGGCCGCAAAAGACGCCATTGCACGGCAACTGCCCGCGCCGAAAATGTATACGCGTCTCGCTTTAACCATAGCATCAACAGCGGCATAAAACACGTCACGCGGCATTTCCTCCAGCGTTTGTCGAATGTTGGACACATCATACGCCATAACCTCATCCAGCACATCCTCATCACGCATACGGGCGCGGCTGACTTCCACACGTTGTAAGGTGGTCAGTCGGCTGCGGATAAGACCCTGCATCGCCTTTTGCAGCTGCGGGTATCCGGCAAATCCCAGCTCTGCGGCAAAGCGCACAACAGTGGATTCACTGACCCCTACCGCTTGTCCCATTTTGTATGCGGTCAAAAACGCCGCCTCGTCATAATGTTCGGTAATAAAACGGGCAATACGTTTTTGTCCTTTGGAAAATCCCGCACTCCGCTCCTCTATCAATGAAAGAAGGTTATTATCCACAACTTTTTGCCGCCTTTCCCTTTCTTTTATACGAGAAAGTATACCGCATCCACCGCAAAAATGCAAGAGAAATACGCAAACTTGCAAAATCAAAAACGGAACATTTTTCTAAGCCGCGGTTGCATAAAACGCAGATACACCGATATAACGCGGGTCAGCGCTATATCATACACAACAAAAACAACGTTGCCAAGCAGCAAAAGAACCACAGGCAGGTACACACCAAACAATGCAACGTCATCGGTCACTACCGCTGTAAACACCTTTATAAGTAACCAATACGCAACGCACACGGTTATGTTAAACAGCATCAGCTTTACTACCCATTGCAAAACAGGTGGGCCTTTTCTTTCAATCAGCGCCTTCAAAACGGGGTAATACCCTAAAAACAACACAAACAACACCTTCGCTTCTAACGACGGGGCTATCAGCAAAGACAAAAAGGCTGTTGCACCGTAACACAAAAACCCGTAACGCTTACCCAATTCTATGGTGGGCAACACCAAGATGCCCCCTGCAAGTGCAGGCAAGCCGATTTCCATTGTCGGTATAATGGTGAGCAACATACACGCCAGCGAGAGACAGCAAATAACACCCGCAAACGCGATTTTTCCGCTGATTTTCATACAGAGTCCTCCCCAGCCAAAGCAACCTTGGCTAAATGTAAAAACCTGTGTTTCCACAGGTTTTTGTCTGTTAGCAGCACGGTATTAAGTCGCCGCCCATGCATTCGCAACAGCAATCGGCACACAGCAAGCTGGTACACATATCGCAACCGCTGCAGCCACCTGCCGTATTGGTGGTACGGTAACCGCCCGTCTGTCTGTTCATCTGCATCTGGTTAAACGCCGCACGGTATTCCGCATTCATCGGGTCCATACGGCACGCCGTAGCGTAATGGTTAGTAGCATCCTCTAACCAACCTTTTTTATACAGCACACTGCCCTTGAGGAAATGCCACTCCGCATCACGGGATGCCGACGGTACGCCATCCAGCAACATTTCCGCATCCAAAATGCGGTTTGCACGAATCATATTACGGATATCTGTATAACGAGAGCCGCTGTTGCCGCCGCTATACTGACCGCCCCCGCTTTGACGCATACGCACAATGGTATCGTACGCCTCGTTAATTTCCTGCATTTTTTCCTGTGCCAAATCTGAAAGCGGATTATCGTTATACTTGTCAGGGTGATATTTGCGTGCAAGCTCCCTATACGCCGCTTTCACCTCTTCGTCGGTTGCCTGCGGAGATATACCCAATACTGCATACGGATCTTTCATACTCATTTTTCTTTCTTCCTCGTTTCAAAAAGGTGGTTTACCGTCGTGGTAATACCGTCTTGTAATATATTTCTCAAAATACCGTCAAAGCGACGGATTTCCAACAAATCATACGCCGCTATGCATTCCGCCTGACAGTGCCGTAAAACATCCGTGGCATATCGTTGACACGTTACAACCGCTTCCTTGTCGTTTATGTTAATACCGCGGCTGAGTATAAACGGGTTATATCTTCCCCGCTTACCGTCCTCTACCATATCCGCCGCAGCATCCGCCAAATAGACGTACCGCCCAAGACAATAGCCAAAGCGCGCTAACACCGTTTTTTGTGTATCGTCGATTGCCAACCGTTCACACAACATTTGTAACAACAGTGCAAACGGCTCTGCCGCCGCATCTATGGATGCGGTTTTCGCTTTTTCCAACCTTTGCTGTGCCTCTGTCATACGTGCAAACGCAGCATCCACATCCGGCAAAAACGCTTTGGCTTTTTTATGATATGCCCGCACCGTCGGCAGGGTGAGAGAAACACCCAAACGCTTTAAAAATCCTTCGTCCTCCAAATGGTCCAGAGCGCGATAGTACAGCGTTAGTGCCGTAACATCTGCCGCCGTGTCCAAGGACGGTGTGTCACATTTCAGACACTTTTTCAGAGGATTATAAGAACATCGGCTTTTGGTAAAACCAACGCACGCATCCGATAAAGCCATGGATAACAGCGCATAAAAGGTCATATCAAAGCTAAGTGCGAAACGCAACGGCGAGCCGTAGCGTTTACCGAGTCGTTTGCAGATACTGCAATACACACCTTTATATTGGTCGTATTCTCGCATCTTCAACTCCGGTTTGCACATACGCACATAGCCTAACATCCTTATCACCCTCCTTATCATACAAGTTTTTGCATCTCGGTGTATGACCGAATTGTAAATTATTTGAGCACCTTTTTCAAATGCTGACCCGTATAAGACGCAGGACACGCCGCTACCTCTTCGGGCGTACCCGTCACCACGACTGTGCCGCCGCGGTTACCGCCTTCGGGACCGAGGTCTACCACGTAGTCAGCACATTTGATAACGTCTAAATTGTGTTCAATCACAATGACTGTATTGCCGCCATCTACCAATTTCTGCAAAATACCGAGCAATTGGTGTACGTCCGCGGTATGCAGACCGGTTGTGGGTTCGTCAAGTATATACACCGTTTTACCCGTAGAACGCTTGGAAAGCTCGGTGGCGAGTTTGACACGTTGTGCCTCACCACCCGACAAAGTGGTGGCGGGTTGTCCCACAGTGATATACCCAAGACCGACGTCCTTGAGAGTTTGCAGTTTGCGAGAAATACGCGGCAAATTTTCAAAAAATTCCACCGCTTCCTCCACCGTCATATCCAGAACGTCGCTGATATTTTTACCTTTATACTGCACCTCTAACGTTTCGCGGTTATACCGTTTACCTTTACACACCTCGCACGGCACGTACACGTCAGGCAAAAAGTGCATTTCGATTTTCAGGATACCGTCACCCTGACACGCTTCACAGCGGCCGCCCTTGACATTAAAGGAAAATCTACCGGGCGCATAACCACGCATTTTAGCATCGTTGGTGGTTGCAAACAGGTCACGAATATCATTAAATACCCCCGTATAGGTTGCAGGATTGGAGCGCGGGGTGCGGCCAATAGGCGCCTGGTCAATATTGATAACCTTATCCAGCGTCTCCAGCCCTTCCACGCCATCGTGTTTTCCGGGGTATACCGACGCGCGGTTAAGTTCTGATGCCAAACGCTTATATAAAATCTCATTCACAAGCGAAGATTTACCCGAACCGGATACACCCGTCACCACGTTGAATGCGCCCTGCTTGAAGGAGACGGTAATATCTTTGAGATTGTTCTCTTTGGCACCGCGCACGGTCAGCAATTTGCCGTTGCCTTCCCGCCTTTTTTCGGGTACGGGAATGCGTTTTTTACCGCTTAAATACTGTCCCGTTACGGACGCCTCACAATCGCACACGCCTGCGGCGGGGCCGTTATATACCACCTGACCGCCGTGCACACCCGCACCCGGGCCGATATCCACAATCCAATCGGCGGCACGCATCGTATCTTCGTCATGTTCTACCACCACCAACGTATTACCGAGGTCACGCAGGTGTTGTAACGTTTCCAGCAGTTTATCGTTATCCCGCTGATGCAAGCCGATACTCGGTTCATCAAGGATATACAAAACGCCCATCAAATACGAGCCGATTTGGGTCGCCAAACGAATGCGCTGGCTTTCACCGCCCGATAGCGTACCCGCTTTACGGGACAAGGTCAAATATTCCAGACCCACACGCTGTAAAAAGCCAAGACGTTCCTTGATTTCCTTGAGCACCCTGCCTGCTATTAACGTTTCACGTTTTGAAAGCTGCAGATTTTCAAAGAAGGCAAGCGATTCGGTCACCGACAGATCGGTAAGCTGCACAATATTCAAGCCGCCTACCGTCACCGCAAGACTTTCGGGTTTTAGGCGATGTCCGTGGCAAGAAGGACACGGCACCTCGCGCATATACTGCTCCAACTCGCGTTTTGCCCAATCGCTGGTAGTTTGCGCATAGCGGCGCTCCATATTGGTAACAACACCCTCAAAATGCGCCATATATTCGCCGTGTCCGTATTCGCCGAAGCGAACCACCTTAAACCGTTCTTTATTGTTACCGTACAGAATTATTTGCTGTACGTTTTGCGGCAAATCCTTAAACGGTGTATCCAAAGAAAAGCCATAGTGTTCGGAAAGGCCTTTAAAATACATTTCCGAAATAGTGCCGTCCTTGACAGACCATCCACCGCCGCGAACGGCGCCCTCGTTGATGGACAACGTGGTATCGGGAATCACCAAGGCGGGGTCTATGGTATATTGCATACCCAAGCCCGTACAGGTGGGGCAAGCACCGAACGGGTTATTAAACGAGAACATACGCGGGGTAAGCTCTTCAATACTGATACCGTGTTCGGGACAAGCGTAATTCTGCGAAAAATGCAGTTCTTCCCCGCCGACAACATCCACCGTCAGCAAACCGTTCGCAAGACCCGTTGCGGTTTCTACGGAATCCGCAATACGACTGCGCTGGTCATCGCGCACCACCACGCGGTCGACAACAATTTCAATGGTATGCTTTTTCTGCTTATCTAATTTAATTTCATCCGCCAAATCCACCGTTTCGCCGTCAACACGCGCGCGCACAAAGCCCGATTTTCTGGCGTTCTCAAATTCTTTTGCGTATTCACCCTTGCGCCCGCGGACAATAGGTGCCAACAGTTGCAATTTGGTGCCTTCGGGCAGTTCTAAAATGCGGTCTACGATTTCATCCAGCGTTTGTTGCCGTATTTCCTCGCCGCAAACAGGACAGTGCGGTATACCGATGCGTGCATACAAAAGACGCAGATAGTCATAAATCTCGGTGACCGTACCCACCGTGGAACGCGGGTTTTTAGAGGTTGTTTTTTGGTCGATGGATATAGCGGGAGAAAGACCGTCGATAGAATCCACGTCCGGCTTTTCCATCATTCCTAAAAACTGTCGGGCATACGAGGACAAGCTCTCCATATACCGTCTTTGTCCTTCCGCGTACAACGTATCAAAAGCCAACGACGATTTACCCGACCCCGACAGACCTGTAAAAACAATCAATTTGTCGCGCGGGATGGTAAGATTGACATTTTTTAAGTTGTGTTCTCTTGCACCTTTAATGCGAATTTCCGATTCTGCCATATAGTACCTCTACAAAGTGCCTTCCAACTGTGCAATTCTGTCGCGCAGATACGCGGCGTGTTCGAATTCGAGCAGTTTGGCGGCGTTTTTCATTTCTTTTTTCAACTGTTCTATCAACTGTATTCTCTCACCGCGCGTGAGGTTTTTGAAATCATCAGGTGTATTCTTATGTGTACGAATATCGATCAGTTCACGCACATCTTTTACGATGGTTTTCGGTGTAATGCCGTGCTGCTCGTTATATTGCATCTGTATTGCGCGACGGCGGTTGGTTTCGGTGATGGCGCGTTCCATAGACGGGGTAACACTATCCGCATACATAATTGCCTGCCCGCCAACATTACGCGCGGCACGGCCGATGGTCTGCACAAGTGCGGATTCCGAACGCAAAAAGCCTTCTTTATCCGCATCCAAGATGGCAACGAGCGACACCTCGGGAATATCCAAGCCTTCACGCAAAAGGTTGATACCTACAAGCACGTCGAATTCGCCCAGACGCAGGTCGCGGATGATTTCCATACGCTCCATTGTATCAATATCGTGGTGCATATACCGCACCCGCACACCGTTTCCTTCCAAAAAGTGTGTCAGGTCTTCCGCCATCTTTTTGGTAAGGGTGGTCACCAACGTGCGTTCGCCGCGCGCGGTGCGCACACGGATTTCTTCCATCAAATCGTCAATTTGCCCTTCAACGGGCTTGACAATCACTTCGGGGTCCACAAGACCGGTCGGGCGGATAATCTGTTCCACAATCTGCTGAGAACGGCTTTTTTCAAACTCGCCGGGGGTTGCGGATACAAACACCGATTGATGTAATTTTCCGTAAAACTCGTCAAACTGCAACGGACGGTTGTCGTAGGCACTCGGCAAACGAAAACCGAAATCAATAAGCGACGTCTTACGCGCGTGGTCGCCGCCGTACATACCGCGCACCTGCGGCAAGGTGACGTGCGACTCATCCACAATCAACAAAAAGTCGTCAGGGAAATGGTCCAACAGTGTATACGGTGTTGAGCCGGGTTCACGCCCCGCCAACACGCGGGAATAGTTCTCTATCCCCTTACACATACCAATTTCCTGCAGCATTTCAATATCATAACGGGTGCGCTGTAAAATACGTTCCGCTTCGAGTAGTTTACCCTCTTTTTTGAAGTATTCCACCCGTTCTTCGAGTTCTGCCTCCAACACTTTAATAGCCGCTGCCATTTTTTCCGGCGGTACGATATAGTGCGAAGCGGAGTATATCCATGCGTGGTGTAAATCCGCTTTTCTCTCCCCCGTCAGCGGGTTAATTTCGCTGATACGGTCAATTTCATCACCAAAGAATTCCACACGAATAGCGGTATCGTCTTCACTTGCAGGGAAAATTTCCACCACGTCGCCGCGCACACGAAATTTATTACGCACAAAGTTAATATCATTGCGCTCATACTGTATCTCCACCAACTGCGCAAGCAATTCATCGCGGTCTTTTTGCATACCCGGGCGCAGAGATATAGTCATATTACGGTAATCTTCAGGCGCACCCAAGCTGTAAATACAGGAAACGCTAGCCACAATAATGACATCACGACGTTCCGCAAGTGCCAAGGTCGCGGAATGGCGCAATTTGTCGATATTTTCGTTAATGGCGGAGTCTTTTTCGATATAGGTGTCGGTGGTGGGAATATACGCCTCGGGTTGATAGTAGTCATAGTAGGAAACGAAATATTCCACCGCGTTTTCGGGGAAAAACTCCTTAAATTCCGCGCATAACTGCGCGGCAAGGGTTTTATTGTGAGCAAGAACGAGGGTGGGTTTGTTTACTTGCGCGATAACATTCGCCATGGTAAAGGTTTTGCCCGAGCCGGTAACACCCAACAACGTCTGTTCGGTGTCGCCGCGTTTCACACCTTCCACCAACTTCTCAATCGCCTGCGGCTGGTCACCCGTCGGTTGATATTCGCTGTGTAAAACAAACGTATCCACTCTCTCACCCCCACTTGCACAAACTTCTACAGATACAGTATACCACAAAATATTTTATAAGTAAAGAAAGAGCCGATACTTTTTTGTATCGGCTCTCCCCTTATTGTTCTTCAATTTTCCATTCATCGTGCCAGAAGATATACGGCACGTCGTCAATAAATTTAATAGGCAACCATACGTAGTCTGCCATTGCGGTGTTCTTTACCGTAATTTCCTGCATAGGCGTATTACGCAATTGTTCTCGTCTTTCGGGAGACATCGGATAGTCTTCATCGAAAATTGCAGCGTAATATTCCACACCCGTCGGTTTATCGGGAGTCAAATCATTGAGCCATCTATCCGCCATTGCGATGTACAAATCATCGTAATCGGGATGCTTGAAAACACAGGAAATCTGACTATCAAAAGACGTTTTCTTCGGGTCGTCCACGTGCGGGTCGCCCAAAATGGTCCACTCGCCGTGAATATCGTCAAAAGTTGCGGTTTCGGACGGGTTGGGCAATTTAGCACTTGTGCCGGACGTAATGACGTAACCCTTGCCCTTGCGGAAAAATACGCAGGGTGCTTCACGCACGTACGGCGGGAACGGACGCTCATAGCGGGTGGTATAATGCACGGTAGTATCCAGATAATCATCGGTCAAATCCATAACAATCATATCGCTATGTACGCGTTCAAATACAATAACCGCATGACCGTCTTCAAATTTCACCAAATCAAAGTCACCCGACTCCATACCGCCCGGATGCAGTTTTCTGTTCACCAATTCAAACGGACCTTTAATAGAATCACTTGTGGCAACCACCATATACTGCACTTCGTCCAATATCTTCATCCACATAACATATTTCTTGGTTTTTTCATTGTACAGAATATGCGGACGGTCCATTTTGCTATTGGGATGCATCGGGTTTTTGGGGTCGTCGGGGGTAGGCATCATAATGATGCCCTCATCCTTCCAATTGTACAAATCCTTAGAAGAATAGAGTTTAACACCCCAATGCCAAAGATCCCATTCACAATGGCTTTTTTCTTTGTTTTCACCGTACCAATAAAAAGTACCGTTTTCATATAACATACAACCCGCGTGCGCCTGAATACGCTTGCCGTCGGTATCCAGCCACTCTTTCCCGGGTCTAATCGAGTCATATACCACTTTATTCATTGTTTTCCCTCCCTTTTCATATTTACAGCATACTATATTTGCCGCAAGAAGTAAAGAAAACGTATAAAAATCCTCTGAAAACGGACAAAATTACGTATAAAAGCGGACAAACTCCTCCAAGAGAACTGTTGGTTTTGCGACCACAAAAGCGGCAAGCGGTAGTGGCTACTGACAAAACTCTGTTTCCACAAGGGAAACGGTTCGAACCTCGATTAGTTTCTACGAAAAAGAAAAGGGACACCTTTTGGTGTCCCAAAGACGAAGAGGATCGCGGGGTTTGCCGTAACATCTGTACAATACGCAAGTGTGTACAGGCAAACCCTTGTATTACTGCGCCAAGCGCAGTAATTACGGTTCGAACCTCGGCTAGTGTCTACCAAAGAAAAACAGACACCCTTTTCGGGTGTCTGTTTTTCTTTGGTGGAGACGAAGAGGATCGAACTCTCGACCTTACGGATGCGAACCGTACGCTCTCCCAGCTGAGCTACGCCCCCAAACAAGACTTCGTTCCAAGTCCGTTGACAATCATACCGCAAGATACGCTGTTTGTCAAGAGTTTTTTTGCGGTAAAACCCAATAAAAATCCGCGACAGAAATCTGTCGCGGATTTTTATTCTGTTTATGCATCAGGTCCGCCCGCCGCAGTATAGTTTGTAGTATAGCCGTTTGCATACAGATACGTGCCATCTGCCAACTGTATGTAGGCATTGGTAACCATATCAAGCTTCCGTCTTTCGGCGGAAGTATGCATATTGGTAATCTGCATACTGATGTCAACGTACTCATCTGTACTGTCATAATACCGATTATTCTGTTTAGCGCTATGCATTTGCACGTATTCATTGGTTTGCGCAAGTTCTACGTCCAGGCGCTGATCACCTACAACGTGATCCACCGCCACCAACAAACCGTAATCTATCACTTCGTGCCATGCATCATCAAGACGGATAAGTTCTTTACCGTCTTCCACCTTACGCTGAATGCGATAAACAAAGCGCAGACCGCCTTTTTCGGCATTGTACGAGGTGCCTACAACTGCCGCATTGACAATCGTTTTGTTCGGTCGGCAGAACAATCCCGTAATTTGGGCATCACCCTTAGCCTTAAACGTAAACGTTTTGCCTTGTCCGTTGGTCTGGAAAGTGCTGTTCTTGGGGACCTGCACGCTTCCCGTAGAATCGGTCACCAGCAACGAACCGGCTTTCAATTCGTAGCCATCGTCGGCACTGACGGTAAGATTATATTGGTAGTAACCGTCTTTGTCGATTTCGCTGACGCGCGTTACGTTGAATTTGCCGTTTTGCACCGCTTTATCGGTAGTGATAAGCGGATAGCCCGCTTCAACAGATTCATCCAACGGTTCAACATTCAGCAATCCGAAGCCATTGTAAGCACAAGCCATTGCAAGTGCCATATACCCTGTTCCGACATCGGCAATTCTCGCCTTCCCTTCCACCGCTGTAACAGTTGCTTTAGCGTTCAGCGGTTTCACCGTATAGGCAAACGTACCGTTAGACACGGTTACGGTAACACGGAAATCCTGGTCATAAGCCGTGTCCTTCGGTTTCGCACCCGTAAAAGTGTGTAACACGGTAGTCGTGCCACGGTCATACAAAATAATGTCATTCGGGGAAACCTTTAAGTAAGATTGCGCCGCGTTCACGCCGCTTGCCGTAAAGAAGCCTGCGGGTGTTGCCTGACGGAAACCGAACACGATAGCACCATACGTCTTTTCAAAGCGAATATCAAAGGTCGCTTTGAAATTCTTGAGAGTAATCGGGACACCGCTGCTATCCTTAGGCACCAACGCAGTCAACTGCCGAAGCTCCGTACTTTCAAGAGCCGCAACACCGCCATTGGTTGTACTCATCTGCAAGAATTGATTGGCGTATATGGCGGACAGCGTCCAGCCTTTACTTGCCGTTCTTACCGTATTCTGCACATAGGTACGACTACCGCTTGCAAAATCGGTATAATAAAAATCGTATTTGCTGTCAAGGTAATGCTTTGCTTCACTCTTCAAAGAGGTTGAGATTTGCGCAGAGCTGTAACTGCCGTACGGCTGGCCATCAGGGTATCTGCCTGCTACGGTCGTATTATAGCCGAGCAAGCCGTCAACCGAAGAAACAAACGGGGCGTCTGTCTGTTTGCTTATCTGAATGGTGGGCAACCGCAAGCTGACGCTTCTTTGTGCCACACCGATAGAGATATACCCTTCTCCCAAAGTTTCCAATTTAACACTGCCGGACGCAGAGGCTATGCGATCTTTTTCCGGTGTAACGCTATAGTGAAGATATCCGTCTTTCACGGAAACGGTTATCCACGTATTCTTAAAGTTCTCGTTACTCGCAACAATGCCATCGCCAAACGAACGCGTTACGACTGTTTTGCTTTCATTGCCGTTGTACACTTCGATGTCATTGGGTGAAATCTTAATATATCCTTGACCGGTAATCAGTGCCGAACTACCGTAACCGTTGTAGAAACGACCCGGTTGTGCCTGATGGAAACCGATGACCAATGCGCCGTTGCTCGCACTTTCAAAACGCGCCTGTAACTTGACGGTGAAATCTTGTGCCACCATCTTGTTTCCGCTTGCATCCTTGGGCACCAAAGAAGCAACATTGTTGAGAACGGTGCCGGAATAAGTGTTTTTGTATTTGAACTGTAAATACGCATTAGCATAAACGCCGGAGAAATTCACGTAAGAAGAATTGCCTGTCGCTTTCAGAGTATTACTGTATGCGTTGCTGTAATTGTTATATGCAAAAGCGAATTTACCTTCCATATAATTTTTAAACTCGTTGTTTTGTTCGGTTGTAAGGCTAGAGTCCCCATATTCTATATAACCTTCACCGTTAGGATAGATACCCTCAGCGGTTGTACCATAACCCAACAAACCGGTAACGGACGACGTAAAGGTATCACGCGAAATGGTACCCGCATCCGCGGCAAAGCACTTCACCTCACGCAGGTAAGGCGCCGTATCTTTTGTGCATAATCCCATATTCGAAAGGCGGATATAGGCAATCTTTTTAGGCGTTTCAAAACGCACACGCTCAACGGCACCCATACCGTCCTTTTGCACCTTGACGGTTTCCCATTCGCTGCCGTTTTCAGAGACAGACAGCGTATAATCAACCATAGCGAATTTACCCCAGTATAACGCAATTTCATTTACGAAAGACGTTTTATCCAGAGTGAATTCAATCGGTTGTTGAAAATCGCGTACCACTTTCAATCCTGCCAATTTGACTACATTCGTATCGGCGCTCGCCGATTCGTTGGTTCCTTTCGGTGCAGCGACCAAATCAATCAGACGTATGTTCTTCCAGACAACGCCTTTCAGTTCTTCAGGGATCGTAAACACAAAATTGCGGCCTGCTGTGCCGTTGGTCACGGTAGCAACGGTACGCCACACATCCGTTTCATCCTGCAATTGTACTTTATAAGACGTTGCATAGCGATAGTTGCCTTCATCCCAGTTTACCACGACTTCTCTTACATCCATGGGGTATCTAAACGAGAATTCGAAAGTAGCCGCTTGGGTTGTATCAGTAGATGCACCGTTGGTAAAGGTAAGGGTGGAAATCGCAGGAATCGCATAGTGCGTATTGAGATCGCCGTCTACCGCTTTGTCCAGGCTGGTACTACCGTCAACCGTTAAACCAACTTCTTTAGAATTGATATACGAATGGGTATACGTAATTTTGACATCCTTCCAAGCGTTAGGTGCCAAAATAAAGGTTCTGCCCTCACCATCTACATAGTAGCCATTCTCATTCGCCGCAATATTCGGCATATGATCAAGTTTGGTCAACTCCACATCGTCTACCAAAACAGCGGTAGCGTTGGTACCGTATGCCACCAGCATACGACGCTCAGAGCCCTCGCTTGCCGTTAATCTGTAAGCGTTGGTGCTGATATAGCGCGAGGTATACACCGTGGGAGCCGCCTCCGCAGAGGTATATACAGGGGTAGAGGTCAGATTATCCGCAGGGGTAATCAGCAAGCCCTTATATTTGGTCTTGCCTTCCATGGAATCGGTCGGCAACATCGTGTCGGGTAATTCTACCGCCACCGCGGCACCGCTTTTAAGATACACCGGAATGGTCGCAGTCGGCGCCTCTGCCGTGATTTTACGGTTACCTTCCACGCGCTGATAATTCCAGAAATCATACCAATTACCTTCCGGCAACCACAGTTCTCTTTCGTATGTATCTGCCGAAGTAATGGGGTTCACAAGGAAACTGTTACAGAACAGGTATTGGTCGTTAATATTTTTAACACCTTTTTGACCCTGATAGGCGACACCCAGCGGCATTACCATCGGCGTCGCATTTTTATTTGCGTCAACAGCAGCGCTATACAGCAAATCCTGCATATTCATACGCAACCAATAGTATGTCGGGAAACTGTTCTTTGCCACGCCGCCCTTGTCCCACGGATTTTTTATAGAACCGTGCGTACGCATCAGCGGAGAGAAGGTGGAAAATTCTACCCAACGCGTATACAGTTCTTGACTGGGTTGTCCCGAAAAACCGCCCATATCACCACCGACGATATTAAAGCCCGCCGTGCTCATAGACAAAATGCCGTGAATCTGGTCCTTAAGGCCTTCCCAACTCGCTTTTTGGTCACCGGTAAAATTAGCCACATATCTTTGGCTACCCGCCGTACCGCTACGTTGGAACAGTATGTAATCATCATCAGGGTAATAGTTATGCCACGCTTCTTGCTGCGCTTTAGCATAGTAGTAGGAAACAAAATTGTGCATCTCGTCGCCTTTTAAGCCGTTGTACAGCAACGTGTCATCTCTCAGCCACTCGCCGTAATCAATCATAGCACCCTTGAGTCCTAAATTCCAATATTTCAACCCTTTGGAAATGGATGTACCACCGTTGAAGAACGACGTAATAGCAGACACTGCATTCGGATGGGAAAAATCCATAAAGCCACGCTCTTCACCCGATGTAAAGAAGTTGCCGGGCACAGGATTTGCTAAGTTGAGAGGCAACGGCCAATCATTTCTAGCCACCCCGGGTAACAACGTCGGCATATGAGAAACCGTAGAATATCCTTGCGGTGTATACCACATCAGCATACGCGAACCGCGGCTGTTGACATACTCGTATGCCGCCGCATTAGTGGTGGAGTTAAGACCTTCACCGTAAACGGCCGCAATATCGGTAATACCCATCGCTTCATAGCCTTCGTACATCGCGACCAAATTATCGTATGCCATCTGTATTGCCTCAGCGGAGCCATCGGCATATGACTTACCTGTCGTTTGGTCGGTACGCCACGGCACTGCCTGTGCGCCGAGCCAATACCCAAACGCCCACTTGGGAGGTACAATGCTGGTACCTGTGATTGCCGTGTACTTCTTGATGTTCTCAAGAATGGTACCGTTCCACATATAGAAGTCGAACTTACCGCCGTCAAAGTCCACCGTATAGGAAGACACGTCGGTAGAACCGATATCGGCAGTACCCGTATAGGTCATATTGTACCATACGGAATAGCCCTCACTACTGTGAAAAATCGGCACGTTGATATACGAATCCGTATGCGTGCTGGAAGCTGTTGTAGATCCGTGGTATGCAGCATCCACGTTACGCAGAGAGAAGCTATAGCCAACCTGATTTACATCATTAAAACGTTCACTACCGTTATAAATGGCTTCCCCTGTATGCAGCGGCAAGCGCATTTTGGTACGAACAATTTTATGGTTTTTATAACCAAGATACATATCATCATCGGTAAAGGCCAAGGAAATATTGCCTTGCTTATCACCGACGGCTATTGTAAAACCGGTTTCGGTTTCTTGGTAGTACAGAACAGTATCTCCTGTGCCGTACATCATAATTCTACCGTCACCTAAAGTCGTGTAGGTGATATCCGACAAGGCGCTCGGGTTAAAGAAGCCCGATTCGGAAGCTTTTTCCGACAAGCGCAAGCGGAAACCGCCTTCCACAGGGAAGGTGATATACATCTTGATGTCATAAGCAAAACCAAACAAATCACCGACATTGACATCTATATCACCAAAGCCCGAACCGTTCTCAACAGACGTATCTCGGTCAATCGGCGCGTTAATAACAAAGGTATCTTTGTTTTGCGCTATGGATACCACCGTTCCCGTTGTCATCCACGTGCAATCCGGTGATTCAGGCGCCTTAGGGCCCGCATATGCGAGGCCGGGGATGCCACTCAGTGTGAATAGCAACGCAACCACACAAGCGACAGCAAGACACCTCATTAAGTGCTTTTTCATACGATTCCCTCTCTCTCAAAGAAACATAATTACACGCATACATAGTACCATTTTTTATCTTAAAAAACAAGTGTTAGAAAAAAAAGAGCAATATACACAACGATGCAACCCGTGCTTTGTGTATATTGCCTTCTTCGCTTCCTAAAATGACAATAATGCCCGTCACCGTTTTGTGACGGGCATTATTTATTCACAGCAAGGATCCTGCTTAGGCGTTTTCGGTTCTTCCGCTGCCGACGCGGTAGTATCACCGATTCCCGTTGTTTCGGAGAACAACACGTTTGCCTTGGTCATATTGACCGCATCGGTAGGCACAATGATTTTAGACGCTTTGCCGTTAGACATAGCCACAAGCGCTTCGTACTTTTTAAGCTCCAAAATCGCCTCGTCTACGCCCGCCTCTTTCAACGCTTTCAAGCCATCCGCCTCGGCCTTTTTGGCAAGAAAAATAGCTTTCGCCTCACCTTCGGCGCGCGCGATACGTGCATCCCTTTCACCCTCTGCCGCCAAAACCATCGCCTGCTTATCACCTTCGGCGCGGGTGATTGCCGCCGCCTTGTGGCCCTCCGCCTGCAGCAGCGTTTCACGGCGGTCACGTTCTGCTTTCATCTGCTTTTCCATCGCATTTTGAATTTCAGCGGGAGGAATGATGTTTTTCAATTCCACACGATGCACCTTGATACCCCATTTATCGGTGGCTTCATCAAGAATCTCGGTCATTTTCCCGTTAATGGTATCGCGGGACGTCAGCGTGCCGTCCAGCTCCAATTCACCCACCAGGTTACGCAAAGTGGTTGCGGCAAGATTCGCCAAAGCCGAAATCGGATTCACTGCACCGTACGCATACAGTTTCGCGTCATAGATAGCGTAATAAATAACCGTATCTATCTGCATCGTAACGTTATCCTTGGTAATAACCGGCTGCGGCGGAGAGTCCAGCACCTGCTCTTTCAACGTCACCTTCTTGGCAACGCGTTCCAAAACAGGTACCTTGAAATGAATGCCCGCTTGCCAAGTAGTATGGTATTTTCCAAGAAACTCGGTCACCCATTCGGTAGCCTGCGGCACAATTTTAATGCAGGTGATACACACAACGATTGCCAATGCCAAAAACACAAAAAACCAGCCCATAACAATACCTCCGTTATCACATAAGTTGTTGTTCGTTAATGATAAGTTTAAACTGAAGCCCCAACGTTTCCGCCGCCTTACGGCACATATTCATACGTACCATAAATATTTCAAAATAGTCCATCACAGAACTGAAATGCGGATCAATCTGCAGTTTCAATTTAATAAGTGTACGGTCACCGTTGATACGCAACTGTGATTTTTCCACAGAATAGTTTACCCTATCATGAATATCAAAGGTGGCAAAATCATTATTGCGTACGCGAGAACGGCGCACATCACTTTTATCCGCCAAAATCAATGCCGCCGCAATGGGATTCACAGCCACACCCGTGCCTTCATCGTGGTTGCCGATAGCGGTCACCACCAAAGCCAAATCCTCGGCATTCATGCCCATTTCTTCCAGCAAGCGGAAGGCCATAACAGCACCGCTTTGTGAATGCTCAATGCGGTTCACCAGATTGCCGATATCATGCAGATATGCCGCGATTTTCGCAAGCTCTACCTCGTGTTCACTATATCCCATCGTTTCCAAAATATACGCTGCGGTTTCAGCAACATGGGTCACGTGGGCAAAGCTATGTTCCGTAAAACCCAAAGCAATCAAAGACGCATCCGCTTGACGGATATACGTATTTATCGCTTCGTTCTTTTTCAATGCTTCAAAAGTAACCATATGCCCTCACATTTTTTCAATTAACAATGCGGCAATCTGTCTTGCCGCCAGCAAGCTGTCATTCGGCCGCGGCGTTGCATATTCCACACGCACATCCACCGTTTTGCCGTTTGTATACACAAGCAAACTACACTGCTCTTCGCACCATACTGCAGTATCTCCCAAATTCGGTGCATCCACAAGCGTCCCCGCCAAAGAAAGATTCTCTTTCATCGTATCAAACGCTTCTCTAGAGGTTTTTTGTGCCGCTACATATACCGCCGAAAGTCTGTCTTCGGAAAAATATGCTATAGCGCCCTCCTCGGAATCCTGTGGCTCCCCCACCCTGATACCGCTTGCCTGCCAAACATCTTCAGCCGTTAACAGCGGAATAATTTCTACCGAAACATCGGGAGGCAGGTCGTCGTCCGTATCAGGTGCTTCGCCGCAACCGACAACGCACGTTACCAACAGCAAAACCGTCAAAAGCAATAGTCCCCATTTTCTCATCTGCTCACCTTATTTCTTCGACCATGTTGTCGGTAAAAACATCAACAACAAGGGATAAATTTCCAATCTGCCAAGCAACATAGCAACGGACAGCACCACTTTGGAAAGTGCGGAATATGCCGCATAGTTGCCTGTAGGTCCCACAGCACCAAAACCGGGACCCACGTTATTGAAACAAGCGGCAGTAGCTGTAAAGTTGGTTTCAAACCCGAAAGGTTCCCAGGACAGCACTAAAAAAATCACCGCAAAGCAAGCAACATATACCGCAAAATAGGTGCCAACGCCAAACAACGTGTTATCATCCAGTGCTTTACCGTCCATCTTTACCGTACTCACCGAACGCGGGTGCAGCATATGGCGAATCTCACGCCGTATCATACGTCCCAAAATCACCACACGGGAAACCTTAAGGCCGCCCGCGGTAGAACCCGCACAACCGCCGATAAACATTAACAGCAGCAATATCGCTTTAGAGAATTGCGGCCACAAATTAAAGTCGGTCGTGGCATATCCCGTGGTAGTCATAATAGAAGAGACTTGAAATGCCGCGTGGCGAAGTGCTTCGGTAAACGTATCATACATCGACAATATATTGACACAGATAAGCGCAACCGCACCAACCACCACACCAACATACACCCATAATTCCGCGTTGCGGAATGCGTGATGAAAACGACGTATGAGCAACAAATAGTATACCGTGAAATTCACACCGAACAACAGCATAAACACTGTGATGACCCATTGGATATATGGGCTGTATGAAGCAATACTGTCACCCATAACACCAAAGCCGCCTGTACCTGCCGTACCAAATGCGTGTATCGTGCTTTCAAACAGGCTCATACCGCCGCACAGCAGAAAAATGATTTCCAAAACGGTCATTGCGATATAAATAAGGTACAAAATTTTTGCAGTGTCTTTGATGCGCGGCACCAATTTACCCACAACAGGGCCGGGCATTTCGGCACGCATAATGTGGATAGGTCTGCCCGAAACATTCGGCAGCAGTGCCATTACAAACACCAACACGCCCATGCCGCCGATCCAATGGGTAAAGCTACGCCAAAAAAGCAACCCCTTACTCATCGCTTCGACGTCGGTCAATATAGATGCGCCTGTAGTGGTCAAGCCGCTGACCGTCTCAAAAAACGCATCTGCAAAATGCGGAATTTCACCGCTGAGGCAAAAAGGCATTGCGCCTATAAGCGAAAGCAGCAACCAGGTCAAAGAAACAATCAAAAAGCCCTCTTTTGCGTAAATCAGCGTCGTTTTGGGTTTGCAAAACAACACAAGTACAAGTCCCAAAGCGACAGCCGTACCGATCGCCCACAAAAACGCCGCAAAGCAAGCTTCTCTGTACAACAACGATACGCCAAGCGGCAAAATCAACAATCCTGCTGCCGCCAACACCATTCTACCAACGGTGTTGCCAATCATTCTATAATTCATAACAACACAACATCGCCTTTACAGCAAAATATCCGAAAGGTCATCCATCTGCTTTCCGGCAGCCAGAACAACCACCTTATCCCCTACGCGAATGACATCGTCGCCCGACGGCAGAATCGCCGTTTTTCTGCCACGCAAGATACCTGTTATCAAAATATCAGGCTTCAAGGAAAGGTCTTTCAGCGGAACATCACAGCCTTTAAATTCTGCACCGACGCGGAATTCAAGCGCTTCCGCTTTGCCGTCCATCAGCTTGTACAGCGTTTCTACGTTACTGCCCTCGGAATTCTTAAGGGCGCGCGCATAGCGCGTAAGCACGTCTGCTATAATGCGTTTTGGAGAAATAATACATTCCAGGCCGAGTTTTTCCGCCATACACGCCAATTCGTGATGATTAACCTTGGCAATAACCTTCGGCACTTCATGCGAATTGGCAAAGAATGAAATGAGTATATTCAGTTCATCCAGCCCTGTCAACGACACAAAAGCATCCACATTGCCGATACCTTCTTCTAAAAGCAGTTCCTGTTGCGTGCCGTCCCCTTCAATGACTACCGCCTGCGGCAATAAAGCCGCAAACTCCTCGCACTTTTCACGGTCGATATCTACCACTTTAACGGCAGTACCGTTATCCAATAACATCTTTGCCAGGTAATATGCCGTTCGGCCCGCGCCCAATATCATAACACTCTTTGCCTGCTTTTGGATGACGCCAATCTGTCGCAAAAGCTTATGAATTTCATTGGGCGTCGCCGTAATGCCGATACGGTCTCCTTCCTGCAGGACGAAATTGCCGTCCGGAACGTACACGTTTTCGCCGCGCTGTACCACACACACCAAAAACTTGGCAGAAAATTTCTTTCGCAATTGCATCAGAGAACAGCCAACCAAAGCCGAATCGTTTCGGAGTACGACCTCTATCATTTCAAAATTACGTCTTGAAAAAGTTTCCACGGTTAAAGCAGACGGCAGTTTAAGAATCTTAAACAGTTCCTGCGCCGTCAGCAATTCGGGGTTAATGGCCATAGAAAGATTCAAATACTGCCGCAGATGTCCCAAGCTCTGGTCATTATACTCAGGCTTTCGAATACGGGCAATGGTGTGTTTCACCCCCATTTGCCGTGCAATGTGACAACTGAGCATATTGAATTCATCCGAGCCGGTCACTGCCACCAACAATTCCGCTTTACTGACACCCGCTTCCTCCAACGGTTCATAATCCACGCCGTTACCGCAAACACCGATCACATCGTAAACATTGGTTATCTCTGCCAATACCGCAGGATTACTATCCAATGCCACAACCTCATGTCCCTCGTTTACCAAGTCCTCTAAAATAGTGGTGCCGATTTTTCCGCACCCTACAATAACCACTCTCATGTTTTGCCTTCCTTTGCGAACAACAAAAAATCTTGCCGAACCTTGTTTGACAATTATATCACATCTTTTTCTGTTTTTCCATACTTTATGCAAATATTTTCAAAAATCAAAACCGCTTTGCTGCAATCTGCAAAGCGGTTAAATCACCATTCGAATACGTCACCGTCACATACTTTTTGCACAGGAATATCCACCGCCGCTTTTAATGCGTCAATACACTCCAATGACCACGTGTCATTATAGTGGTTGACCAGCACTTGTGCGGTTTTGGTCTCCCGGATATGCGGCAGTAATGCATCCCATTTGAAATGCGCCATTTCGGTCACCACGGCCGTAGACGACAGTTCTTTTGCAAGCACGGGGAAGTCGGCAGGCTTACCGGGATGCAAATCTCCCGTAAAGAACAAGCGTTGCCCATCCCCCTCTACCATAAAGGCATACGAGGGGTATTGACCGGCCATATGGTCGGTCTGTATAGCGGTAACCGTGATATTCTCATCACGGTATATCTCTCCTGCTTCATAGGTATGTAACCGCAAACGTGCGGTGTCAAAGGTGTCTGCACGGGACAACACAATACTGCCCAAAGCATCTACCGTCTTCTGTTCGGTTACGTATACATCAAAATCCGTCTCTTGAAAATGCCAATTGCAAAGATCCAACAAATGCGGCAATCCCGCCGTGTGGTCACCGTGCCGATGGGTGATAAATACCGCACGTATATCGGCAAACGCAATGTCATTTCGGATAAGCAGGTCCGCAACCGGTGCGCCCGCATCGATAAAATAATGTTTACCTCCGCAAGTCAACATCGCACACGAACAAAATCTATCTGTAGTTGGCACGCCATGACCGGCGCCCAAAAAATGCAACCTCATACGCTAACCTCTCGTCAGGGAATATTACTTTCTAAGAAAGGATACCACAAGGGTTTATCGCCTGTCAAGTTTTCCCTGAACATATCTACAGAAACTCTGTTTTGTGTAAAATAACCCGTATAGTGATAAATACCGCTGCTTACATCGCAGCAAGAGGTGTAAAGCGAATATGCTTTACTTCCATTTTCCAGCGTAACACATCCAAGCGGCATTTCTACGGCGCGCAGAAGATGGAAAAACTGCATAATATTATCGGCTTTGGTTTTACACGGTGCAATATGGTCCTTGACAAAAGCCGCACGAACAAAGCGAGATGCAGAGGAATAGTCTCCCGGCAAGCCTATGCCGCCCATACCGCGACTGTAAGGGTGTAAAGTCGCAGACCTGTACAGATTGTTGTCGGGTGGTGTGTCACGTATCTGTAAAAATTCCGTCAAATGCAGCAAATGATAGTCAAAAGTCGGATTATTCGTCAATACGCCGACAGGATTATCATAAACCTTTAACGCATCAGCTGTCTGTTCTACCACAACAGAGCTTTCCTTATCCGACACCAACCAATGCAACGGTGCCGGCGGCAGTTCTTCACTGAAAGGCGTATCCACAATACGCACCGTCTCTAACAGCACTTTTGCCTGAGCAACGGTAGCGCAACGAGAAAGCAGCCATGGTATTATTTCAAACGACGCCACATTTTCATGGTTGTGCGCAGGCGGTAAATACACGGCATTGCCGGCAAACATCAATCCTGCTGCGCACAAGCCCTTCTCGTTCATCGCATCGTAATACAGCGGATAGCCTTCGCGTATCGTTGCCATACCAATCATAGCGTAATGTTCACTCAGCATTTCGCTGTGCCGCCACTTAAAGGGGAAATGCCGCGGTGTTATTGCCACCCCTTCCCCGTAAGAGCGTTCATAATCCAACGTTCTGCCGAAAAAACAGTCGTTTAATGAAACGGAAATCGCCGTACACATTGTTACATCCCCTCCCGTAACAGTATTTCTCAAATTTGGTGTTGTATCCTTTGTACTTTTGCGATATACTGTTCTTGAACGGAGGGATACACTATGAATTTTCTGGAAATAGCCAATCAGAGACAATCCTGTCGTAAATACGACCCCGAAAAAGCAGTAGAACAAGAAAAGTTGGACGCTATTTTAGAAGCGGTCCGCCTTTCGCCTTCCGCCTGCAACGGTCAGCCGTACTTTGTTACCGTATGTCGCGGGGAGAAAGCAAAAGCGGTTGCCAAGGCAACGATGGGTATGGGTATGAACGCCTTTGCGGCAGATGCGCCCGTTCTTATGGTCATCTCCGAAATGCCGTACGTCAAAACCGCCGCGTTAGGTGCCAAACTCAAAGACAACGATTACCGTTCCATTGATATCGGTATCGCGGCCGCCTATCTCACCGCAGAAGCCACTGCGCAGGGGCTGGGCACCTGTATACTCGGTTGGTTAGATGACAAGAAAATACGGGATATCTGTAACCTTGACGGCACGGTGCGTTTGGTAATCACCGTGGGCTATCCTGCAGGTGACGTTTTGCGTACAAAAAAGCGTAAACCATTGTCCGAACTCGTAAAAGAGGTGTAAAAAAAGAACGCTTTCGCGGTCTTTTTTCATTAGAAAATAAAATACTCTTTGGCGTTTTTATAGCAGATACCTTCCACAATTTCTTTCAGCGCTTTGCGGTCATCGGGGTACTCCCCTTCTTCCACCCAAGTACCAAGCAAATTGCAAAGAATGCGTCTGAAATATTCGTGACGCGGATACGAAACAAAGCTTCTCGAATCGGTCAGCATACCGACAAATTTGCCGAGAAGACCGAGATTCGCAAGTGCTTTCATCTGTTCCTGCATACCGTCTCTGTTATCGTTAAACCACCAGCCGGAGCCGAATTGTATCTTGCCTGCTGTAGGACCTTGCTGAAAGTTGCCGAGCATGGTGCCGAGCACGTAATTGTCCTTCGGATTTAAGGTGTACAGAATGGTTTTAGGCAACGCATCCTTTTTATCCAGCGCATCCAGCAAACGTGACAACGGACGGGCAACCTCAAAATCATTCACCGAGTCAAAACCAACGTCTGCACCGAGCTTGTTGAACATTTTGGTGTTGTTATTGCGCATAGCGCCGATATGCAACTGCATCGTCCAACCGCGTTTAGCATATTCTTCGCCCAAAAACACCAGCTTTTCAATGACATCATCACTGAATTCATCTATAGAATGGTCGGACAACCGGCATCCGTTTTCGTGGAAATAGTCCATTCTCTCAACAATATCATCCCCGATTGTTGCGAAATTCGGACGGAAGGTCGGCAAAACCTTCGTTTTAAAACCTTTTAACTGCTTATGATATGCCAAATCATCATACGGGTCATCGGTCGTACAAATCGTTTCCACGTTAGAACGGCTAATCAGATTTTTAGCAGAGAAGGACGGGTCTTGCAGTTTTTCGTTACAGATATCCCATATTTCCTTTGCGGTATCCGCGGTAAGCGGTGTATCAATATCAAAATACCGTTTCAGTTCAAGCGCAGTCCAATGATACAGCGGATTGCCGATAAGTAAAGGCATTGTGCGCGCAAAGCCCATCCACTTTTCAAACTCATCGCCGCCGCCTGTAATCATTTCTTCTGGAATGCCGTTAGAACGCATCTGGCGCCACTTATAATGATCTCCGCCGAGAAACAGCTCATACGCATTCTTGAAACGATGATCCTCAGCAATCATTTGCGGCGAAAGGTGACAATGATAATCGATAATGGGCAGTCCTTCCGCAAAATCGTAATACAGCTCCTTGGCTGTTTTGTTTTTCAACATAAAATTTTCATTAATAATACCCATTTTTTAACCTCCTTATCTTCTTTAACATAGCAAGCATACCATATTCTCTCTAAAAATGCAACGAGAACGTAATGTAATTTATTTTTTCATATTGTGTTTGCTTGCTTGACATTCGGCAAAAAAATTGTTATGCTTATATTAGTAAATTTTTGGAGGTATTCATATGAGTTTCAATGAAATGTTACAGGATTTTGTAAACAAAGACCGTGACGAATTGGTGTACATCGCCAAACGTGCCATGGGCGAGCTGCTTCCCTACTGCAAAAAGGTTGACCCGGACAACGAGGGCTTCTTTATGCTCACCTCGATCATCCTGACCGCTATCGGCGCCGACGGCACCTTGACCGTTAAAGAGCGTGAATTTATGCGCGAGGTTTTGGAACAGGACGACGAGACCATTTCCCGTTTCATCAAAATCTACGACAAAGCGATGTTTGAAACTGTAGATAAATTTGCAGACGCTCTCGGCGACGACGTGAAAGCGCACGTACTTATGTTGGTTATCAGCATTGCTTCCGCTGATGAAACCATCTGCAAAGAAGAAACCGCTTTTATCAGAAAGATTTTCGCTTAAGGTTAAAACAAAAAGCATTGGATGCGCAAAGTATCCAATGCTTTTTTATAAACCGCATTCTTTTGAGGAGAAAGTATTTATGGATTTTAATGAATTTCTGCAAGCGTTTGTAAACAAGCCGTATGACCAGCTGGTTGATATTGCAAAAAACGCTATTGGCAAATTACACCCCGCTTGCGCCGCCGTAGACACGGACAACAACGGTTTCTTTATGCTGACAAGTATTATTCTTACAGCCATCGGCGCGGACGGTACCCTCACAGACAAGGAACGCGCTTTTCTGCGCGATGTGCTTGGCATCAGTGATGAAACCATTTCCAAATACATTAAACTGTACGACAAAAAAATGGTAGACCTGGTAGATTCCTTTGCCGACGATTTAAATACCGAAATCAAATCCCATGTAATGATGCTGGTGCTCAGTATTATGTGCGTGGATGAAAAGATTTCCAGAGAAGAAACCGCACTTATCCGCAAATTGTTAGACTAACGGCTAAAACAGCCTCGTTTGCAAAACGAGGCTGTTTTCTTTTTAATATAAACGCTCCTCCCCCTTGATTTCAATGTCGAAATGCGGTAAAATAAGCACAATAACTGAAAGGAGTTTCGATATGGAAAAGATGAACCCGAAATATGAAGCATTGTTCACCCCATGGAACATCGGCAAAGTGGAAATTAAAAACCGCATTGTAATGTGTCCGATGGGCGGCACTTCCCTGTTCGGCTGGTTCGAACTCGGCGGCTGTCACTTCGACAAAGAGGCAGCAAAGCTGTTTATTGAGCGCGCCAACGAAAACGTTGGTCTTATCATCCCCGGTATTGCCCCCTTACGCGACACCTTCTGGGGTAAATGGCTGTGGCAAAACCCCAAGATGTTTGAGGAACTCAAAGAGTTTATGGACGAAATCCATAAGACGGGCGCGAAGCTGTTTGTACAGTTGACCGCAGGTATGGGACGTTCTTGGGCTATCACCGAGCTGGTCGCACCGTTACATAAAAACAAGGTGACCCGTGCGCTTCTCAAGCCCATTCTCGATACTTCTCACGAGCTGGCTTCTCCCAGCCCGCAAAAATCCCGTTGGGCACACGATATTATCTGTCCCGAAATGACGGTGGAACAGATTCATGAGATTATCGAAGCGTTTGCCAAAACTGCAAAGCTTTGCCGCGATGCAGGTGTTGACGGTGTCGAGGTACACGCGGTACACGAAGGATATCTGTTAGACCAATTTGCTATTGAATTCTTTAACAAACGCACCGATGATTACGGCGGCAGTTTTGAAAATCGCTACCGTTTTGCCGCAGAGGTGGTACACGCCATCAAAGAGGCGTGCGGTGAGGATTTCCCCGTTTCTTTGCGTTACTCGGTAGAATCCAAAATGAAAGGCTTCTGCGAAGGTGCTATGCCCGGCGAAGACTATGTCGAAGTCGGTAGAAATATGGAAGAATCCGAAAAGGCGGCAAAATACTTACAGGATGCAGGCTACGATATGTTAAACGCCGACAACGGCACCTATGACTCGTGGTATTGGGCACATCCCCCGATGTATATGCCGGAAAACTGCAACCTTAACGACGTAGCACACATCAAAGAATTTGTAGATATTCCCGTGGTTTGTGCGGGCAGAATGGATGCCGAAGTGGGTGCAAAAGCGGTGGCGGACGGCAAAATCGATGCCATCGGTGTGGCACGCCAATTCTTAACCGACCCCGCCTGGATTACCAAAATGATTGAAGACCGTTTAGAAGACATAAAGCCGTGCATCTGCTGTCACGCAGGTTGCTTTAACTTTTCCTCCTCTAAAGGTCACGCCAATACCCAAGACCTCACCGACACCATGGGTCTTGCCCGCTGTGCGCTCAATCCCGAAACCATGCAATCCAAAAAATACAGCATAAAGCCTGCCAAAAAAGCCAAAAAGATTGCGGTCATCGGCGGCGGCATCGGCGGTATGGAAGCCGCAATTCTGTGCGCCAAACGCGGTCACAGTGTAACCCTGTATGAGAAAACAGATACACTCGGCGGTGTATTCGTTGCGGCAGCAGCACCGTCCTTCAAAGAGAAAGACCGTGCGCTTATCGCCTGGTACATCCGTGAACTAGGCAAATACCCGATCGACATAAAGATGAACACCGAAATTACCGACATCAAAGCGCTTGATGCCGATGAAATCATCGTCGCCACCGGTGCCAAAGCCAAAAAATTGCCTATCAAAGGTGCCCAGAATGCTATTGAAGCGGTGGATTTCCTGCTTGGCAACAAAGAGGTGGGTGAAAACGTGACGGTTATCGGCGGCGGCCTTACGGGTTGCGAAATCGCGTACGACCTGTATCTGCAAGGCAAAAAGCCGACCATTATCGAAATGCAGGACGACCTTATCACGACCAAAGGCATCTGCCTTGCCAACACCAGCTTCCTGCGTGATTTCTTCAAAACAAACAACGTACCTGTACATTTGGAAACCGCTGTTTGTGAAATCGAAGCAGACGGTGTCACCGTAAAAGACAAAGACGGCAAAACCTTTAAAATTCCCGCCGATTCGGTTGTTTTGTCGGTCGGTTACAATCCCGCTCCCCTCGCCCCCAAAGCCAAGCACGTGCACGTTATCGGTGATGCCGCCGCTGTCGGCAATCTCCGCACCGTTATCTGGGGTGCTTGGGACGTTGCAATGAAGCTGTAAGGAGGAACAAAAATATGCTGTTAACCAAAGAACAAGAAGCCATTCTAAACGGTGAAAAGGGCGAAACGCTTGCCAAGGTTATGAAGACCCTCGTTATGTACGGTGATGCGTTCGGTGCAGAAAAATTGGTGCCTATTACGTCGAAATACAACCATTTAGTGACGTCATTCGGTCTTAAGGTGATGTCCCCCGTATACGACCTTATGCAGCAGTTGCTGGATGCGGGAGTTTGCTCCGAACAGAAATTCTCGGTTGACCCGCGTCCCATTGACAGCGGTGTACCCGCCAATTTTCTGCAAAACTTCGTATTCAAAAACTTTATGTACACCAAGCAAGACTTCTATGAGGGACAATTAAAAGAATTGGGTCTTATGGATGATAACGCCTTCACCTGCACCTGCTATATGGATGAGGTCGGCAACAAGCCGCAAAAGGGCGAAGTGCTGTCCTGGGCAGAATCCAGCGCGGTGGTATACGCAAACTCGGTTTTGGGCGCGCGTTGTAACCGTAATTCGGGTATTATCGACATTATGGGCTCTATTGTCGGTTACGTACCCTACTTCGGTCTTTTAACCGACGAAGGCAGAAAAGCCACCTGGGTTATCAAAGTAGAAACCACCAAGAAACCCGAAGCACAGTTGCTCGGCTCCGCCATCGGTATGAAGGTAATGGAAGACGTGCCTTTTGTCAAAGGTCTTGATAAATGGATTGGTACAGAGTTAAACGATGCCGCTTGTGCGTACCTCAAAGATTTCGGTGCGGCAACCGCTTCTAACGGCGCTGTCGGTTTATACCACATCGAAAACCTCACCCCTGAAGCCGTAGAAAGCGGTGAAGCATTGATTGCAGACGGCGCTAAAGAATACGTCATTGACGATGCGGAGCTTGAAAGAGTAAAAGCCAATTATCCCGTCGTTTGGAAAGACCCCGATGCCAAACCGAAGCTTTGCTTTGTAGGTTGTCCGCATCTGTCTTTAGAACAGTTAAAAACCTGGACCGAAAATATTGAGGCGGCACTGAAAGCCAACGGCAGAAAGAAAATCTCCCTGCCCACCGTCTTTACCGCCGCACCGAAGGTGTTGGAAGCGTTTAACGCAACGGCATATGCGGCACGCTTGAAAGCAACAGGTGTTATCACCTCGTACATCTGTCCCTTGATGTATATGAACAACCCGCTTTGTAAAAAAATGCCGGTTATTACATCTTCCAACAAGCTCCGTACCTACACCACCGCCAAGTATTACACCGATGCGGAAATACTTGACATTATCACCAAAGGAGGCAAGGCATAATGAAAGAATTCAAAGGCAGAGTCATTACCCCCGGCGAAGTTACCGCCCAGGCGGTTGTTACCACTCAAGGCTTTAATACGCTTGCTTCCTTCCAAATGGCATTACAGTTTGGCGACAAGGAAGTCAAATGCGGCGACCAAAACAACACCGAATTACACGGTAAGCCCCTCATCAACAAAGCGTTGTGCTTGCCGCAGACTATTGGTTCCACCACGGGTGGCCTTGTGCTCTATTGTGCGTGTGCAATGGGCAAAAATCCCGCTTGTATGTTGTTCGCGAATCCCATCGACTCTTTAGCAGCGGCAGGTGCTGTCCTCGCCGATGTCTGGGTAGACGGCGTTTCGATGCCGGTTGTGGATTCACTCGGCGATGAGTTTTTATCCTATGTAAAAGACGGTATGAAAATCACCGTCAAAGCAGACGGCGTGGTCGTAGTAGAATAAAGAAAATCCCCAACGAGATACTCGTTGGGGATTTTTTATGCGGTTACGAGAACCTTGTCCTCCGCCCTTGCTTTTTTTGCGCGGCGGAACACAGGAATATAAAAGCCGACAATCAGCAGACTTGCCAACGTGAGTAAAATCGCAAGGTACACGTACCAATGCCACATCTCGGTCAGCTCAATACCAATGGGCGTTTCAAAAACGAAGAAAAAGTTAGGTGTATATTCCACACTCACCAAATCCCCGTTAGTGTATACCGCGTGGGAAAACATTGAGTTGGTATAGATAGAAAACAGAGCTGTTGCGCCGAGCATACCGAAGGTGGTAAGACAATGACGGGGTTGTAAATCCACTTGCTTAGAAAGAAATATGTACAATCCCAACACAATCAGCATCGAATGATACAAAAAATACTCATACGGGTGGGTGCTGACAAACGCATCCATTGCGGTGGTCGACTTATCAAAGATAGACGGCAACAGCAACGCAAAAAACGCGCCTGCGGTGCAGGTGGGATACATAAAGCCAAGCAACGCATCCCGCGCCTTTCCTTCTTTCATAAAGCGGGCGCAATAGATAGCGATAATCTGCAGAGAACAAAGGTGCAACGGCAGGTTTTGCATTTCTAAATACAGGTGCATAGATTGTCCGCTTTGGTCGGGTACCATCTGTAACACGCCGAAAATCTTAAACAATTCCGAGAAGATACAACAAATACAAGCCACCGACAACACTTTTTTCATCGGCGGGCGGTATTTAAGAAGCAGCATCAACGCAGTCACAATCACGGGAACACTGATACCAAGCCAAACAAAGTGGTATAATGTAAACACCGAAAATCCCTTCTTTCGTCAAGTTTCGCAAAGTTTTTCAAAAAAGCCGCGGCAATTAAACGAACTGCCGCGGCTTTGGTGATTTGAGATTATCTGTTGAGGATAAGACGGGTGAGTTCTACCGGCTCTACGATGGTGTCGCCTTTGTACACACGCATATTGCCGGAAGCAATTTCATCAATAAGGATAACTTCACCGTTATTATAGCCGAACTCAAACTTAATATCCCACAGGTCAAGACCAATGGTTTTGAGGTCATCCGCAACAACCTTGGTGATTTTGAGGGTTTGTTCTTTCATGCTCTCGAACATCTCGGGAGTCATAACGCCGAGTGCCGCCAAGCCTTCGCCGGTTACCAGCGGGTCGCCCTTTTCGTCATTTTTGAAGGTACATTCCACATAGCCGCCTTCAAGAACGGTACCATCCTCAATATACTCACCGTATCTGCGGATGAAGCTGCCGGTAGCAACCAAACGACAGATTACTTCAAGGCCGTGACCGAACACGGTTGCGGGCAGTACTTCCATCGTCGCGTTTTCCACATCAGCGGAAACATAGTGCGTTTTTACGCCGGCGGCTTTCAGCATTTCAAAATAATAAATAGAGGTTTCCAAGTTTGCTTTGCCGATGCCTTCAATAGTAAGACCAACGGTATTCTCACCGGGATCGAATACACCGTCTTTGCCGGTGCAATCATCTTTGAATTTCAGCATCACGTTGCCGTTTTCCAATTTGTAAACATCTTTCGTTTTGCCGGTATACAATTTTTCCATTCCAAAACATCCTTTACAAAAAAATTACGATTTATTTTACCGCTTTTTTTGTCGTTTGTAAAGATATTGCAGACAAAAAACTGAAAAAAACACAAAAAAACACGCAGGCATCCACTTGTGCCTGCGTATTTTTCAAAAACAACTTGTTACCGTATCTACCAAATCCCCCACCGAACGCAGGGCTCGTCCCATATTGCGTTTGATACCTTTGCGGTTGTCATACAAATAATAGCTGCCCACAGCACCCAAAACACAACCGAGCGCCATACCCACGCCGACACCTTTTGCCATTTTCATCATACCGATTTTCATACCGTTCCTCCTTTCCGATTTCAGCATTCCCGTACACACACATAATATACTTGCTTTTTACAGAAAAAAGGCGTATAATCCCCCGTGGGAGTTGATAGTATGTCTGTTCTTAATATCGTTTTAGTGGAGCCTGAAATCCCGCAAAATACGGGAAATATCAGCCGCACCTGCGCGGCGACAGGCGCACGTTTACATTTGATTGAGCCGCTCGGCTTCAAAATCGACGACAGAAAAATGAAACGCGCAGGCCTGGATTATTGGCATCTGCTGGATATTACCTATTATAAAGGCTTAGACGATTTCTTCGAGAAAAACAAAGGGCCCTTTTTCTTTTTTACCACCAAAGCCAAACAAATTCATTCCTCTGTAGAATATCCCGACGGCGCATACTTGGTGTTCGGAAAGGAAACCGCCGGATTACCTGAGGAACTGTTACATAAACACCCTGAAAGTTGCGTACGTTTACCGATGATAGATGATGACAGTGCACGTTCGCTGAATCTTTCAAACGCGGTTGCTGTCGGCGCTTACGAAGTGCTGCGTCAATGGGGTTATCCTGAAATGCGCACAGCGGGCCGACTGACAAAATTTGATTGGTGACACAGAAAAGACCGCCAACGGAAATTTCCGTTGAAATAGTCAATAGAATTTCTTGTCACCACAAACAAAACCATCTATAATAGAACTATCGAATACAAGGCTGTTATTCAGTCAT
>JAZSED010000052.1:0-40022 GCA_045531495.1 Acutalibacteraceae bacterium
GTGATAATCGGTGTTCACGGCTTTGCGGGTGACAAAGAAAGCTCTGCACTTGAAGCTGTGGCAGAGGAAATGGTGAAATACGGAACGGCTCTGGTGTGTTTTGATTTTCCTTCCCACGGTGAGTCTGCTGTGGAAGGGGACAGGCTTTCGGTTGAAAACTGCATCAGCAATCTGCTGTCGGTTGACCGATACGTTACCGAAAAATACGGATGCAACGAAAAGATTGTGTTTGCAACCAGCTTTGGCGGTTATATATCTGTTCTTGCATCTGAAAAGCTTGGGAATTGCAGGTTTATTCTCCGTGCGCCTGCCGTAACTATGGGATGCATCTTTATTTCTGTCATTCTTGGGATGACGGAGGAAGAATTCCGTGAAAAGGGAAGCGTTATCTGCGGATTTGAGCGAAAAATTGAAGTGCCTTTTGCTTTTTATGAGGACTTGAAGCAGAATGATGCAATGAAAGCGGATATTTCGCAGCAGACCCTTGTTATTCATGGCACGCAGGATGACGTTGTACCGTTTGAGGACGTCAGACAGTTTTCGTCAAGCCGCAAAAACGTAAGGCTTGAAGCAATAGAGGGTGCAGACCACAGATTCAAGAAAAGCGGAGAGCTTGAACGGGTTGTTGAACTCGCAAAAGAATTTATTCTCGGATAAAACAAAAAAGACACCTTTTCAGGTGTCTTTTTTTATGGCGGAGAAGGGGAGACTCGAACTCCCGCGCCGGTTTCCCGACCTACGCCCTTAGCAGGGGCGCCTCGTCACCAACTTGAGTACTTCTCCGTATATCGCAAAAACAGGTGCAGTGATCAGCTGTTTTACGTATTCATTTTTTATTAGAAAGATGGCGGAGAGAGTGGGATTCGAACCCACGGCTCCTTTCGGAGTCACTGGTTTTCAAGACCAGCTCCTTAAACCGCTCGGACATCTCTCCGGATAGGCAACGGCAATATATTATCACGGTTTCACTCGTTTGTCAAGACAACCTTTGGAAAAATTAAAATTATTTTGCTTTTTTCTATTGACTTTTTTGTTTCTTTTCATTATAATGACTAAGCGCCTAAAAAAGACACGGAGAGATGGCTGAGCTGGCCTAAGGCGCACGATTGGAAATCGTGTAAGCGTTAATAGCGCTTCGAGGGTTCGAATCCCTCTCTCTCCGCCAAAACGAAAATCCTGTCGATTCTTGTCGGCAGGATTTTCGTTTTGTATTATTCACTATTCATTATTCAATATTCATCATTCATTCGACAGGATTTTCAATGAATATTGAATAATGAAGTCGCTCACGCTGATGAATAATGAATAGTTTCGGAGCTTTGCTTCGCAAAGCGTTGATTGTAAATATAGTTTTATAATCTAACTGACAAATAAGAATTTGGTAAAAGGAATGTAGTTGTATGAAAAAGAAGAAATTGTTATTTGCGCTATTATGTGCTTTTGGTAGTGGAACAGTAGGATTCTTTGCAAACCAGTTAACCGAGGTATATGGCTGTGTATTATTCGGTTTGGTGTTGGTCTAATGGTCTATTCAATTATAAATTTAAGTAAGTAAATTCCAATATGTCGAGCAGTTACAAATCTGCTTTTATAATTATATAACACCACCTCAAAATATGTAGGGATTCGAACAAGCCTTTAAAAAACAATAGTCCGGTGTACTGTTGTTTAGGCGCGGCAACGAGCGTAGCGAGGCGATAGGCACGGCAGTGCCGAGACAAAATCCCTCTCTCTGCGCCAGAAAAAGCGACTTGTATCACACAAGTCGCTTTTTCAATGAAATTCGCCTGCGGCGAGTGATATTGCTATGCAGTGATATTTGTCTTACGACAAGTGATATTCGCTTCGCGAGTTTTGGAGGCGAATTTTATATCACTTTCTGCGAAAGCAGAAAATTTTATAATCCATAAGGATTATTTCATATCTAGTGTAAACGAGATATTTCATTATAATTTGATAGCCTCAAACGGATTTTTTTTATTAATATATTTCCTGAATTTTTCCATCGTGCCAAAATAGTAGGAGTCCTTTTTCCATACAAGATTTACATCCGCATACATAGGAAGTTCCGTAGGGATTGCCACAAATGTTTCATTAGTCTTTGTCAATTCTCTGAATGTAAATCCAGCAGCAGTATTGCTTGAGATCATAGTTAACATGGTAGAGAGTTGTTTAGTTTGCAGAATAATATTTGGAGTTATCTTTTCAGCAGTAAACCATTTTTTTATCTTCCCTGTTTGAAAAAAAGTGTTTTCAAACAGAACTAGAGGAGTGTTTTTTAAAAGATTCGGTGTAACCGATTTATATTTTGCAATTTTGTTATCTTTCGAAGCACAGCATACGATTTCAAGTTCAGCAACTTTTGTTGACATGAACTTTGTGTCAAGAGAATTGTTATCAAGCAAAAATACCATATCCAGATAGTTTTCAGATAGTTTATCTAAAAGTCCGTTACGTCCGTCCTCAACAATTTCAAGTGTGATATCAGGATAAAGCTTATAAAAATCACGATAAATATGCGGAAGTATAAGAGAAGCGGTCATAGGGGGGACTCCCAACCTTAGTTTTTTACGTTCATTACCCAAATCCTTCATAATATTTTCCATCTGTTCGGTGCGTGGAATTATTTCCTTACACATTTCAAACAGTACTTTGCCTTCCGAGGTTAATTTCATACCTTTGTGATGTCGATTAAAAAGTACTACCCCAAATTCATTTTCCAATGCTTTTATTGCAGATGAAAGCGAAGGCTGTGATATATAAAGATATTCAGCTGCATCTGAAAGAGAACCGTATAAACATACCGTATAAAAGTATTTTAACTGATTTAAATTCATCTGATATCACCTCATAAGTATTATATAGTTTTAATCTATATTTGTCAATGAATTATGTATTTTACAAATACCTACAGAGGTATTATAATGAAAACAAAAAATGGAGGTATAACAAATGAATGTACATAAAATAGCTGTAATAGCCGGAGACGGTATTGGTCCCGAGGTAATTGAAGAAGGCGTTAAAGTTCTGAATGAAGTTTCAAAACTTGATGGCGGTTTTAACTTTAAATTTACTTATTTCCCATGGGGTTGTGATTATTACAAAGAGAACGGTAAGATGATGGCGGATGACGGGATAGAACAACTAAAAAATTTTGATGCAATATTTTTAGGTGCTGTAGGAGCACCCGGAGTTCCTGATCATATCTCACTATGGGATTTATTATTGGTTATCAGAAAAAGTTTCGATCAGTATATAAACCTTCGTCCCGTAAAGTTGTTAAACGGAGCACCGCAAGTATTAAAAAATGTATCTGCTGAAGATATCGATATGGTTTTCGTAAGAGAGAATACCGAAGGAGAATATGCAGGCAGCGGTAGTTGGTTATATAAAGGCAACGAAAACGAGGTTGTCATCCAGAACGGTGTGTTTTCCAGAAAAGGCTGTGAGAGAGTTATTCGCTATGCTTATGAACTTGCAAAATCACAAAACAAAACACTCACCAGTATCAGCAAGGGAAATGCACTAAACTATTCAATGGTTTTCTGGGATCAAATTTTTAAAGAAGTCGGACGGGAATATCCGGAGGTTAAAACCTGTTCTTACTTAGTAGACGCCGCAAGTATGTTTATGATTAAAGACCCTAAGCGTTTTGAAATAGTTGTCACTTCTAATCTATTCGGAGACATTCTTACCGACCTTGGAGCTGCAATAGCAGGAGGAATGGGGTTGGCTGCAGGTGCTAATCTAAACCCTGAACATCATTTTCCATCTATGTTTGAACCAATCCACGGCAGTGCTCCCGATATTGCAGGTCAACAAAAGGCAAATCCGCTTGCTACAGTTTGGTCTGCAAGCCAAATGCTTGACTTTTTCGGCTATTCAAAATGGGCAGAGCGTCTGATTGATTGTATCGAAGAGGTGCTTACAGAAGGCAAGGTATTAACACCCGACCTTGGCGGTAATGCCAAAACAAGTGAAGTCGGCGATGAAATTGTAAGAATATTACAGGAGTACGCGTTATGAATAAATTATTCAAATCAGATATACAGCCGTTTGAAATATGTGAAAATATTTATTTTGTTGGAAGCACAAGAGTATCTGTCCATATTATTAAAACAGAAGACGGACTTGTTATGCTTGATACCGGTTTCCCCGATATGTACGAGCAAATTCTTGATAGTATGGATAAACTCGGGCTTGACCCATCAAATATTTGTGCTATATTTCATTCACACGGTCACATTGACCACTTTGGCTGTACACAAAAATTTAAAGAGTTAAGTGGAGCAAAAACATACATCAGCCGAATAGATAACGATATTTTAAACGGTAAATTAGATCTCTCATGGGCGAATGAACTTGGATATGAAAAACTTCCGGATTTTGACTGTGATGTGCTCGTTGAAAACGGAGATAGTTTTTCGTTCGGTAATACAACTGTCAGATGCAGACTCACCCCTGGGCATACAGATGGAGTTCTTTCCTTTTTTATCAATATCACAACAAAAGATAATTCTTATGTTGCTGCAATGCACGGCGGTGTTGGCTTTAACACGCTGAAAACAGAATTTTTAACTAAATACAAGTTATCCTTCGCTTGCAGAGATGTATTTCGGAAAAGTCTTCACTCGGTTGCTGACGAACACGTAGATGTTGTTCTGGGTAATCATCCTGAGCAAAATGATACACAAGGAAAACTTAAAAAAGTTTTATTAGGAGAAAGCACTGCCGATAATAGTGAGTGGAAAAGGTTTTTAATATCAACCGAACGTGCTCTTGATTTTAAATTAGCAAACAATTTGTAGACTGGATGTTTATGTTTAATTTAAAATATGTAGTAGTTCAAACCCATAGGTCAAAAATTCAAAGGGGTTCGAATTTGTGCAACCTTTCCAGAAAAAGAGACTTGTTTAGACAAGTCGCTTTTTCAATGAAATTCGCCTTTTGGCGAGTGAAATAGCTTTGCTATGAAATACGCTGATGCGTATGAAATATTTGCTTCGCAAATGTTTAAGAGGCGAATTTTATTTCACTTGATGCGTAAGCATCAAATTTCATAATCCGTAAGGATTATTTCATATTTTTTGCAAGAAAAATATTTCATTTAAGATATGTAGGGGTTCGAACACATAGGTCAAAAATTCAAAGGGCATCGAATTTGTACAACCTTTTCAACAAAAAAGAGGATGCCCATTTTGGGTATCCTCTTTTTTTCGTGGATGCTGAAGTGGATTCGAACAGTAATTACCGCGTATAACGCGGTAATACAGGTTTTGCCCGTATGCACTACCGCATTTTTTCACTTCACGGCAAAACCACGATTCCCTCTCTCTCCGCCAAACAAGAGCACGCAATCCTACTCCCAACGCTACTCCCGACAAAAAAACATTGTGTTTTTCTAAATGATATGCTATACTGTCGTTAGGAAGTAAAACATAAAGGCGGTGGGGATATGAAAAAGTTAACAGCGTTTCTTTTTGCGTTTACTCTGTGCGCTTGCCTTGTAGGATGCAACACATCTTCTCAAAAGGTCAAACTAATAAAGAATGACAACGTAAAAAGTGTAGCTGTAACGTCTTTACCCGAGCTTTATGAATATACCTTTTACGACAATGCCGCCAAGGAAATCGTCGACCATCTCGCCAGCCTGCACTTAAACGCCGATTTCAAAGAGAATCCCGATGATTGCGATGGTATGACGTGGGTTATTTGCATACAATATGAAAACGGCAAAAAAACAACCGTATACCATTTCGGCAATATGTTCATTCGCGCGGAAGATGGTCCGTGGTATAAGATGGCTGAAAATGAAGCGGGCTACCTGGACTCTTTGATAAAAAAACTAAACAACCAAGCATAATATACACGAGCAAGACACCAAAAAGTGTCTTGCTTCTTTTTTTGCCAAAGACTTGGTTTTTCCTACCACTTACCCACTTTGTATTGCAAAGTGAAATTCCCGGTGATACACTACTCTTGAAGGGGATGAGAGTATGAAATGTACCGTTGTTATCGACCCGAACCGCGAAGAAGAAGTTTGCATTTACGCGCATAGGCGTACACCGCTCATCGACGAAATCGAGCAATTAGCGGCAAACGACATTTCTCTTATCGGCTATGACGAAGACCGCGCGGCACATCCGTTAAAGCCTACCGACATTTCTTGCTTTACCATACAGAACAACAAGGTAGTCGCCATAACCGATACAGCAACCTTTGTCCTGCGGACGCGGTTATATCAACTAGAGGAAACGCTTCCCGACAGTTTTGTTAAAATCAATCAATCCTGTATCGCCAACATCCGCAAAATCAAACGGTTTGATGCCACCTTCGGGGGCTCGTTACAGGTGACCTTGCAAAACGGATACAAAGACTACGTATCCAGACGGCAGGTGAAATTTGTAAAGGAAAGGTTGGGTATTTGATATGAACACATACGTAAAAACATTTTTACACCGCGGCTTGATTTTCGGTGGTTTCGGTCCCATCATCGCCGCCATTGTCTTTTTTTGTCTTTCACGCACCCTGCCGAATTTTTCGCTGACAGGCGGACAGGTGCTGACCGCCACTGTTTCCACCTATCTGCTTAGTTTTATACACGCGGGCGCTAGTGTTTTTAATCAAATCGAGCACTGGCCGCTGGCTAAATCACTCGGTTGTCATTTCGGTGCACTGTACGTGGCATACTCCCTTTGCTACGTCGTAAACACCTGGATTCCCTTTGAGCCGTTGGCATTAGCAATTTTCACAGGGATATTCGCGGCTATATACGCCGTTGTCTGGATAACGGTGGTGGTGTGTATCCGCATTACCCGCAACCGATTAAACGCAAAACTATAAAGAAAAGGACGGCTTTGCCGTCCTTTTCTTTATATATGCCAAATGTGCTCCGCGTACTCTTCGATAGAACGGTCTGCCGAGAAAAAACCCGCCGCCGCAATATTGAGCAGTCCTTTTTTAGCAAAGGCGTCCCCGTTTGTCGAATCACTGTTTGCCTGCAAACGTGCGGCGCGATAGGCGTTAAAATCACCAAGCACATAATAGTGGTCCGCATCTGCGCCCTCGGTCAACGAGCGGTACAATTCTGCAAACATCCCGCTCCCGCCATCATCCAATGTCCCGTCTACCAACGCATCCACCACCCGTTTCAATCGCGGGTCAGCGGCAAGCAATGCGTTTGGGTCGTAGGTATCGCGGATAGAATCAAGAATCTCCACCGTAGCGCCGAAAATATAGTTATTTTCTCTCCCCGCCCGCTCGACTATCTCGATATTCGCGCCGTCGTACGTGCCGAGGGTGGGCACACCGTTAAGCATAAACTTCATATTACCTGTACCCGACGCCTCGGTACCTGCGGTAGAAATCTGTTCGGAAATATCCGCCGCAGGTATCAGTTTTTCAGCAAGGGATACCGAATAATCAGGGATAAACAGCACCTGCACTTTGCTTTGAAGTTGCGGGTCGTTTTCCACGTAGGCGGCGACCGCGTTAATAAGCTTTATCACCGCTTTGGCGCGGTAATATCCCGGTGCGGCTTTGGCCGCAAACAAAAATGCGGTCGGTCGGAACGTCGGCAGTTCACCACTCTGCAAAGCAAAACAAATATCCAAAACAGACAGAGCGTTTAACAACTGTCGCTTATATTCGTGCAATCGTTTTGCTTGCACGTCCAGCATAAAATCCCAACGCAGCGGAAGACCGTGTCGTTTTTCCAGATACGCGGCAAGTTGCTTTTTCTTTTTTTGCCGCATAAACCGCAGCTGCTCTAAAAAAGCGGTATCGTCAGCATACACCCGCAAATCCTGCAAGCGGTCGAGGTCTGTTACCCAACCGTCACCGATACGCGCGGTGATTAGTTCCGAAAGTTCGGGGTTGGCAAGTGCTAACCAGCGGCGCGGCGTAATACCGTTGGTCACATTGTGAAAACGCTCGGGATACAGGCGGTACCAATGCGGCAACACCCGCGTTTTTAACAGGTCGGTGTGAATAGCGGCCACACCGTTTACCGCGTGAGATGCAAACAGTGCCATACGCGCCATATGCACCTGTCCGTCGGCCAATATATCGAAGTCCGTAAAATCGGTGATACCCTTTTGGCGCAATTCCTTGCGTAATGCCTGTTGCAGCTGTCGTACAACGGGATATACCCGCGGCAACACCTGCTTAAACAACCGCACATCCCATTTTTCAAGCGCCTCGGGCATAATGGTATGGTTGGTGTACGCGAACACCCCTCTTGCCACCGTCAAGGCATTCTCAAAGGTCAATCCTTCTTCCGTAAGCAGACGTATCAGTTCGGGAATTGCTACAACAGGGTGGGTATCATTTAATTGAATTGTATAGCTATCGGGAAAGCGGGCCAAATCCGCACCGCATTTACGCTTAAAATGCCGTACCATATCCCGTGCCGATGCCGCCGCAAAGAAATATTGCTGTTTTAAGCGCAATTTCTTGCCTGCTGACATACTGTCGTTAGGATACAGTACGGCGGTCAGTGTATCCGCTGCCGTTTTACCCGCAAACGCCGCCGCGTATCTGCCACTGTCAAATGCGGCGAAATCAAACGGAATCACTGCCTCTGCCTGCCACAGGCGCAGGGTGTTGACGGTATGGCCACCGTAACCGATAACGGGCATATCGTATGGCACGGCAAATACCTCACCGTCCCCCATTTCGATCTTTATCTTTTCCTCTTCCCTGCGCACCGACCATGGGTCACCCCACGCGGTCCAATTATCTGCTTCCTCGACCTGAAAGCCGTTTTCAATTCTTTGGCGAAACAATCCGTACCGATACCGAATGCCGTAACCGTTCAAGGGAATGCCCTGCGTTGCCGCGGCATCCAAAAAGCAAGCGGCAAGACGACCGAGACCGCCGTTCCCCAGCGCAGGGTCGCGTATTTGTTCCAGCATACGCAGGTCCGCACCTTTTTCGGACAGCAAGGACACCGTTTCATCCAACAAGCCCATGTTGAATAAATTGGAAAAGGTCATACGACCGAGCAAGAACTCTGCCGACAGGTACGCCGCCTGTTTACCGCTTTTATCACCGTTCCACAGCGGATACACCCGTTTTAATGCCGCACGGGAAATGGCACGGTACAGCTGTGTCGCAGTGGCATCCTGTACGCCGGTACACGTTTCCACCTGTAAAGCCGCCGTAATATCCTTTAAAAACTGTTTTTCCACATATACAACCCCTTTCGGCTTTAGTATGCACGAAAACCGAAAAAATTTCGGGGATTTTCTAAAATATGTTGAAAAAATCGTCAAAAAAAGGTATGCTAGTATTACTTATGTGTCAAGGAGTGTTTTGTTTGCTCTCGTTTTCCCCGATAACCCGCGATATATTGCCTTCTTTGCGGGAATATATGGACAAGCAGCCGTACCGTGTTTGCGATTACACGGTAGGATGTGTTTATATGTGGCGCAAGCTTTTCAAAACCGAATATTGTATTGTTGCAAATATGCTGTGCGTTCGTATTACGGGTATGAACGGTAAAAAACTGTATGTGTTTCCCGTGGGTGACGGTGACGTTTTCGCCGCTGTAGAGGCGCTGCTTGCCGATTGTAAAGCAAACGGCGAAGCCCTTATCTTCGTAGATATTCCCGAAGCGGCGAAGGATTTACTTCTTGCGCATTACGGTGACCGTGCCACCGCTAAAGAATGGCGCGATTCAGCGGATTATCTCTACACCTATGAAACCTTTCTTTCTTTTCCCGGCAGGCATTTATCCGGCAAAAGAAACCACCTAAAACGCTTTTATGCCGCGCATCCCGACTGTGTGTTCCGATTACTCACGGCGGCGGATATACCAAAAGCCACCGCGTTTATAAAGCGCTTTTTGAAAGCGCACGCAGTGGCGGGTGAGGTTGGTGTTATTGAGGCAGAGGAGGGTCTGCGCAGTATTCACCTGTTGGAGCACTGTGTTGAGCTTAACATTACCGCGGGTGCCTTGTGGGACAACGACGAAATTGTGGCGGTAACCGCAGGTGAAATTGTGGGTGATACCTTGTTTGTGCACGTTGAAAAAGCGGATACCCGTTTTGACGGTGCATACCAAGCGGTATCCAAAGCATTTGCTACCTATATGCAAACGGAAAACACCGTATATATCAACCGCGAGGACGATGCGGGTGATGAGGGGTTGCGCCGTTCCAAGCTTTCCTACCGTCCTTGCCGATTATTATCAAAATTTTCTGTCACTTTGAGGTAAATCAATGGAAACTACAAGATTAGACGCTTTGGCAGCGACACAGTTTTCTGTGTCGGTAACCGAGGCTGCCGCCCTCATTATGGAAGGACGGGTATACATAGGGGCGGTGCCTGCAGATAAGCCCGGGACAGCGGTTGCGGCGGATACCGTACTCACCTTGAAAGAAAAGGCACGAAAATATGCCAGCCGCTCGGGTTACAAATTGGAAAAAGCGCTTGCCGTTTTTCACGTAGACCCTACGGGGTTGCGGGTATGCGACATCGGCGCTTCCAACGGCGGCTTTACCGATTGTTTGTTACAAAGCGGCGCTGCACACGTGTGCTCCGTAGACGTGGCATACGGCATTTTAGCGTGGGAATTACGCAATGACCCCAGGGTTACCGTCTTGGAACGCACCAACGCGCGGCGCTTAACGGCAGAACAAATCGGCGGCATCTGCGATATGGTGACCGCGGACGTGTCCTTTATTTCACTTACCAAAATTTTTCCCGCAATGAACGAAATCTTATCCGAAAACGGTCGGGTAATCTGCCTTATCAAACCGCAGTTTGAGGCGGCACAAAAAGACCTCGGCAAAAACGGTATTGTCAAAGACCCCGCTATTTTGCCGCCCTTAATGGAGAAAATTGCAGACAGCGCAGAGGAAAACGGCCTGCACTTTGCGGATATGACCGTCTCCCCCATTCACGGTACCAACGGTAACGTGGAATATCTGATGCTGTTTACCCGAGAAGAAGCACTAACGAAAGAACAACGCGCCAAAAAAATCCTTGCAGCTTTAGGCTGTACGCCCGATATGTGAAAAAAGATGCCTTCGGACCGAACACCGAAGGCATCTTTTTTAATAGTCAATATAAACCGTTTCCTTACCGAGCGAACACTCCGCGGAGCAGGCGGTAAAGCGAGAATTGCTTTTTGCGGACAAGCGCACCACCGCGATACCGTTTTGCATCGCAACGCGATACCCGCCGACACGTTGTGCGGCGGTCTTTCCGCCAACTACGTTACCAAACTTATCCGACGAAATGCCCGTTTCCGCAGTGAACTCTGTTTCAGCACGCAATACACCCGACGTATACGGCACGAACTCCACCACGTCGGTGAAATCGGTGACGCGGTTGCCGTAGCTGTCCACCGCTTCAGCGGTAACGGGAATATAATCCACACGGTTTTTGGAGAGATTGCGTCCGTACGTATGCGCCGTTACCCGTAAAGCCACCGCGCGACCTGTCGGGCGCAGGCGGCGTTGGAGTGTCTCTCCGTTTGCAAAATGTGCTGTAATCTTCAATTCCGCAAACGGTGTATCCAACGAAAACAGGGTCAACGCCCCCGCAGTCGGCAGTTCCTGCATCGGATGGTCATTCAAATATACTGTGTAGGAAGCCGCATTGCCGTAAAGTGCCACCGTTTTATCGGTATATTCCATCTCAAAAATCGGTTTGCGGCTGAAAGCCGCGGCAAACAGCGGTACAGCCGCCGTGCGCAGGCCAAAGCCATCCACCGCCATACGGTGGTCAAGGAAAAATCCCGCTAAACGGCTGTCTTTTTCCGCTCTGCCGAACGCCGCTAACGCCGCAAGAGCAGTCTCACGCTGTTTGGCAGCGGGGTCGGTAGCATCGACAAACGCAAACGGGGTATATATCTGCACATTTTGCGGCAGGTCATCTGTTTTTAACAGTAAAAGACCCATTTGTAAGGCAGTATCCTCCGCAAAGGCGGGCGGTGCCGCGGTGACTATCGCGTTACACCCCATTTCCTGCGCGTGGCGACACAGCCGCCACCAACCGTTATCGGCGGGCACCAACAAATCCTGTTGGGCATAATATACGCCTTTTAAGAAACGCATTTCGCCGTTTATAAAGCAAAAACCGTTCTCAAAGGTAACCGCACGGAATGCAAACGCCTTTGACAGCTTTTCGACAACCGCATTCCCGTCAATAATATCCGCTTCCAGGCGGTACACGGCGGGATGTTCGGGTGTCCATACATCCACCCGCAGAGAATCCACCGCAAGCGGTATCACACTCTCCACAGCAGGACATACAATAGTTTTCTTCTCAAAAGCGTGCACCGTTTCCCCTTTTGGAGAAACCACGCGATACGAAACGGTCACATTACGCGGCATATCTGTTATATTGGACAGACGCAATTCGGTACGCATACACGCAACCCCCGCCGCGGTAAACAGGGTGGTTATCTGCGGAATATTTGAGACGCTGACAGCGTCCGTTTCCCGCCACCACACGTTACGGTGAATACCGCCGCGTGCTCCCACGGGCGCATCCGCCACGGAAAGGGTCAATGTATTGTTCTGTGCCACACTTTCGGTCACATCCCAACACACACAGCCGCTCTTTTCATCGATTTTCGCGGTTTGCTGTGCGCCGTTCAAGGTCGCAACGATGTCAAGGGGATTACCTTCACAGTAAAGAAAATAGCGCTTGTTTTCGCACTTTTTGCAAGAAAACACCTTGGTGTAAGAAACGTCTGTATCACCGTAATCCGCATAATGCGGCAGGGACACCTCGCGGTCATCTATGCCCGTCGAACGGTAGTGCCAATCTCCCTCAAACCATTTTGTGGTAGAAAACATCTTAACCAACGAAAGCGCCCCCTTCCTTGCCGTTTACCAACACTGCTTGAGGTGTAAAGCCCAAAAACTTCACGGGCCTATCCACATCACCATCTACACGAAGTGCTTCGCCGTCAAACGAGACGGTAATATTTACCTCTTTATCCTCGTAATACACCGTGTGTGCTGTAGTTTTTGTAGGCATTGTCACGAGGTATACGGGCGTATTTTCTTGTGTCAACGGCAATAATGCATCGTCCTTCACAAATACGGGGATGGTATCCAGCGGTGTGTTGTAGGTCACAGTTTTGCCGCCTTCCACCCGCTCGCCTGTCCAAAAATCTGTAAAGCCGCCCTCGGGTAAAGCCACCGCACGGTAGGCGGCATCCTCCATATATACAGGAGCAACAAGCAAACTGTCACAGAACATATATTGGTCATCGGTAGAGTAAAACCGTTTATCCTCGGGATAGGCAATCGCCATCGCCTTAACCATCGGCTCACCCGTTTTATGCGCGTGTACCGCGGCAGAATACAAAAGGTCTAGCATACTTTCGCGCAACGCAAAATACTTTGTGAAGATTTCTTCCGCTTCCTTGCCGAAGTGCCACGGGTCTTTCGCTGTAACGATGCCGTGTGCACGCATCAGCGGCGAGAAGGCAGAAAACTCCAACCAACGGCAGTAGGTGTCGGTGGTAGGCGTGCCGAAAAAGCCGCCGATATCACTGCCCCATATACTGAAGCCGCAGCTGGAAAGCGATAAAACGCCCGAAATGCTCTGTTGCAGACCAAACCACGTACTCGCCTGGTCACCGCCGAAATTGGCGGACCATTTCTGAGAGCCTGCACAAGCGGAACGGGAGAAGGTGATATAGTCATCTCCCATTTGGTGGTGCCATGCTTCATACATTGCCTTGTTATAATAATAGGTCTGGAAATTGTGCATTTCATTGCCGCTCAAGCCGTTATACGCGGTAGCGTTCCACGGCCAATATTCACCAAAGTCAATCATCGAGCCCTTAAGACCCCAAGACCATTGGTCTTTATAAATGCCTTTCACAACCTCTACAGCACGCGGATGGGTAAAATCAATACAGTCCTTTACACGCAACCAATCAACCGTATCGGTAACGGGTAATTTCCGCTCGTCCGTCTCGCCTAATATCTGCTTCATTTTCGCTTTGGCAAGATTAGGACGTACCCACATCAGCATCTTGGTGCCGTTTTTCTCCGCCAGCTTAAAGCTTTCTTCAATAAACGGTACGGGGTATTCGGCATACAGGGTAGGCAAACCCGTGCCGAGTTTGTTATAGCCGTCAAAGCAATCCTGCAGGCACGATAACACACTTGCGTCATCACTGCCCTTCAGTTGCCACATAGAAGCGCCTGCGCCCGCCCAATAGCGAAATGCCCAACGCGGCGGCAGAATGGGTTTACCCGTAAGGTCGGTATACTGCCGGATGTTTTCAATCGGTGTACCCGTAAATATGTACCAATCAAGAACGGCGGTATCCACCGTCAAGGTAAAACCGTCTGTAAGGTCGGCAACCGCATTAGCAGCGCTGTTATAGAAAAACGCATACCCTTTCGAGCTGTGGAAAAACGGTACGTTTTTGTACCCTTCCACCTTATCCCCTTCAGCAGGTACCACATGATAAATAGTATCCACGTTCCACAGAGGCAAACGGTGTCCGTTCTGGTTAAAGGTGTTAAACCGCTCACCAAAGCCGTACACGCTTTCTTGTTTTTCCAACGGCAGGCGCACCGTTGTCCGCGCGTCCACACCGTTAGTTCCCTGCAAAATGTCTGCACCGCACATAAAAAGAACCTTTTCGCCTTGGGCATTGCACACGGTTAGGGTGCCGTCCTTATCAATCGCTACCGCCGTATCCTCTGCAAAGGCGGTGACGGCACCGTCCTTCTCGGTATACGTAATCTCCTTCAGCGCATCGGGTGTGAAGAAGCCCTCGTATCCATTGCGTATACGCACGCCGCCAAAGGACGGAAACTGTACGTACAAGGTCTCCTTATCAAAGTTCAATACACACGCAAACGGTGTCTGCTGTACAGATTGCAAACCGCCTATCGGTTGTAAATCCACCGAAAATGTTTTCGAAAAAGGTTGGTCAAACGCCGCCATTTTTGTACCCCCTCACGAGTATTTATTCTATTGTAGCACTAAAAAACGCGTCTTGCAATGCAAGACGCGTTTTTTCCTATTATCTTTTCACACCGAAGGTAACCTTTTCGCCGTTGATATCCCATTCTTTCACAAAACCGTCGGTTTCACCAAGGGTGATACCGTCTGCGAGTACATCTTCGCAGATGGTGTCTGCGTTGCGGGAAACCAGTTCGCCGATGTTTTCGTTACCGTCCACGTAAACGGTGATGTGGTCGGTCACCTCAAAGCCGGCTTCTTTACGCATGGTCTGCAATTTGCTGATAATTTCGCGTACAAAGCCTTCTTCGATAAGTTCGGGGGTCAAGGTGGTGTCAAGTACCACCGTCACGCCGCGGTCGGCAACGGTGTAGTAGCCGTCCTGCTGTGCGGTATCGATAAGCAGGTCTTCTTCCGCCAATTTCACCTCACCTGACGGAAGAGAAAGCGTCAGCACGCCATTTGCGGTGAGCTCCGCCATCGCGGCGTTGCCGTCAATTTCGGAAAGAGCAGTACGGATTTCACCGAGTTGCTTGCCGTATTTCGGGCCAACGGTTTTCAGTTGCGGTTTGAAGGTATAGGAGGAGAATGCGGAAGTGTCGGTGACAAATTCCACCATTTTCACGTTCAATTCTTCCTCAATAATCTGCTGATACATCGTATCCAGCGCCATTTCCGCTTTTACATACATTTTCGCAAGCGGCTGACGGTTTTTGCGGTTAGAGCCGTTTCTGGCGGCACGGCCAAGCACCACCACCTGCAGTACCTCGTCCATCGCAGTTTCGAGGTCTTTATCGATAAAGGCTTCATTAACAGCGGGGTAATCGCACAGATGGATACTTTCGGGTGCAGTGTCGTCCAAAGAACGAACGAGGTTCTGATAAATATCCTCGGTCATAAACGGAATCATCGGTGCCGCCGCTTTACATACCGTCACAAGCGCGGTGTAAAGGGTCATATACGCATTGATTTTATCCTGCGGCATACCGCTTTCCCAGAAACGCTCGCGAGAACGGCGCACGTACCAATTACTCATCTCATCCACAAATTCCTGCAGCACGCGCGCCGCTTCGGGGATGCGGTAATTAGCAAGGTTTTCGTCCATTTCTTTGACCAGGGTGTTCAGCTTGGACAGTAACCATTTATCCATAACCGAAAGCTTATCATATTCGAGGGTATACTTAGTGGCATCGAACTTATCGATGTCTGCATACAGCACAAAGAACGCGTAGGTGTTCCACAGCGTGCCCATCAGCTTGCGCTGGCCTTCCATAACGGCACGGCCGTGGAAACGGTTGGGCAACCACGGTGCGGAATTGCTGTAGAAGTACCAACGGATAGCGTCTGCACCGTAGGTTTCGAGTGCTTCAAACGGATCCACTGCGTTGCCCTTGGATTTGGACATTTTCTGACCGTTTTCATCCTGCACGTGACCCAGCACGATAACGTTTCTGTACGGTGCTTTATTGAAAATCAAGGTAGAAATTGCGAGCAAGGAGTAGAACCAGCCACGGGTCTGGTCCACCGCCTCGGAAATGAAGTCTGCGGGGAACTGCTGTTCAAACAAATCTTGGTTTTCAAAGGGATAATGATGCTGTGCAAACGGCATCGCACCCGAGTCAAACCAACAGTCAAGTACCTCGGGCACGCGTTTCATCTGCTTGCCGCAATGCGGGCAGGTGATGGTCACCGCGTCGATAAAGGGACGGTGCAGTTCGATTTCATCGGGACAATTGGGGGACATTTCTTTCAGTTCCGCAATACTGCCGATGGAATGGCGGTGACCGCATTCACATTCCCAAATATTCAAAGGCGTGCCCCAATATCTGTCGCGGCTCACACCCCAATCCTGCACATTCTGCAGCCAATCGCCGAAACGCCCCTTACCGATGCTTTCGGGAATCCAATTGATGGTGTTATTGTTACGTATAAGGTCTTCCTTCACGTCGGTCATTTTGATAAACCAGGATTCTCTCGCGTAGTAGAGAAGCGGGGTATCGCAACGCCAGCAGAACGGATAATCATGTTCAAACTTCGGCGCGTCAAACAGCTGTCCGCGTTTATCCAAGTCTTCCAACACCAGCGGGTCGGCTTTCTTGACAAACAAGCCCGCAAACGGCGTTTCGGGGGACATATTACCCTGGGCATCCACCAGCTGCACGAACGGCAGGTCGTAGCGACGACCCACCTGCGCGTCATCCTCACCGAACGCGGGCGCAATGTGTACGATACCGGTACCGTCGGTCATGGTGACGTAATCGGCGCAGGTAACATAAAAACCCTTTTTATGCTGTTTGTCTGCAACCGCTTTGGCACAATCAAACAGCGGCTCATATTCTTTGTTTTCAAGGTCGGTACCCACGTAACGATCCAGAATCTCGTAAGCGGGTGCTTCTTCGGTCGCCAACTTGCCGAGCACGCGGTCAAGCAATTCTTCCGCCATATAGTACACGTGACCGTCTGCGGCTTTCACACGGCAGTAAGTATCTTTCGGGTTGACGCAAAGCGCTACGTTGGAAGGCAAGGTCCACGGCGTGGTGGTCCAAGCCAAGAACCACGCGTCTTCGCCTGCTACTTTAAAACGCACAATGGCACTGCGTTCCTTAACGCTCTTATACCCCTGCGCCACTTCGTGGCTGGACAGCGGGGTGCCGCAACGGGGACAGTAGGGTACGATTTTGAAGCCTTTATACAAAAGGCCTTTGTCCCAAATCTGCTTTAATGCCCACCATTCGGATTCGATAAAATCGTTATGGTACGTAACATACGGGTCATCCATATCCGCCCAGAAACCAACGGTTGCGGAAAAGTCTTCCCACATACCCTTGTATTTCCAAACGCTTTCTTTACATTTGCCGATAAACGGCTCCAAACCGTAGGTCTCAATCTGCTCTTTACCGTCAAGCCCTAACAGCTTTTCCACTTCGAGCTCTACCGGCAGACCGTGGGTATCCCAACCGGCTTTGCGGGGTACCATATAGCCCTTCATGGTGCGGTAACGCGGAATCATATCCTTGATAACGCGGGTCAGCACATGGCCGATATGCGGTTTGCCGTTTGCAGTCGGGGGACCGTCGTAGAAGGTATAGGTTTCCCCTTCTTTACGGCTGTCCATACTTTTTTCGAAAATGCCGTTATCTCTCCAGAATTTTTCTACCTGCTTTTCGCGCTCCACGAAATTGAGGTCGGTTGACACCTTGCGATACATTGCGTTTCCTCCGTTCAACATAAAAAAATCGCCTTCGTCCATAATAGGACGAAGGCATCTTCGTTTAACCACCTATTACGACAGTACACGAGAAAATCTCGGATACGCGTTTCCGATAACGGTGAAAAACCGGTCAAACCTACTCGGGCAAGCCCCTTTCAGCCGACAGCTCAGGAGGGATATTCCGCGCCCCTTACTCCCTGTCGGCTCACACCGTACCCGACTCGCTGAAGGTTTCAGACACACGTACTGTCTCCGTCAATGCTTTTTAAGTATCATATACTCTTTTAAGCAAAAAGTCAAGTGAGTTTTTGTAAAAGATTTACGCGTCAATACGGTAGAGATGCAACCCGCCCGGCGGCAAGGCAAATTCTACCACGGTGGCATCATCTTCCTCAGTAGTACCCGTCTTTACAAAGCGGTTCCCCCACGCACAGTGAGAAAGCGCGGTGCCTTTCTCAAATTTCACGGTAAAGGAAACGCCTCTGACACCCGAATTGTTACAAAGAAGATAGTATTCCCCGCCGTTTGCATCGTGGAAACGGGAAATGATAGCCGCCGAATCGGCAGTAACTGCTTTTACCTTGCCAAACGGTGTGAATGCTTCCATACCGCCATACTGCGTGCGAACGTGATAACATTCATCAATCACCAGCGAATGCATAATCTCGCCCATATGCTTTAAAAACATACGGTTTACTTCGGACAGGCGTGCATAATTTTCGGTGCGTTCGCCCAAGGCGTTAATGGGCAAATCACGATAGTCGTAGAGATGCCCTACGTCTTCATATATGCCGCAAGGGTCGATAACGTACCAAGAGACCGCCGCCGCGCCCATTGCAACACTAGTGCCAAGCTGCCAACGCAGTTCGTCTTTGGTAGGCACACGGTAATAGGTGCCGCCCGCCGCATGGGAACCGCTCAGTACAATGTTCATAAACGGTACGCCGTGGCGTTTGTATGCCTCATAGTAGTTACGAAGATTTTCAAAATACACATCGAGGTCTTTTGTGTCGGTGTTATACATCTGTATGTAGCAGTCATACGAAAGAAGTTGCGGTTTACCTTCTGCCACAACTTCATCGATATACGGTGCCAGATAGGTAGCGCCCATCCGCTCGTCGATCCAATCAAACCACGGTAACAGATTGAGATACGCAATAAGATGCGGTGCCGTTTCTGCCTGAATACGCATCGCTTTTTTTGCATACGCGATATTGTCTGCATCAGGCTCATCGCCCACGAAAAAGCCAAACAAAGCGGGATGCCCATCAAAGTCGGCAAGTGCTTCTTTGAATGCCTCTCGGTACGCCTCTTCCCCATTTGTTTTCATATAATCCCAATGGGTGCGGCGGTCACATAAAATGAGCTTCAAACCCGCCTTTTCACATTCGTCGAGGTATTCCCTCGCAACCTCTTTCAGGTCAGGGCCAAACTTCGGACTCATCGCCAAAGTAATGCCGAGGTCCTTCCAATCTGCAACCCGCTGGGCAGGGGTGTTTTCCGTTTTGTCGAGATGCGCAACGTTCCAGAAAGAGATAGGAAACTGTTCCATATTGAGACGCATATGTTGTTCCTCCGTTTTACGTGATATCCATCTTCTTTTTATCACCTTCTCGTTCGAAAATCAATATATAATCCGCTGTTTTTTTGCACTTTATAAAAGATTTTTGTGTATATTTATGCGGTAATATACTTGCATTATAAAAAAATATGTGCTATTATAGTGCCAATGTAGGTATCTCTACATATATTCTATTGTGAAAAAGGGGTTTTAACAATGAAAAAAGTTTTATCCATCTTAGCGGTTATCGCTATCGCGGCTTCTTTCCTGGCCTTTGCAGGTTGCGGAAACAAAGCGGAAGACACCGTACTCGACATGGCGACCAACGCTGCGTTCCCTCCCTATGAGTTCAAAGGCGACGACGGCAACTTTGCCGGCATCGATATCGAAATCGCTGAAAAAATCGCCGAAAAACTCGGTATGACCCTCAAAGTACACGACGTTGACTTTGACACCATCATCAGCGGCGTACAGACCGAAAAATTCGATATGGGTATGGCCGGTATGACCGTAACCGAAGAACGTCAGAAGAGCGTAAACTTCACCAAATCTTATGCCAAAGGCGTACAGGCGGTTATCGTGAAGGCTGATTCCGAATACACCTCCTACGAAGATTTCTACACCGGCTTTGGTGATGACGAAAATCCGTTAGGCACCAAACAGGGCATCAAAATCGGCGTACAGCAGGGTACCACCGGTGATATCTACTGCTCCGACGTTCCCGCAAAATGGGGCTTCGGCATGGAAAATGTAACCCAATACAAAACCGGTGCTGAAGCTGTTGAAGCGCTCAAGGGCGGCAAAGTGACTGCGGTTATCATCGACAACGAGCCTGCAAAAGCTTTCGTTGCTGCTAACGAAGGTCTGAAAATCCTCGATGGTGCTTACACCGAAGAAGATTACGCTATCTGCGTAGCGAAAAAGAACACCGAGCTGCTCGACAAAATCAACAAAGCGCTCGACGAGCTCATCGCTGACGGCACCGTAGCGGGCATCGTTGAAAAATACATCCCCAGCAACGCGGCTGACGAAAAATAATCCGTAAACAAAAAAAATCTTTTCATTCGATCAGAGCGGCGGTATCGTCGCTCTGATTTTTGTGAGGAAAAACTATGTCTGCATTTTTGAAGAACTTATATGAAATTGAATGGATCGGCAGTATTGTCGATGATTTCAAGCTGAATTTCATAGACGGTGACCGTTGGACCTGGCTGTTGCAGGGTCTGGGCAACACTTTGTACATCACTCTGATAGCCTTACTTATCGGTATTGCCATTGGTGTTGTCATCGCCGCTGTGCGTTCTACTTACGACAAAAACGAGGAAAGTATGAAGCAGCGCGGCGGCCTCGGCTTCACACTGATGAAGATTGCCAACGGCATCTGCAAGGTGTATCTCACGGTGGTGCGCGGCACCCCCGCTGTGGTACAGCTGCTTATTTTCTACTGTATCATTTTTGCGTCTTCCACCAACAGCCGTATGATTGCGATGGTTGCCTTCGGTATCAACTCGGGTGCTTACGTTGCGGAAATCTTCCGTGCGGGCATTATGTCGGTGGACGGCGGTCAGTTTGAAGCGGGTCGTTCGCTCGGCTTTAACTACATTCAAACAATGATTTACATCATTATTCCACAGATGTTCAAAGCCGTACTCCCCACCCTGTGTAACGAGTTTATCGTATTGCTCAAAGAAACCTCTATCGCGGGTTACGTCGGTATTATGGACCTTACCAAAGCGGGTGACCTTATCCGCAGCCGTACCTACTCTGCGTTTATGCCGCTGATCATGGTCGCGCTCATTTACCTCTCCATGGTAATGCTGCTCACCTGGCTTGTCGGCAAACTCGAAAGGAGGTTGCGCAAGAATGAACGCTAATGATATCATCATCCGTGTGCAAGACCTGAAAAAGCATTATAACGGCGGCGAAGTCAAGGCACTTGACGGTGTTACCACCGACATTAAGCGCGGCGAAGTGGTGGTCATTGTCGGTCCTTCGGGCAGCGGCAAATCCACATTCCTGCGTTCCCTCAATCTTTTGGAAATGCCCACAGGCGGCTCCATTACGTTTAACGGTGTGGACATCACCGACCCCAAGGTAGACATCAACGTGCACCGTCAAAAAATGGGTATGGTGTTTCAGCACTTTAATCTATTCCCGCATATGACCATTCTCGGCAATATGACGGTAGCCCCTATTAAGATTCTCAAAATGTCCAAACAGGAGGCCGAACAACAGGCTATGCGCCTTTTGGAACGCGTCGGTCTTGCCGACCGCGCTAACGCGTATCCCAGCCAATTGTCCGGCGGTCAAAAACAGCGTATTGCGATTGTACGTGCGTTATGTATGCGCCCCGAAGTGATGCTGTTTGACGAACCCACCTCCGCACTCGACCCCGAAATGGTCGGTGAGGTGTTGGACGTTATGAAGGAGCTCGCCGCTGAGGGTATGACCATGGCGGTGGTTACCCATGAAATGGGCTTTGCCAAGGAGGTTGCCGACCGTGTCATCTTTATGGACAGCGGTATGATTATCGAAGAAGGCACGCCCGAAGATGTATTTGAACATCCCAAAAGTGAACGCTTACAGTCGTTCTTGGCAAAAGTATTATAAGAAAAACCGGCCGACATATGTCGGGCGGGTTTTGCATGTTTTTAAAATAATCCCTTGCATTTTGTGGACATCTGTGATATGGTGTACATACAAAAGAATAACATAAAGCATCGGGAATCTCCCGTTGTCGCATGAAACCATGCGGGGATAAGGAAATCGCGGTGAAACTCCGCAGCAACAGCCATTACCGTTACAGTCGGAATGCTTATCGCTTTGTGACACGTAAAAACCCTTGGGCAACAGAAGGGACTGTGTGTGGAAACGGTATGGCAGGATACCGCAACTTACAGCGCCCTTTTGGAAGGGCGCTTTTACTTTATCCTTTTGTAAAATTACAAAACGAAAGGATGTACAACTATGAAAACCATGACAAAAATCGTATTTGTAACCCTCGCACTTGTGCTTTTGCTGTCTTTTGCCGCCTGCGGCGCCAAAAAAACAACAAGCCTTTGGGAAAATGCCACCTACACCGCGGACACAACCCTCGGTGACGGCGCGAAAACCGTGAAAGTGGAAGTGACGGCAGAAGAAAAAACCGTAACCTTTACCGTGAAAACCGATGCTGAAACGGTGGGTGCCGCTTTATTGGAAAACGGGGTCATTGCCGGAGAGCAAGGCGCTTACGGGCTGTATATTAAATCGGTCAACGGCATCACCGCTGACTATGACACAGACAAGGCGTATTGGGCTTTTTACGTAAACGGCGAATATGCCATGAGCGGTGTAGATGCCACCACTATTGACGAAAGCGTGACTTACGGACTTGTGTACTCGAAATAAAAAAAGACCGCTTACGGTCTATGAAATGGCAATATTTGCGATGCTCGGCAGCATAATGTTCGCCTCAAAGCTGCTAACCGAAATACTCCCTAACATCCACCTGCTCGGGATGTTTACCATGCTGTTTACTATCGTATTTCGCCGCAAGGCATTGATTCCCGTTTACGTATTCGTATTACTGACGGGTGTATATGCGGGATTCTCTGCTTGGTGGATTCCATACCTCTATGTATGGACGGTGTTGTGGGCGATGGCTATGCTTATTCCTCGCAACCTGCCACCAAAATGGGGATATATCATATACCCTTTACTCTGCGGTTTACACGGTTTTGCATACGGTACGCTGTATGCACCTGCACAGGCTTTGATGTTTGGATTGGATTTTAACCAAATGCTCGCTTGGATCGCGGCAGGCTTGCCGTGGGACCTTGTACACGGTATCAGCAATATCGCAGCGGGACTCTTAGTGGTGCCGCTCGCGACAGTATTAAAAAACCTACTGCATAAAATACCCGCATAAAAAAGCCACGGTGCATTTTGCACCGTGGCTTTTTTTGTAATATCAGTCTTCTTTTTTACCGAAAATATCTTTGAAGTTTGCCGCAGCAAACACGCCGCAAACAAGTACAACCAGGGTACAGACGATAACCAGCGGGGACAAAACGGGTTTTGCCACAATGCCGAATACCGACAAAATCAGGCTGAAAATCAATGCCCATGCCACGTAGGTGACGTTCAATACCATTGCCTTGGAGGCACCGATTTGCGAAATCGCTTTGTAGTAGAACAAATACGATACGGTTGCAAAGAAAGCGGCAAGAATAATCACGGGGATAAGCCAACCCGTGTTACCGGAGAACACCTGACCGAGCAGCGCAAACGCCTTGGTGTCGGTCACACCGAAGAAGGTGAAAATCGGCAACAACACAACGCCGTAAACAAGCGCAGAGGTGGTCTGACGAATCTGCAGGGCGTACTCGTCAGTCACTTCGGGGTCGGTAAGGGATTTTGCCAGGATAACCGCTTCAATGCCCCAACCGAACGCACACATTAACGCACCAATGATACCAAGCACGAAGTTTTCCACCTGAATTTCAGGAGAATAGCTAAGACCGTACACGCCCGCCAAGGTAAGCAGTAAGAACACCCACTGATACCATTTCATTTTTTCTTTCAAGAAGATGTAAGCGAGCACCGTACCGATAGCCGGGAAAATCGCGCTCGCCACAGCGCCGATAGAAGCGCCGAGGTTATTCACGGTCAATAAATAACCGGTCATACCGATAGGACCGCCGATTGCCGCGGCAAGTACCACAAATTTGCCGCTTCTCGTTTTGAAAGCACGCCAAACATTCGGCAGGTGTCCGCGCACACCGTTATAAATACAAGCCCAGATAGCCGAACATGCATCGTGCAAGAAGGTGGCTACCAAGGTACCCACCAAAATACCTTCCGCCGTAGAAAGATTCAACGGCGACATACCCATTGCAATAGCAATAACGATTGTTTCCAAGGCCCAAGTGATACCAGCAATAATACCTGCAACCATAGTTTATACCTCCTCAAGTGCTTCAAATTTTTTAAGGTTATCCTTCAAACGGGCATATCTTTCGACCGCCCAATCTTCCATAGGTTGTCCGTCGTACGGCACACGTGCTTTCGCCCACAGCGTCCACAGGAAGTCGACGTACAGCTTGCTGGCAAGAAAATGCTTTTTATCAGACAAGGTAGGTGTTCTCTTTAGGTATTTTTCCAGAAGCAGCATATCCTCCGCCTCGCCGAAATTCGCTTCAATAGACACGTCTGCGACGTCCCACATACCGTCGTTCATACCCGCGTATTCCCAATCGATAAGATACATTTTGCCTTCGCTCACTACCCAATTCTCACACAGCGGGTCGTTGTGGCAAGGTACCTTCTTAATGGTTTTCACGGCATCGACTTCCGCTTTGATTGCCATAACCTTGCGTTTGCTTTGGTCATAGTCATCAAACATCGGCACGTTCATATCGGCAATGATTTTCTCATACCCTGCCGCCATATCAAACACTTCAAACGGCACACCCGTGTCCTGCCCGCAGGAATGCATCACATTGAACACGTCTGCCACCTGCGCAATACGTACAGGATCTTTAATCGTTTCCGCAGACATCGTTTCGGCATTTTTCAGGTAGACGGTAACCTTAGAACCGTCTTTGCCGAAATACAGCATTTTTGCATCCACGCCGAGGTCACACGCCAGACGCGTGCTCTTTTCCTCGTCGCTGCGCACAATCATTTCCTCGGTGCCTTCACCGGGAATACGCACAACGTACTCTTCCCCATTGGCAAAGGTCACGTGGTAGGTATGATTGGTCAAACCACCCATACGGGCAATGTCGCTGTAATCATCCTTTCCAAGTACCTTTTTCAATAAATCGGCAATCAAAGGAAGGTCGCGTTTTATAATTTCGCCCATTATTCAAGCCCCCTTAATTCCTTGGTTTCATATGCATATTCATAACTTTGACCTTTCGCATCAAAGTGAATGCCTGCCGCTGCGTTGGTGTTGTCCTTGTAGGAAGTGACGTTTGTAAGGTCCGCCTCGGTACAAGCCAATCGCTTTGCGATGTCCTTGAGAATCGCGGAACGTGTATCCGCCTTATAGCTCTCATCAAACGCACGGAGCTCGTCCAACGTATCGAACTCAAAAATAACATCGCTGTCGTATTTCCTGATTTTCATTTTGAGAACGTCAAGGTGCGCCATATAAATGGCTTCCCACAACAAATCTGCCGTTTCGGGCAGCTCGTAGATTTCCTCAAGGATTTCGAGGAAGGTACGGGAAAATTCCTCACTCCAAAAGGCGTGTCCGAGCATAAACCAAGCGTTCTCACCGCCGACTGTCACTGCGCTGATATAACCGTCAGCATCCTCGGTCATACACCATTCCTTGGTCTCGCCGTCCGCATAGATAGCCGCATAATACGCTTCATCCACTTCCGCTTCAAACGGATTTTTGCTGAAATAGTTATCTGAGGAACAGATATAACTGTTTTTCAGATAGTCTTTTACCGCGTGAATGGTGGAATTGTTGTTTCTGACAAGGTAGGCGTCGTTTTCTACAATGGTGACACCGAATTTGTCAGCAAGATACGCAAACTGCTCTTTCATATAGCCGACAACGATAATGATTTCCTTGATGCCTGCCTCTTGCAGCTGCCGTATCTGCCGTTCAATCAGCACCTCGCCTTTTACTTCAATAAGCGCTTTGGGACGCTCATACGAAAGCGGTGCAAAACGGCTGGCGGTACCTGCCGCCATAATAATGGCATTATCTACTGTGTATCCCATTCTCTACCCTTCTCTCAGTTCGGGAAAGCGTGTTCTTTGAGTACGATTTCCGGCTCGTAAAAAGACCAATTTTCCTTTTCCCAGATATTATCGGCCACCTGCGCCCACGGCGCGGCAGGGAAAGTGGTTTCGTTTTCCACACCGGTAACCTCCCAAGCCCAGGACTGTATGATAAACTGCGGGTGCTCCGTTTTATCACTGCTGTCAACAGGCTGTTTGGTATATGGATTGATAGGATTCTCTACCGTATCTTTAAATGCCAAGGTCGGTACATCCGCATTGGTCATAAACGTATCATCAACAGTCAGCTCGGTGCTGTTAAAATCCTTTACAAGCAGCAACGGCATATACCGTTCCACGTCATGTCCTTCATTTTCACTTTTAATATACAATTCTTCCGTAAACTGTCCAATACCTCTACCGTGATCCGAAACAATAATAATCTTCGTGTTATCGTACACGTTCTGCTCCCGCAGATAGTCAAACCATTTACCAAGCTGCAGCATAGCTGCCATATTCGCGTGATAATGAATCATCTGGTTGGTGGTCTCAATCACCAGTGTTCTGCCGTCCACTGTAATACGGTGCGGATTATCAAGCTCATATTCCGTATTATCCACCTTCGGGGAAGGCTCATAGTCAGGTAACTGCAACAGCATCGGCTCGTGGGTTGTATCATTTGCCATGAACATATAGGTGTTTGTTTTCTCGTCGGTTACGTTGGTAATCTGCGAAAGATTAGCCAGAACGTTGTACGGATCCATAAACAACTGACTCATGCCCTCAGCGGTATTTTTATCATACAATGTCTGTGTGGTATAGGTTACTTTCTCAGTGGCAACCTTTGCTTGGTTATACACACCATCGTTATATACCGTCGGTTGTAAAAACAACGGCAACGATTTCATCATACTGAAACAGAAGAAATTGCGGTGGTTATTATCAATCTCCGCCTGCTTATCCTGCGGATCGCTGAAAGCACCGTTGGTAACAAAAGCATCGACGTTTTCGATATCGTCGTAAATAGATAAATCAGGAATCCATTGATAGTTTGCATACGGCGGATCACATACCGTTACGTTAAACCCATTTTGCGAAAAGACGGAAGGCATAAGCTTTAGCGCTTCATTGTGCTTTTTGACCAATGTTTCCGTATTTCTTTTATTGATTTCTACCGGAGTATACTCATAACCACCCATCAACGCAGGTATACCAAAATTGGTGGAGCTGCCAAACGAAATGGTATTCGGGTAATAGGTGAAACCTGCCAATTGTTCCTTCAGTTGAGGCTTTTCTTCCAACAAATACGGGAAATACTCACCCAAAGCGCGGTCTAACATAATCACTACTACGTTTTGCCCTTCGGTACTGAGTTCAAAATTCGCTTGTACTCCCGATTGTTCCACCGCGATTTCGGAAACAGATTTTTGAATGGTGCCGACATTGATACCGCCCATTGCACCGCACGCCAAGGTGGCAGTCAGCAGCACGGGAACCGCAATCTTTTTAAACTTTGCCGCAATCAGCCACAGCACGACAGCCACCAACGCTACCACACCGATATTGATAAGCTGCTGTGCCGCAGTAAAGTCCATACCGTTTTCATACTGCAAGGTCGGGGTGATAACACCAAGGTTAGTGCCGAAGAACATATAGTTCACAATCATCACACCGCAAAGCGCCCACACCAAACGGTCAAACAACACCTTGCCTTTTTCGCTGGCCAGCCAATAAAACACGCCCATCCAAACAAGGAACGTACCTACAGCCAAGCCGGCGGTGCTGACAAGATACCACAGCGGATTGTGGAAATAGGTGATGTCTACATACTCCTGCGGAGAAGCGGCAATAAAGTTAGAGGGAATCAGCAACCCGACCAGCACAGCGAGGAACAGTGCACCCCACACAAACATTTTCTTGTTGGGGGTGGCAGGATTCTTCGCCTCGGGCAAACGCACCTTACCCTTTAACAGCGCGAATACTGCCGGCAACTGCAACGCTATACCCAACACCACCAAAAACACCTTACGGCGCATAGAAGGCGTATCGTATATAAACGCACCGAACACCACCGATGCGATACCAAGCACAGAGGTCAGTACGTTCAATACGCGGCGCGGGTTTTTCAATTTGTAGAAAATGTTTTTCACCAAAGAGAACACGTTGTTCAGTGTCCAATAGAAAACCAGACCGGACGGCGAGGTATACAGGAACACCAAGAAAAATGCCGCAATGCCGTACAACTGAATCTTGGTCTTCAGCGGAAAACCTTTGAGATACAACGCACTGGAAATGACGTTTATCAGGGTCATCAGTATCGGTAATACGTTAATGGCAATGCCGCCGATAACCAGCAAGCCGTCGGGCGCACCCAGATTCTTAATGGGGCCTAATGACACGCCCTGCAGCACTTCCAAATGGGACAAAAATTGATAGGCCGCCATAAAGAAGGGGATTTCCAAGAGCAGCGACACCGAGCCGTTCAGCGCATCGGTAGGCTTATAATTGTTCTGCCGATAATAGGTCTGCAAAATCATCATTTTTTCGTCGCCTGTGAACACCTTTTTGATGTGTTCGACACCTTTATGCAGCTTCGCATCGATGTCTCTGGCGGCTTCCTGCATAGCGTCTGCACGTCTGTACAGCGGCAACACAAGGATGTTCATTACCAGGCTAAGGAAGATGATAGACAAACCTGGATGGGACACAAAACGGTCAGCCAGCTGGAAAATGATTTCAAATAACAGCTTCAACGGACCGATGAATACCGTTGACAAAATAGAACCGAAGGTCATTTATCTCCCTCCTTTGCCTGTGCTACAGCTTCATACTTTTCAATCAAATATGCGGTCGCACGGTCTGCACCTTCACCGAAATGCACCCATGTTTCCGCCTTTACCGCCTTGCGACCGTCCGCATACTGCGGGTCGGTAAGGCAGGTATCTATCAAATCTTTCAGGCTTTCCATATTTTCGTCGGTCAGCTGTGCGCCCAAACGCGGCAGTGCCGAGGTTGTCCACAACGGGGTATCCAACCACCACGCATCATACGGTCCCAAATCAAATTTCGGGTCGGTATAAATCACGGGCTTGTCATACACAAGCGTAAAGTCGAAAATAACACCCGAAAAATCCGAAATCAAAATATCCGAACGGCGCAACACCTCAAAGTTGTCGGTATCGCGGTTCCATTCGAGCTGTGCTGATGCAGGATACTCCTTCATCAGCTTGTCCATCATCTCTTTTTCGGAAGTGAAGGATTGCGGATGAGGACGCACAATGACGTGGTAACCGGTTTTCAGCAACACATCAATAATCTTGCCGCCGTACACGCCGAACAACGCGCTGTCACCCCAAGAGGGTGCCAACAACACCGTACGCTCGTGCGCGGGGGCTTCGCCGCTTTCCTGCAGCCGTTTTGCCATTTCATCCATATACGGAATACCGATTTTTACAAGTTCTTTTTGGGGCAAGCCGCGCAAGCTTTCGAGATCACGGAGGTTTTGCTCCTGATAATCCCCCGACAGCATAATTGCGTCGTAATAATCGATACCGAACATTCTGTAAAGGATAATTTCGCTTGCCGCGTGCGGAATATGGATATACATATCCACGTTTTTGGAGCGTTTCCATTGGTACACGTCCAAGCCGGGGGTGGTGGACAGCACAACATTCGCTTCCAGGAAGTTCAAGCGGGTGTACAGCTTGTTGCCCGCTACATATTCTGCCTTGAAATTATCCGCTTGGTAATCCAAAGCCGGGTCATCGGGAGAACCGGTGATATACAGTATTTGCTTGCCGTAGGCAGACAGCCGTTTGACAATCGGCTCAAAAACGTTCCAATAGCGTTTGTTATCCGAAAAAATAACAAACGGTATTTTTTGACCGAACGATTCCGCTTTGCCGCCGCCAAGCTTATATCGCAACTTGATAAACAGCATCCGCGCCGAATAAATACCCGCACCGATAATGCCAAGCAGTACGGTAAACAGCATACTGCCCGTACCGGGGTCAATGTAAAATACCATAATCAGTTCTCCTTCATATTGAAATACAGCCAACATCCGTAAATGCCGCAAATAACACAGCAAAGCAACAAAACCCATACGGGAACGTTGCTGTTACCAAACGCATTGGTCAGCAGGTGCGCCGCCACACACGGCAACACCGCACGAAAACGGCAAGCATATGCCGCCAACGCAAATCCAAAGCATACGGCACAAAGGGCTTGTACATATCCGCCGCCTATCAAATGATACGCACCGAATACGATCGCTGAGCCCCACACCGCTATGTGAACATTCTTCTTTTCGAGCGCCGTAATCAGTAAGCCGCGGAACAGCAATTCCTCCGCTACAGCACCGCATATCGCACAAACCCATGCCGCAGAAAAGGTGACACCTCGCAAAAACACAACATTTGCCGCCGCGAAAACAAACAGCGGCACCGCCTTTAAAAAGGCGTCTGCGTGAAGGGTTGGCGGCGTTTTACGGAAAAACCGCACCGCAAGACATACTGTATACACCGCAGTGACCACCGCCGTTATCCACATAGGACAAGCACAGGCAGACAGTATACCGTGTACAGCAAAATACGGGAAAATCCAGCAAAAAAAATCCGTCATTTTACAGTACTTTTCCTTTTAAATAAACGCTATCTTTTATATAATAACACATTATACGTATAAAGTCAACGTTATGCAAAAAAAGCAGTGTCGTCAGGCACTGCCTTTTTTTGGATTTTTTGTTGTATCGTTTTCTTTGTATGTAAGCGTTGTCAGTACCACCGCACACACGCCTGCAACGAGCTTACCGACAATCATCGGTGTCACATACGTTGCATTAAATGCCATCGTAAATGCCAAATGACCGCCGAATGTAAATGCGGCAGATACCGCAAATGCCGAGTTAATGGCAAGACCTTTTTTATCCATTCGCTCTGCCGCACCAAACACCATCGCATTGGTGACCAAACAACCGACAAGTGCGAGTGCCGAAAAGCCGTTAATGCCAAGCTTTTCGCCAAGCGCAACCAACGGACGGTTGAGCAACTTAGACACAATATACATCAGCGGCAAAATGCCCGACAATGTCACACATGCATTAACGCACACAAACGCGGCATTTTCAAAAGAGTCGAAATGCTGTGAGATTTCAATCTTAGTCAGAAAACTGAATACAGCACAGAGCAGTCCGCACACCGACACCCAACGCATAAAGTGACCGAACACCGAAAAACCTTTCATGCACACTTTGGGAAGAAAAATCATCGTACATCCCAAAAGCACCGCGAAGATAATAAGCGGCAAGAGGGTCAACAGCAAATCCACCGCCTCGATGCCGCACAGCAGTCCTGCTGCAAATCCGCCCACAGGAATAGTAACTATGCCGCAGAGCATACCGAAAAACATCTCTTTGTGCTGTTCTTTTTTTACCAGCCCCAACGCGAACGGAATGGTGAACGAAAACATACAACCCATCATGGAGGAAATAACAAACGCATTAAAATTACCGATACTTTCGTCTTGGCACACGGCCAGCGCAAGGGTCATACCGCCCATATCGTTCGCAAACAACGAAGCGGGAATAATAGACGGGTCGATGCCGAACACAGCATAAAACCATTCAAAAAAAGGCAGCATCCACGCACCCAAGGCAGGTGCTATCACCAAAATCCCCAGCATGGAAAACGCCATTGGCATAAACAGCAAAAATGCACGTTCAAACTCCCTGCCAATGCCGATTTTGTCACCAAGCAACCAATCCAAAGCCCCCAAAGCCGAGAAAATCAATATAATGACCGTAATTATACTCACAGTTTCACCTCCTTGAAGCCATCATCCGTCAATATAAAGCGGCTCTTAAATCCCGCCGCGCCAAGCAAAGCCACCGACTCCGCATAATGACAATCCAAAAAGTTTTTATCGTGGCAATCAGACGTAATCACCACACCAAAACCTTGCCGTTTAAACTCTTTTAAAAATTGCATCTGCGGATATGGAGAGGTTCTGTAGCCGCGGGAAATAGCACCTGTGTTCACCTCAAAAAACGGAATTTTCCCTTTCAAAGCCGCAATTGCTTCATATCCATAGGTAAGATACCGTGTGTCCTCCGTATCCAAGAACTTTCCTTTTTCGTTGTTTTTGGTAAGCAGGTCAAAATGCCCTATAATATCGAAATTTTCCTTCTCCGGCAGCTTTGCTGCCGTTTCGAAATATTTTTTAGCAAACTGCAGCGCATCGCCGTTAAAATGTTCCTGTATGTAGGTGCGCACCTGTTCTAAACCACTATCAAAGCCGACAATTTTACCGTTCACATCCAGATAATGTACCGAACCTATCATATAGTCAAAATCATCTGTCGGTACATCCGAATAAAACTCATATTCGAGACCGCAGAAAATGTCGATTTGACTGCGGTATTTCTCTTTCAATGTATGTATTTCGTCGCGAAAGCGCGGCATATCCTCTATCCGCATCTGATACGGATAGGAAGAAAACGGCATATAGGTATGCTCCGAAAAACCAACAGAATCAAACCCTCTGTTGATAGCTTCTAACACGATTTCCTCGGGCGTATCCTTGCCGTCGGCATAGGTAGTATGAATATGTAAATTCTGCTTGTTGTTCAAAGCTCGTCACCTCATATATCAACTAAATTAATAGTATAACACAGCATACAAAAAAACGCAAGTTGGCAGTAAAAAAAACCTGCATAGCAATCCTAAATCTGCAACAACAATATTTGACACGTCTCTGCAATTATGGTAAAATTGACAGCGGAAATATTAGCAAAAGAGGTATGGCTATGGAAGTTTTTGTCAGCTGGACTATGGCGGATGAAGATGTGAAAAACGTGCTTGTAAAGAAGCTGCAGGATGCCGGCATTTCCTGTTGGGAATCCGCCGCGCATTGCGTTTCCGATTTTGCGGAGGATTGCATTGCCGCCATCAAACGCAGCAGTGTTTTTATCGTCATTGTCAGCGATGCGTCCATGAAAGAAGGTTACGTACAAAACGAAATCACTACCGCAAGAGATCAGGAAAAGCTGGGCAAGCTGAATATTGTTGTGTATAAAATCACAAACGCGCCTTACACAAATCAATTCGAATTCCTGCTGAATCATATTTCTTTCGTAACCGGAAACCTTTTCCAACGGGCAAGCAGTATTGCGGGTGCGAGCAACATCGACACCATTGTCAACCGCACCCAAGCCTTACTCAAGAGACGCGAACAAGGCAATCCGGAAAAGCCGTTTGATGTGTTTATCCCCGAATTTGACGGTCTCAAGCTGACAAGAACCGGCTATTTTGTAGAGGGCAGCAGAGACGACACCCTACAGGCCATAGAAGAAGGTCTTACACGCTCCAACGTCGTGGTGTTAGAGGAATTTTTCGGCTTTGGCAAAAGAAGCGTCGCCAAGAAATTTGCGGAGTGCCATCACGACCGCTATTCTACCGCGGTTATGCTGCACAACGAATACGGCAGCCTGCGGGAGTTTTTTGCTACCGGACTGCATTTTGTTAACGTCAATGAAAATGCGTTTGCCGACCTTCAAGGGAACGACCTGTTAAAAGCCAAGTTTAAATTTCTGGAAAAGCTGAGTGAACAAACGCTACTCGTGATTACGGATGCGTGCCCGGAGCCGTACGCGGATACCGAGCTGTGCGAAATGCTTGCAGGCTTAAAGTGCCATATATTCCTTCTGACACAAGAAGCCGGTCAAGGGTATGCCGATTGGTTCCCCGTCATTCAGGTGGGCAGAATGCAGGATGCCCATCTGTATGAACTGTTCTTCCACCACTACACCCGCGCTTACGAAGAAGAAAAAGAAGCCTTGATACAACCGCTGACACAATTCTTTGCCAACATCGGCGGCCATACAAAAACCGTGGAGCTTACCGCCGCCACCTTGAATCGAGATTTCGGTGTTCATCCGGAAGACCTCCCCAAATATTTATCTTTACAGGGCGGCGAAGGGCTACACCTGAAGGACCGCGTTTTACAACAACTCGGTAACATCTTTGACACCGAGCGGTTAGGCGGCGAAGAGCTTGCGGCTTTATTGGTGGCCGCATATCTTGCCGTGCCCTACATTTCCGAGAAAAACTACCGTGCTGTTTTGGAAACGTGCGGTGTGCGGGATTGGCAGGTAGTGACAACGCTGGACGAACTGCGTTGGTTGGACGTGGACGTTCACAACAGAACTGTATCCATGGAGCCCGTGGTTGCACAAATCGTGTTCTCCAAAATTCCGGATGCGTATCCCATTATGCAGTGCTGCTTGGATTTTTTGATAGAACACCAATACCAGATTAGCGTTTCCGGCGCTCTTTTGGAAACGTCCAAAATACGCTATTGGAGCCAATTGGAATACTTTTTGACCGTCATCGGGCTACCGGAATGTGCGGAGATATTTGCCCAACAGCGCTTGTGCGTAATAGAGGACGAGAACTACGACTCGCAGAAAATGGCAGAGGCCATCCGCCGTTTCGAAGAGAAATATCCCGCTTTGGAAGCCAAAAGCATATTTGCGACAGATGATACCGACGAGGAAGATACCGACGAGGAGACCTTTGAGGAAATCTGTGATAGAAGCACTGTCGAACAGTCGGCAACGGCGCTTGTGCGCGGCACGTTGCCCTTTGCTAAATTTATAGCCAAAGATATGGAGCAGCTCTTCTTTGATGCGTCCGCCAACAGCAGTCAAATTGTGACAACCAGCATGCAGGAACTGTCCAACGGCAACTTCCACATAGAGGACTCTCTGGGGATGACACGGGAAGACTTCAACGACCTTTTGGAGTTTTGTCGAAGCGAGATGCAAACCTTCAGCGAAATGGATGAAGACAGCATTTCTATGAGCATCTGGATGGAGTGTATGGCTGTATTTAACGCCTTCTTCAACCGCGATTATGCGAACGTTCAAATCGGTTTTTACAATTTAATGGAGCACCTGTCCAATATACCGGCCTCCTTTTTTGACCAAAAGGCATTTGATATCATCCTTGGCATATTCCAATGGGTCTGCGGCATGTATACTGTTTCGGGTGTGTTTTCTCCTGTTGTCACGCTTTGTGAAAAAATGCTGCAATTTCCGATACCCACGCGAAACCACTTGACGGTTTTGCATACCTACGTTCTCGCGCTCAGAGGCAGTAACCTGTACACCTCAAGCCTGTACGCAGCCTACCAAGAAATGCTCGATATCTATGACAAATCTACGCAAGAGGTATTTGAGCTGCACACGGATATGCTCAGCGCAAAAAGGCATCTTTTGCTGCTGTTTGCCACCGATTTGGCAAACGGAGGGCAACTTGACGATGCATTACGGCAATTTGAGAACGCCGAAAAATTGGGAATACCGTGTTTTCTTGAGGAAGAGGTGTTTTGCGCGCATTGTATCGTAGAGGCGCTGGTAAATACCGGCGGATTTCAACGGGCAATGGCCTTTGTTAATCAGTATTTCCCGCCGGAACGTATGCAAACATTATCCGCGCAGGGCGATGAGCAGACGCAGAAAATTCTGGAAGAGTTTTCCATATATCAAAACGCCGCGCAGGATACGGAAACCGCGTTCGCAGAGCTTGACGACCCCAAAAAGCACGCCAGCTACTACCAGGATTTCTCCAGAAAAAACAACGGCCTGCTGGAACAGAAATATTTCAAGGTGGCAGACCAAGCGTTGGATTTTGATTTCAGCGAACTGACTGTCGAGGAAATCGCGGACCACGCCAAGCACTTGCGGGAACGGGCACAGAAAGAAAAAATGCTGCGCTTGGCACCCGAGGCATTTGCCTTGGCAAGTGAAGCGGGCTTCCGCGTGTTGGGATACCGCCACCATTTTGTCCAATACATAGGTGCTGCCGCAATGGCAGACGGGAAAATCCTCGAAATGTTCAACGGCGAAGGAAAAACCTATACGATTGTACTGACAGCGTTTCTGCACAGCCTATACGGCAAGCAGGTATACGTTATCGACAGGTCTGTATATTTGACCAACAGAAACTATCAGTGGATGCGCGGTGTGTTTGATCTTTTAGGCGTACCCAACACCTGCCTTTCACAATCCTCCGACATCACCGCAAAGCAAAGCGTGACCTACACGGATTTGCACACCTTGATCTTTGGGTATCTGCGCTACGAAATAAAACCCGGTATGAAGCGCGCAGATTTTCGCGCGGACACCGTCATCATCGACGAAGCCGACACCACGTTGGTGGACGAAGCGCCGCTTCCGTTCTCGATTGCAAAGGAGGAGTCTGCAGAAGATTTACTGACGCAGGCCATACACATATGGTCGTTTGTAGAAAATTTGCCACAAGATGACACACTGTACACCTACCGCAACGGACAGGTTATTTTGCAGCCTGCCCTTACCGCACTGATAGAACGCAGCTTTCCGGTTCCTTACGCGAATATGGGGCAGGTGGACGCCATCCGAAAGCTGGAAAGCGGTATATCCACCGCCATTTGGTGTCACGTATATGCGGAAATCGGCCGGGACTATTTCATAGAAAAGGGGATACCGGTCAAAGAGAACAAGAAAAAAGGTGTTTTTGAAAGCTTTGCATTTGATCCGGAAAAATACTATTTCTTGTGCCGCGAAAATCATTTGGATACACAACACGTCGAAAGCATCTTGAAAAAGCGTTCAAAATCGGTAAATTGTATCGTTCTTCGGGACTTTTTCAAGCGTTTTAGCTGTGTGTGCGGCACCACCGCCACAGCGGTCAGCTTCCGCGAAGAATTTAAAGAAATTTACGACCTGGATTGTTTCTGTGTGCCCCCGCACAAGCCCGTTGTTCGAGAGGATATATATCCCCCGCTGTATGTCACAAAACGCGCCAAAGAGCAAGCCATTGTAGAGCTTGTACAGCAGAAGGTTGAGAAAAAACAGCCCGTGCTGATTATCACCCAAAGCACCGAAGAGTCCGAAAGATATTCCAAATTACTCAAGCGCCGGGAAATCTCCCACAAGCTGTTAAACGCCAAGAACGCGGATGCCTTTTCGGATATGATTGCGGAAGCAGGTGTCCCCGGCGCGGTTTTAATCGCCAACGCATTGGCAGGACGCGGTGCAGACATTAAATTAGGCGGTAATCCGGAGCTGAAAACCAGACACGAACTAGTGGAATTGGGAGAGGATATTACCGCGCTGGAAGACTTTGTGTACCGTGTGCCCACTGCAGAGCAAAAAGAAGCACCGCTTTACCAAAAATATTACAGCATTCTGGCAAAAAACAAAGCTTTGTGTGCCGCCGAGCGTCAAGCCGTTATAGAGGCGGGCGGCCTTTGCGTCATCGGTACCAGCTTTTTCCCCGAGCCCAGAACCGAACAGCAAACCATTGGTCGCAGCGGCAGGCAAGGCGATGTTGGTGAAAGCTGGGTGTTCCGCTCTTTTGAAGACGAGGAATTGCTCGCCTTCATATCTACATCCGTCATAAGCTGGTTTCGTGATACGGTTATCGGAGATACGGATATTGATGAAATTCCGATGTTTCGCCAATTACAGCAGGCGATAAAAACCGCGCAGAAGAACCTACACAAAAGCCAATTTGCAAGCATCCGCAAAGCAAACAACAGCGACCGCCATATCGACCATGCCAGAGAGGATTTTATCGGAAGGCGCTTCGCTTTGATGGAAGGTCAAATGACATTGGACGATATTTTGCGGGAATGGGTTACGGATGAAACGGTATTAGAGCAACTACAACTGCTGCAGAGAGGTGAGCACATCCTCAACAATCCGGCTTTAGATATGTTGTACCGCCATTACCCGCAGTTGCATACCGTAAGAGGTAAAAAGGCGTCTGCGGTTTTATACGATGTGGTTCACTTGGTGTTGGCGGAGAAGTTATCGGCCATCGACCTTGAAAATCCCAAGCACCTTGAAGCGGTTGTTTTTTCCCTCTGCTGGTCACTTCTGCTCGCTTGGGAGGAGTTCATTGAAATCGTATACAACACCACAAGACAGGTAAGCATGTCGGAACAAGCCTTGGACCAATACCTTTTGGGAGAAAAGAAGCGTTTGTTACGCAAACCGGTTGATGTATTGTTGCTGTCCGACATACGTTTAAACACATAAGGAAAAGTCAAATTCCACCGCGGTGCAATCCCTTTTCGCACCGCACAGTACGTTATAAAAAAAAGAAAGCCGATACGCCTTTTGGCGTATCGGTTTTCTTTGGTGCGTCGCACCGAAAAAGATATCAGGGTTGAAACAGACCAACAAATTGGTGTTTGTCGTTATAAATCAATACTGATTTCGTACTTATCTTCAATGAGTATATAGTTCACATTATACTTTTGTGCGAAGTCTAACATTTCTGCATTATCTCCCAACACACTCTCCATTGTACACCATTCATCATCCAAACGGTATACAATGGTATTTGCATATTTCTTTATGTCAGCAAAGTGGTTTCTGATATATTCTTCACTCATTACGAGGCAGAAATACTTAATGTTTTCAAGATATTCAGAGTCAAAGTCCTTTTGCCAATCGAACGGGATATAGCAACCTTCAACAATTAAGTTCTGCTTGTTTTCAACAGCAGTTTTTATCATATCACGAACAATTGGCCACAGGTATGAAGTCAAATCGCTATCATTACTTGTCGGTGTGAGTTTCGTGTTTCCACTACGAATTAACCCCATCTTCAAGTGATCAATGGACAGATACGGATATTTAAATTTTTCCAGCAGCTTTTGGGCAAGTACAGTTTTGCCTGTATGCGATGCTCCGGTAATTAAAATAATCATCTCCATCATCCCTACAAATTCTTATTCATTGAACTAATTATATCATAAAGTTTTAAACTTTTCCACTGGTATTGTTTTAAGATTTAGTTCAAGTCCTCCCCAAATGTCGTTTTGAGGGAATGATATCTTTTGAATTTTACCTTGAAAAATGGCACGAAAAAACCCAGAAACCGTTGTGGTTTCTGGGTTTTCCGAACCGATATCTTTTTCGGTTCGCAATGTTGGTTGCGGGAGGAGGATTCGAACCTCCGACCATTCGGCTTGCGGTTGCCCGAAAAAATCGGCGGGCGCTTTGCGCTTCTCCTTGATTTTTTCGACCGCTGCGCAGGGCTGACCTGCTCGCTGTATCTCGCACTGCGAGCGCTCGCAGTCGCCCACAAGTTATTCGCCCGACTCGTCGGGCTCATAACCCCAAAGGTCGATAATCCACAGTCTTTCTTCGTAACAGAAAAAATCGGCAACGCCTATTGGTATTGCCGATTTTTTTGGCTCGTAGCACCGATTTAGATATCGTAAAATAAAGCATTTAAATCAATATCTGACATAAAGGTTGCGGCGTAAGACATTGTCAAATGGAAAAGGGATGTATTCCATTTGGTATCTTTTCCCCAGCCCTCAAAAGTTGTTGTTCCGTCTTCCTGTAAAATGCGCTTCCATGCATTGTCATCAAGAAGGCATTGTTTTATAAGGTCGTATCGATTATTTCGTACAAGTCCAACGAAAACGGGAAACGTTCAGTAGAGAGAAAGTGAACTGATTTTATTTCCATCAAGCCTAGATACAAAATTCTGTTGGAATCTGTTATCGGTACAAAGA
>JAZSED010000027.1:0-33034 GCA_045531495.1 Acutalibacteraceae bacterium
TTTCAGTATTACGGGCAATTCCGCAGCAAATTAGGAGAAAAGTATGCAAAATTACGATACCATTATTGTGGGCGGCGGTGCGGCAGGCCTTACTGCCGCCGTGTTGCTCGGCAGACAAAACGTATCTGTGCTGCTGCTTGAAAAGCAGGCACGGGTAGGCAAAAAACTGCTTGCAACAGGCAACGGTACCTGCAATATTACCAATGCAAACGCCACTCCCGACCGCTATCACGGCGGCAGACATCTGGCAGATGCGGTGATACGGCAGTTCTCACCGCTCGATACGGTGGCGTTTTTTAACTCTATCGGCGTTTCCTGTGTAAAACGGCCTGACGGCAAGTACTATCCGCGTGCAGAGCAGGCAGCGGCTGTTTTAGACCAACTGCGCGCCGAAGCCGCCGTATGCGGTGTGACCGAACAATGCGAAACGACGGTTTTATCCGTAAAAAAAGCCAAAGACGGCTTTGTTGTGTGTACTGACAAGGGTGATTTGACGGCCAAAACCGTGCTTGTGTGTACGGGCGGTGCCGCGGCACCGCAGCTTGGCGGCAGTGCGGACGGTTACGCTTTGTTAACCGCTTTTGGGCATACCAAAACGCCGCTGTTCCCATCTATCGTGCAGTTGAAAACCGACGTATCCTTCATTAAGGCGATGAAAGGCTTGCGTATTGACGGCACGGTGACGGTCACAACCGATAAAGAGACCCGCAGTGATACGGGGGAAATTCTGTTTACCGAGTACGGGTTATCAGGACCTGCGGTGATGCAGGTATCCCGCGTAGCAGGCGATTGGGAACGCGTGAAAAAGGGTGCGTGTACGGTGTCGCTCGACCTGTTTCCCGATATGCGGGAAGGGGAGCTTATCACCTTACTTTCGCGCAGACGCGCGTTGCTGGGGAGAACTCTTGAAAACTTCTTTACGGGTTTTCTCAACAAACGTATCGGCCAAACCGCCATTCGCGCGGCGGGGCTTTCCTTGGCCGCGCCTGTTGATACACTTACCGATGCAGATATCGCAAAGCTTGCCGCTTTACTGAAAGGTTGGACGTTTACCGTACTTGGCACCAAAGGCTTTAACGGTGCGCAGGTAACCGCAGGCGGTATTACGGCGAACGAATTTCGTGACACCACTATGGAGTCTTGTTATCAGCAAGGCATTTTCGCTGCGGGCGAGGTGTTGGACGTGGACGGTGACTGCGGCGGCTTTAACCTGCAGTTTGCGTTTGCCTCTGCCGCGGTGGCGGCAGGCGGTATTTTGCGTCGCTTGAAGGGAAGTGCCGCAAAATGACCAGGCTACGTGTGTCTTCTCTCTGTATGCCGCTGGACTACACCGTTGCAGCCCTAAAAACCGCCGCGGCGAAAAAAGCGAGAATACGGGAAACGGACATTATATCCTTAAGGCAAATCAAAAAATCGGTGGATGCCCGTAAACGGCAAGCGGTGCATTTTACCGTTACGGTGGATTTAGAGATAAAGGGGGATGCGGCGGCTGTGGCGGCGCGGGCAAAAGACCCTGCCGTAAGTGCAGTATGTGTCACCCCGTACATTTTACCCACCGCCTTACCAACACCGCCTGCGGTGCGTCCTATGGTAGTGGGGAGCGGTCCGGCAGGGCTGTTTGCCGCACTCACATTAGCAAAAGCGGGTGCCGCGCCTATACTGTTAGAACGCGGCAGAGACGTGGATAGACGGCAGAAGGATGTGGAAACCTTCCGCAAAACGGGGGTACTTGACCCGCAGTCTAACGTACAGTACGGCGAAGGCGGTGCGGGTACGTTTTCGGACGGCAAACTGAATACAGGCATTAAAGACCCGCGTTTGCGCCACGTGCTGGAAACCTTAGCGGCAATGGGTGCGCCCGAAGAAATTTTGTGGCAAGCAAAGCCGCACGTGGGCACCGACAAATTGCGCGAGACGGTGAAAAACATCCGTTTAGAGATTGAAAAATTGGGCGGTACGGTGTTGTTTGAGCACCAAGTGTCCGCCGTTACCGTAAAGAACGGAAAACTGACTGCTTTGACGGCAGAAACGCCCGAAGGGACAAAAGAATTCCCCTGTGAACACGCGGTGTTTGCCATCGGCCACAGTGCGGAGGATACCGCACGGATGCTGTATGACAACGGCGTGCCTATGGAGCAAAAACCGTTTGCGGTGGGCGTGCGTATCGAACATCCGCGCGTAATGATTGACAAAAGCCAATACGGCAACTTTGCGGGACATCCCGCGCTGGGTGCCGCTGACTATAAGCTGTCCTGTACGCCTGCGGGTGGCACAGGGGTATACACCTTCTGTATGTGTCCCGGCGGGGAAGTGGTGGCGGCGGCGTCCGCCCCCGGTCAGTTGGTGATAAATGGTATGAGCGAGCACGCGCGTGATGCCGAAAATTCCAATGCCGCGTTGCTCGTAGGCGTCGGTCCTGCCGATTTTGAAAGTGAGCATCCGCTTAGCGGTTTTGCATATCAAAAGCAGTGGGAAACCGCGGCATTTTCAGTGGGAGGCGGTAATTTTAAGGCGCCTGCGCAGTTGGTTGGAGATTTTCTCGCCGACCGTGCGTCGGTGTCCTTGGGGGACGTGCGCCCGTCTTATTTGCCGGGTGTCACGTTGTGTGACCTGCGCGCGTGTTTGCCGACAGTGGTGGCACAGTCGCTAAAGGCGGCGTTGCCGATATTTGGACGGCAAATTGCGGGCTTTGACCGCAAAGACGCGGTGCTGACAGGTATTGAATCCCGCTCGTCCTCCCCTGTGCGCCTTTTGCGCAATGAAAAGGGTATGAGTGCTGTCGCAGGGGTTTACCCATGCGGTGAAGGTGCGGGATACGCAGGCGGTATTATGTCCGCCGCGGTAGACGGTATCAAGTGTGCCGAATGGGTGCTGGAAAACATATAAAAAAACAGCCGAGAGCAAAGCTCTCGGCTGTTTTTTGTTATGTTCAGGAAATCTGTAAGGTAGTAAAGCTGTTGGGTGTTTTGACAACGGTTTTGTTGCCGTCTACCGTGAAACTTACTTCTTTGCCGTCCGCCAATACGTTGGTTGCCTGTACACCGTACATCAGCACCGCTTCTAAAGTGATGCCGTTTACGTTCTGAATGGTATGTACGCCGTTTTCGGTATCGGTGACAAATTCCATAAAGGTATTTTTATCCACATACTGCCGCACGGTGCGTTTTGCATCGGCAGGGGTGGTGAGCAGAACAGGCACGCGACGGCCGTCCGCCATCGAATCGCAGATATGAAGGCTTTCTGCCACATCTAATTTGATGGCGGTGCCCGCACGCAAAAATACGGGGATAGTGTCCCACGGTGCCGCCACCAAAACGGTGCGGTCGCCCTCCTCGCGCGCGGCGGTCCAAAGGTTGTACCAATTTCCCTTGGGGAACTGCACCTTTCGGCACTGTCTGCCCTCGGTGAGTATTGGGGCAACCAGCAATTCATTGCCGAACATATACTGGGTATCTGCCGCGGCAAGCGCCTCGTCAGGGAACGCCATAGTCATAGCCGCCATGGTCGGTTCTGCAAAGAGATGTGCGCGGACAGCGGTGCTGTATACGTAATCAAGCATATTTTCGCGCCACCAAAAATGTTTTTGGAAGCAGGTAATGCCCTCGTTGCCGTATTCCCATGGATTGCGCGGCTTGCCGAAACCGTGTGCACGCATAAACGGACTGAAAGTGCCGAATTGTACCCAACGGAGGTACAATTCGGGGGTGCTGTCGCCGTTGCCTCCAGCGATATCGCTACCCCACATATTGTAGCCGGACGCCATAGCGTTAAGGCCGCAATAGTATGCCTGCAAAAGGCCATAAAAGCGAGACGCTTGGTCACCGCCGAATTGGCACGCCTGCGACTGACTGCCGGCACAGCCCGAACGGCTGAACAAAACGTAATCGTCTCCCAGTTGTTCCTCGAAGATTTCACGCATGGTTTTATTATATATGTATGTATGCAGGTTGTGCATGGTGTTGCCGTCCTCGCCGTTATACAGCAGCGCATCGGTGCGGACATACTCGCCGTAATCAAGCATTGCACCCTTGACGCCCCATTTGAAGAACGGCTCGTAGTGCGCTTTGATGACAGGCTTTGCGTTGGGATGGGTATAGTCAAACCAACCGCTGCAATGGGCGGCGGAAATGCGCTTATACCCTTTAGCGGTGACAATGGGCAATGCTTCGGGCACTTTACTGCCTATCACTTTTTCCACAAAATCTTCGTTCAAATCCCGCGGCAGATACAGTGCGGGTCGGTTCCAACGGAACATACGCATGCCGATGGTGGCAGCAATATCGTATCCTTCCTGTCCTGCTTCGGATGGCGCACCTTCGCCGTAACACGCCGCAATGTGCGGAATGCCCATAGCTTTGTAGCCGTCAATATAGCTTTGGAGTACCTCTTGCCAGGTTTTGCCGTTGATGTTTTCGGCGGGGTTAACACTCCACTGGGTCGAAGCGCCGCCCATCCAGTATTGAAACGCCCACTTGGGCGGTAGAACACAATGACCTGTTAAGTCGGCATAGGACAACAGATTTTCCCGCGGGGTGCGGGTGAATACAAAGAAATCCGCAGTGGGACCGTTGAAATCGAAGCTATATTCGTGCGGCACCGTCTTGCCGAAATCTGCCCACGCACCGTACATGGAGTTGATGAAGAGGGTATATCCCTTGGTGCTGTGCAAAAGGGGTACATTCTTATATGCCTCATTGTGGTCGGCACCGTCGTCACCCCACGGCTCGTGGATGTAGGTATCGGCATTCCAGATGAGCGCGTCGTGTCCTACTTGGTTGAAGGTATTATACCGCTCACCGAGACCGTACAGCGCCTCGCTGTTTTGGAACGCAGACAACAGTTTCACCTTTTTGAGCTTTTTAATTTTGTTGCCGTCAAGTCCGAACAGAATGGAAGCACCATTGAAGGAGAATACCGTTTGGCCGTCAGCATTCAAGATGTCCAGCACGAAACCTAACGTTTCGTCTTTGCGGAACAAAGCGGTTTGCCCATTTGCGGTCATACGGAGAACCTTTTTGCCGCTGTAGGTGATAACCGCGTTATTATCGCACGGAAAAAAGCCTGCTTTTTGCACCAAGCGCACACCGCCGAGTTTTGGGAAGGTCACCGAAAAGGTATAGGTTTTCCCCAATACCTGCGTGCGGATACGTAAAGCGCGCTGTTCCTTTTTAATGGAAGAGATGGTTGTGTTAGCATACCACTCCACCGAAATATTCGGTATTTTTGGACATTCAACATACGCCATAACGATTTCTCTCCTCTGCAAAACGCAATATACATATGTATATATTGTAACATGTAAAGTTTTGAGGCGCAACAAATTGGAGAAAGATGGGTGATTTTGTTTACCTTTCGGTTAATAAAACAGTATTAGGATGGCAGAATGCTCTCGCAAAGCAGGACTATGATAAAGCATATGCTGTTGCAAGACAGGCTGTTATTGTGCACATTTTTGACAAGGGGTTAAACCGGCGTTGATAGCCTTCTCTTTAGTGGAAGCACCGGAGTTTTTACCGCCGCAGCTTGAAAGATAATGATACCGCTTTCCCTTTGGTGTCGTGTATACGGTGACACCGTCGCTTGCAATCGGTTTTGCTGTGGTTTCCTTTGTGGTCACCACGGCGGCTTTGGTGGTGGTTGACTTTTTGGTGGTTGTCACCTTTGTGGTGGTTACCTTTGTGGTGGTCTTTTTGGTGGTGGTGGTTATCGTGGTGGTTACCTGCGTTGTGGTGGTTGCTGTCGTGGTAGTGCTGTTGGTTGTTAAAACAACGGCACTTGTGGTATTGCTTGTTTGGTCATATACAGGCATTTCACCGCAACCGCAGAAGGATAACAGCAAAGTACTGCAAAACAGTATACTGATAAGTGTTTTTCGAAAAGAAATCATAGATATCACCTCATATATGGTATATCGTATACCATACACGCAACATCGAAAAAAGTCAAGAAAAAGCCGTGTTCGAAAGAACACGGCTTTTTTGGCGGAGACGGTGGGATTCTGAACCCTGTACTTGGGCTTCGCCAAGTACGGCGTTTTCCCTTGGCGGTTTAGACAACCGCCATTTTGCTGCGCAAAAAGCGGGAAAATCGAGTGGCTTCTCACCCACGCATTACAAACAAAGAAAGAACACCCAAAAGGGTGTTCTTTCTTTGTTGGCGGAGACGGTGGGATTCGAACCCACGGTACCGTGAGGTACAACTGATTTCGAGTCAGTCCCGTTATGACCACTTCGATACGTCTCCGTATGCTATTGCGTTAAATAAACCCTGTCGAATTATCGACAGGGTTTATTATATCGACTAATTTCTAAATTGTCAATCCTTTTCGGTCAGTTCCTTGAATTTTGCTACCCAATGCTCTGCAATCAGTGCGTGACCTGCGGGGGTGGGGTGGACACCGTCCCCTGTCCAATGGGAGGCGGGTGCGATATTTTGAATGGCCTCATCGAAAATATCCTGCAACGGAATGGTGTGCAGGTTATACTTTTTCGCCAAGCGGCGTACCGCTTCACGGCGCAGAGCAACTTCGCTGCTGAAAATGTCCCATTTGTCGTCGGTGGCAGGTCCGTGCATCACATACGGCTCCATTAACACCACTGTCATATCGGGGCAATGTTCAAAGGTGAGTTCCAGCATCAAATCGTATACTTTTTCAAACAACGCAACGGACACACCGTTGGGATTGTCATTCAACTCATGCCACACGTCGTTAACGCCGACTAAAATAGACATATAATCGGGCTTTAGATTGGTACATTCGCGCCGCCAGCGTGCTAAAAGGTCCACTACGCGATGGCCGCCGACGCCGCGGTTGATACACTCGTGTACGGTGCCGTCCTTGGTGATGGCGGCGGTGGCTAACAGGGCGTACCCCATTCCCAATTTATCACCGCGACCGCAATCGGTGATGGAATCGCCTTGAAACAGTATACGCATACAAAACACATCCTTATTATTGCTGTAAACAGTATAACATGTACAGAAGCGAATGTCTACCCCGAAATACAAGCAAGTCAATATTTTACGGGCGGTAAAATAGTATATTTCAGATGTTCTTGATTCTCCTTTACACGTGGAAAACGCTAATTTTTTGGTGAATTTCACTTTTAACCGTTAAAAAAGACACAAAAAGGAATATATTTTGGTGATTTTGACCAAAAAATAAGGGTTGCAAAGGATATAATAATGGAGTATAATGTAAATGCAATCCTATTTCTTTGGAGGGATATCCGTGACCGATAAACAATTGAAAGCGGCATTGGAAACAAAACTGTTACATCAGTTCTCGGTGCAGCCCGAAAATGCGACCAACGAGCATTTGTATAATGCGCTCGTTTTGGTGTTGCGTGATGAAATGCGCCAGAGCCGTATCAAGTACGTTTCCGAGACCCACAAACAGGATGCCAAGCAGGTATACTATCTGTGTATGGAATTCTTGATGGGGCGTTCGCTTAAAAATACTTTATACAATTTGAACCTTACCGAAGCGGCGACGAAGGTACTGAAATCCTACAAGGTAAAGTTGGATTCTCTGTACGAATTGGAGCCTGATGCAGGCTTGGGCAACGGCGGTCTCGGCCGTTTGGCGGCGTGCTTCCTTGACGGTCTTGCCACCAACTCCATTCCCGCTATCGGTTATTCGCTTCTTTACGAATACGGTATTTTCCGTCAGAAGCTGGTAGACGGTTGGCAGACCGAGATGCCCGACTTCTGGTTGCCCGGCGGCGAAAGCTGGCTGTTGCCCCGTCCCGAGCTTGCAAAAGAAGTACGCTTTGACGGCAACGTGCGCGAATGGTGGGACGAGGAAAACTTCCACCACATTGAGCACGATAACGCTACCGTTGTCATCGCGCAGCCGTACGATTTGATGGTTGCGGGCAAAGACGGTAAAGCGGTATCCACCCTGCGTTTGTGGAAATCCACCGCGCCGGGTATGGATATGTCCCTGTTTAACCAGGGCGAATATATGCGTGCAATGGAGCAGAAGGCAATGGCGGAGGTTATCACGCAGGTATTGTATCCCGCGGATAACCACAGAGAAGGTAAATCTCTCCGTCTTTCTCAGCAGTATTTCTTGGTTTCTGCATCTATTCAGGATATCGTACAGCGTCATTTGGAGCAGTACGGCACGCTTGACAACCTGCCCGAAATGGCCGCAGTGCATATTAACGACACCCACCCGACCCTCGCTATCCCCGAACTGATGCGTATTATGCTTGACGAATGCGGTTACACCTGGGATGATGCGTGGAATATTATCAAGGGTGTGTTTGCGTACACCAACCATACGGTTATGTCTGAAGCGCTGGAATGCTGGCCCGAGGACCTGTTTGCAGGCCGCCTGCCCCGCATTTATCAGATTGTTAAAGAAATCAACGACCGTCACAGCGAAGAAATGATGGAAAAGACCGGCGGCGACGTGGAAAAGGTCAGCCGTATGGCAATTATCAGCTACGGTCAGGTGAAAATGGCAAACCTGTGTGTTGCGGCGTGTCATTCGGTAAACGGCGTTTCCCGTTTGCACAGTGAAATTGTTAAAGATACCGTGTTCCCCGAGGCGCACAGCGTTGCACCCGAGAAGTTCAAGAACGTTACCAACGGCATTGCACACCGTCGTTGGCTGTGTCAGGCAAACCCCGCATTAACCAAGTTCATCACCGAAAAAATCGGCGGCGAATTTGTGTACGATGCGGCTAATCTGTCCAAGCTGGCAGCGTTTGCGGACGATAAAGCGGCACTTAGCGACTTTATGGCGATAAAACGCGGCAACAAAGAACGTCTTGCCAAATATATCAAGGAACACAACGGTGTGTCGGTTGACCCCGATTCGCTGTTTGACGTACAGGTAAAGCGCTTGCACGAGTATAAACGTCAGCACTTAAATGCGATGCACATTCTGCATTCTTACCTGCAGCTGAAGGATAATCCGAATATGGATTTCACCCCTCGCACCTACTTGTTTGGCGCGAAATCCGCACCCGGCTATTATCTGGCAAAAGAAATCATCCGCTTTATCTGCAACCTCGCTAAAGAAATCGAAAAAGACCCCGCAGTACGCGATAAGCTGAAGGTTGTGTATCTGGAAGATTACCGTGTTACCTTGGCAGAACTCTTAATGCCTGCGGCGGACATCAGCGAACAGATTTCTCTGGCAGGTACCGAAGCGTCCGGTACCGGTAATATGAAACTGATGATGAACGGTGCTATCACTTTAGGTACGCTGGACGGCGCTAACGTGGAAATCCATGAAGCGGTGGGGGATGAGAACATCTTCCTGTTCGGTATGAAAGCCGATGAGGTGGAAGCGCGTAAAGCGATGGGCTACAACCCGCATCAGATTTATATGCAGGACGGCGACATTCACCGCGTCATCGACGCGATGTATCAGGGCTTTGGCGGCAGACAGTATGCCGAGGTTGCGGGCTCGCTGACCACCGTTGACCCGTATATGGTATTGGCAGATTTCGAAGATTATCGCAGAGCGCAGGCGCTGTCCGCGAAGGTGTATACCGACAAGGATCAGTGGGCGAAGATGGCGATGCTCAACACCGCTTACAGCGGCGTATTTGCATCCGACCGTTCCATCCGTGATTACTCTGACCGTATCTGGCATTGCAGACCCGTTAAAATGAAATAAAGACAAAAAAGGCGGTGTACCGAGAGGTACACCGCCTTTTCCATTTGTCATTCTGTCACGAACACATAATTACCGTGACCGTTTTTGCCGTTTTCAGCTTCTTCGCAGAGAGAAGGAAAGATTTCTTCCGCAACGGCTTTGGAAACCGGAAAATGCGCGTTATACGTGAAGTATTGGTATTTTTCGTCCTCCACCACTGCTTTCGGGGTGGATACGTATACGTCGACGATGTAGTCATCAGCAGTGAATTGTGTGTCGGTGAGGGTCGGGATGACTTCGTCTGCCAACAGTGTGCGCATAGCATCCGACATAACGCCTGTTTGCACATCAAAGGAAGCGTTATAGCCCTGGTCGGGGAAATAGAGATTCATACTCAATTCGAAATCCTTGGTCTCCACCTGAGACAACCATTCTAAAACCACCTTGCGGTCTGTAGCTTCGTTTTCGTAAATGTATTGCAGATACAGTTTGTACGCATTGGGATAGTTTTCTGCAATCAACGGAATGCGCAGTTGATATTTTTCACCGTAACGGAAAACGCTGATATTGACGGTTTCGGTAAATGCCTGTGCGTCGTTATAGTGATTCCGTTGCAGAATATCAAACCGCGTTTCAAACGGCAACTTTTCCGCATCCTTACTCATAAGACGGTATACCGCTTTTGCCTGTTCATCGCTGATATTCCACATGGATATCTGTGTATTGTTGCCTAAAGGCGGCAGATGGTAAGAGGCTTGATACGTTTCGTTGTTTTTCAGAGCATTGTAAATCACATCTGCCTGTTCACTGATGAAATACAGGCTGCGGACTTTTTCCGCGCCTTTTGTGCGAATGGTCACGTTAAAGCATTCGTAATCTTCTTCGGTTTTCAGGTCGCCGTGCGGATTGTTTGTTTCGGCGGCACGCGCCAAATGCTCCGCTACCGTGCGAATGGTGGCAGGGTCGGTGATTTTCACTTCTGCGGTCAAAGAGTTAAAATACTCGACGTTGTCCGTGTTGTATCCGTCTGTTTCAAGGGATATCGACTGTATCTGCTCCGCTGTGGGACGGAAAGCGAGAATATTGTTTACACCAAGCGACATACAACCGATAAGTATAACGTCTGCAACCAACACGATTAAGAAGGTGGGTGCGGCTTTGAACAACAGTTTCGGCTTTTTGGTGGTGATGAGTTCATAGATGCAGAAGGTGAGTGCCGCTAAAATATATAGTACGAACACGCCAAACCATTCGGAGTCATCCATCTTGTATTCGCCCTGGATGGATTCGAAAATCATATACACAGGGATGAGGGTGACAAGGAAGGTAAGGGTTAAACGGTATACCGTTTGTAACAGAGGGGTGGCGGCGGGTTGTTCCGCCGCTTCGGAACGGCGGGTACGGAACAACGCCAATGCGCCCACAAAGTAGAGTACACCGATAATCGCGGAATACAGGCAACCCGACCAATTGTTGAGCACGTTGAGGGTGTCAACACCATCCAGCAAGCCGTACAAAATACCCAGCGGAATGTTATAGGCAACGTTCAAAATCGGAATATCCATAGTGTGCGGCAGAATATTGACAGTGCTTTGAATGAGAGAACTAATATACCACATTAAGATACGCGGCCCGAAGAACAGCATAGCCGCCACCAAAAGATTGGTAAACACAGTGCCCGTGATACACATCGCGAAGGTCATACACCCTGCGACCATCAAAGCGCCCGCAAGGGACGCGCACAGCATCGGCAGTACCGAGCTCCACACGAGCTGGAACAGCTTGGGGAAGCAGGAAAGTGTGACAACCGACACGGCGGTACTCGCCACAAGGTCTACCAAAATCCACGCCATAATTGCGGCGAAAAAGCTGATAAATACGCCTGCGCGGCTGACGGGGAGTGCGTGGTAAAAGTCGCTCGAACGCCGCTTGTTAAGGAAGGAAAAGCCGATAAGCGGCATCAACAGCGCCAACGTATACATCGGCGCAAGCGAAAGGGGATGTACCTGTATAATGGTTACGAGTTCACGGGTAATTGACGAGCCGATGATGCTTAGCGAGGGGTCGGCAAGCTCGGGCTGCACGTAAGAATACGCTTCAATGGCAACACCGATAGGCAACAATGCCGCTGCCAAGCACATAACGACAAGTGCTAAAATACCGATGGTTTTCAGTTGACGGAATGCTTCGCCGAATACGCGAAAATCAAAGTCCCAGAAAGGGGCGCGGTGTGTTGTTTTCATTTCTGTCCCTCCTCGGTCTCAAAAATATACCCGAGTGCTTCCATTTCATAGGTAAACACTTCTTCTAACGTCAGCGGTAACACATCTAACAAAAGGGGCTCTTTGGCTTGTAAGGCGGCAACTGTTGCATCACGGTCACCGCGGACGATGAGGTTGGCTACCGAGCCGTGACGGGTGTAGTGTAAAAGGTCTAAATCGGCAAACGTATCTTGGGTATAGTCGCCGTTGAACGCAACCTGCACCTTGAAAAGTGAGGTTTTGAGATTGCCGACATCGCTTTGCAGTACAAGACCGCCCTTATGCAGTAACGCCAATTGGTCACAGGTGTCCTCGAGCTCACGCAGTGAGTGGGAGGTGATAATGGCGGTGGCGTTGCGTTCTAGAACGTCGTTACAGATGAGCTTTTTCACGAGGGTACGCATAATGGGGTCTAATCCGTCGAAGGTTTCATCAAAGAAAATGTATTTCGGGCGGGAAGAGAGCGCCAAAATGGTGCTCGCCTGTCGACGCATACCCTTGGAAAAGGTGGATACGGGCTTTTTGGTATCCAAACCGAAGGCGGCGGACAGTTCCGTAAAGCGGTTTTTGTCAAAGGTGGGGTAGGCGGCCGCGTACAGCTTGGACATACGCTCCATGGTGGCACCACCGAGGAAAAACAGCTCATCGGGAACGTATGCAATCTGCGATTTAATGGCTTTGTTCTCCCAAACGGGCGCACCGTCGATGAAGATTTCGCCGCCGTTAGGCTGATATACCCCCGACATTAAGCGAAGCAGGGTAGATTTACCTGCGCCGTTAGAGCCGACCATGCCGTAGATACACCCTTCGGGTATAGTGCAGGTGACGTTATCGAGCGCTGTAAAATCACCGAATTTTTTTGTGATATTTTTAACTTCAATCATCGTTTCTGACACCTCCGTTAGCAGTAGAGCGTACAATTTCTATCAGTTCGTCGGCAGAAATGCCCGCAAGTAACATTTCGCTTGTAAGCGCTCTAAAATCGCCCAATTTACGGCGTTTTAACAGCGATAACACTTCTACCGCATTTTCTGCAACAAAACAACCGATACCGGGTATGGAATAGATGATACCGCGGGTATCGAGTTCACCGTACGCTTTTTGAATGGTGTTGGGGTTTATGGAAAGTTCAACAGATAAGCTGCGCACCGACGGTAGCTGGTCGCCGGGATGCAGAAGTCCCAACAGTATGAACCGTTCCATCTGCTCTATGAGCTGCTCATACACGGGTTGTCGGGACAAGGAGTCTATTTGGAACATATAGCACCTCCTCGAGTGTATTAGGTGTACTATTGCGATTAGTACACCTAAAAAATAGCATAGTTTTCCGGTGTTGTCAACTACTTTTTTGAAAAAATAAAAAGCATATCGAAAAAAAGGCACCCTTTCCTTGCGAAAGGGTGCCCTTTCGTTATCTCGCTTTGTCGGCGAGTTCTTTGGTAATTTTTTGGATAAAGTCGGCAAGCGGTAAAGCGCCGATATCGCCGTCTTTACGGGAACGCACCGAAACGGTGCCTGCTTCGGCTTCTTTGTCACCGATAACCAACATATACGGCACCTTCTGTAGCTGTGCCTCGCGGATCTTGTAGCCGATTTTTTCATTGCGGGCATCCCATTCGGCGCGGATACCTGCGGCTTGGAGTGCCTTTGTAACCTCTGCCGCCTTGTCTGCAAGACGTTCCGAAATGGGCAGTACGCGTACCTGCTCAGGGGACATCCAGGTGGGCAGAGCGCCTGCGTATTTTTCAATGAGGTATGCAAGCGTTCTTTCGTAACAGCCCAGAGACGTACGGTGAATGATATAGGGGAGTGCTTTTTCGCCGTTTTCGTCGATATAGTACATACCGAATTTTTCAGCGAGCAGCATATCGATTTGAATGGTAACAATGGTATCCTCTTTACCAAACACGTTCTTATACTGAATATCCAGCTTCGGACCGTAGAACGCGGCTTCATCGATACCTACCTCATAGTTGACACCGAGTGAATCAAGAATATTGCCCATAACCGTCTGCGCGGTCTCCCATTGTTCTGCGGTGCCTTCGTATTTGTTGTTCGGATTTGCAGGATCCCACTGCGAGAAGCGGAAGGTACAGTCTTCCAGCATGCCGACAGTATCCAGACAGTATTTCGCAAGCTCCAAACAGCCTTTGAATTCCTCTTCCAATTGGTCGGGACGGAGAACGAGGTGGCCTTCGGAAATAGTGAACTGACGCACGCGGATAAGGCCGTGCATTTCGCCCGAATCCTCGTTACGGAATAGGGTAGAGGTTTCGCCGAGACGCATCGGCAGGTCGCGGTAGGAGCGTTGACGGTTTAAGAACACCTGATATTGGAACGGACAGGTCATCGGGCGGAGGGCGAAGCATTCCGCTTGCTCATCGTCGGGGTCGCCCATGATGAACATACCGTCGCGGTAGTGGTCCCAGTGACCCGAAATCTTAAACAGTTCACGCTTTGCCATCAGAGGTGTTTTGGTCAGCAAATAGCCGCGTTTTTGTTCTTCGTCCTCCACCCAACGCTGTAACGTCTGGATGACACGGGAGCCTTTGGGCAATAAAATCGGTAAGCCTTGACCGATAACGTCAACGGTGGTGAAATATTCAAGGTCACGACCGAGCTTATTGTGGTCACGACGCTTGGCTTCTTCCAATTTTTCAATATGCGCTTCAAGCTCGGAGGCTTTCGGGAATGCGACACCGTAAATGCGCTTTAACATTTTACGATTGGAGTCGCCGCGCCAATATGCACCGGTAGCGGACAGCAATTTTACCGCTTTGACGCGCCCTGTATCGGGCAGGTGCGGACCTGCGCACAGGTCGGTGAAATCACCCTGGCGATAGAAGGAGAGCTCTGCATCCTCGGGCAGGTCGTTAATAAGCTCCACCTTGTACGGCTCGTCCTTCATCAATTCCAGCGCCTTGGCGCGGGACAGCACGAATTTCTCGAGCGGTAACGCTTCTTTGATAATCTTTTTCATTTCCGCTTCAATCTTTTCAAGGATTTCGGCGGTGAAGGTCATATCGGTGTCAAAATCGTAGTAAAAACCTTCGTTGGTGGCAGGGCCTATAGCAAATTTTACATCGGGGAACAGACGCTTTACCGCCTGTGCCATAATGTGGGAGGTAGTGTGCCAATATGCCTTTTTACCGTCCAAATCGTCAAAGGTCAAAAACTCCACCGCGCAATCGGCAGTCAGTTCCGTACGCAAATCGCACACGACGCCGTCCACACGTGCCGCACAGCAGTTGCGGTACAGACCTATGGAAATATCGCGGCACAATGCGTCCAGCGTTGTGTTTTCCGCCACCTCGCGAATATCGCCTCTCAAATTGATTTTCAGCATATACATCTCTCCTTATAAAAAGGTATTAATAAAATAACACGTCCCGTCCCTGTAAAAGGGACGGGACGTTACGTCTCGTGGTTCCACCCTTGTTCCGCGCAAAACGCGCGCTTTGGGGACCGATAACGGGGTCAGCCGTCGCATCTTATTTCGATGCGCACTCCAAGGCGGTAACCGTACTTGTCTTTATGTCCTCGCACCAAGCGGACACTCTCTGAAAAAGCGGAAAGATACGGCCATATCCTCATCACAGCAGTATGTTTATTCGTTTTCTGTATTGGCATTGCGGCGGTCGAACATACGGGTGATATCATCCAAAATATCATCGCTGTCGTCTTCGACGGGTGCCAAGGTTTGCCAACCGGGGGTCTCCTCCCGCTTGGTGGGGGAGATAACACGGCCGGAGCCGCCCTTGTAATCGTCGGTAAGACCGGTTGCAATAACCGTTACGCTGACCGTATCGGTGTTATCGGGATCCAAAACGTAACCCCACATAATGGTGGCATCGGGATGCACAACATTCTTAACAGCGGAGGTCGCTTTATCCATTTCGTCAAAGTCAAAATCTTCGGGAGCACAGATGTTGATAAGTACACCGCGTGCACCGTCGATAGAGGTTTCCAGCAAGGGACTTTCGATAGCCATTTTGGTTGCCATTTCGGCACGGTCGGCACCGCTGGCCTTACCGACACCCATATGTGCGTAGCCGGCGTCCTTCATAATGGTCAGCACGTCAGCAAAGTCCAGGTTGATATCGCCGGGCATCTTGATAAGATCGGAGATGCTCTGTACACCCTGACGGAGTACGTCGTCTGCCATTTCGAAGGCGTTTTTCATAGTAATCTTGGTATCGGTCACTTCACGGATGCGGTCATTGGGAATGATAACCAAGCTGTCTACGTGTTCTTTCAAAGCGTTGATACCGTCAAGCGCCTGTTCCATACGGCGGGTACCTTCAAAGTTGAAGGGTTTGGTTACAATACCAACCGTCAGTATGCCGAGGTCTCTGGCAATTTCCGCGATAACGGGAGCCGCACCTGTACCGGTGCCGCCGCCCATACCTGCGGTAATGAACACCATATCGGTGCCCTGCAACGCTGCCGCAATTTCGTCACGGCTTTCCTCCGCCGCGCGTTCACCGCGCTCGGGGTTACCGCCTGCACCGCGGCCACGGGTCAATTTTTCGCCGATTTGAATTTTCTGCTCCGCGAGGGACAGATTCAAAACCGCCAAGTCGGTATTCACCGCAATGAAGTCTACACCGCGCACGTCCGCACGGATCATACGGTTGACAGCGTTACCGCCGCCACCACCGACACCGATTACTTTTATAACGATGCCGTCTACGCATTCGTTTTCAATATGCATCATAGGTCAACATCCTCCCGAATACTAAATTCGATATTTTGCACATATTTTTTGAGAAACATTTATATATTTTAATAGTAACACGAGGACGAAAAAAATTCAACATTTTTTTGTAAAAAATCAGCGGTTTTCCAAAACATCCTGCGGGGTATATATAATTTGGTCATTATTGTCGTTGCCGTCACTGTAAGAAGACATATCCAACCGTCCCGAAAGCACGCCGCCGTTCTTTTCCAAGATCTGCGGCAAAGTGCTTGAGAGCAGCTTGATTTCTGCGGAAAGATTACTTTCATTGCCAAGAACAATGGACAGGGAATTCTTCCAATTGAGGGATATACGGGATTTATCACGCATATCAATGCCCATAATTCCTTCGATTTTATAGGTTTCTACCGCATCCAATACGGTACTGACAATACGTACACTGCGTTCATCCATGGCGGTACTGCCGATAGCGGCATCCTGGGCAGGGGTGGCACCTTGCAGATAGAAGTACCGCCCCGGTCGGTCACTTTCCACAGGCATGGTTTCGAGCACCTTGCCGTTAGAGCCGACAATCAGCCAATTACCGCTGCCGTACATCGCACCGAGTACGCGCGCTTCGGTGATTTCAATGGTGATAGTGTTAAAAGACGGGCTTTTCACCACCGCTTTTTCTACGTACGGGAAGGTGGCTTCGATTTTTTTGGCGGCCGCCGCTTTATTAACCGAGAAAACGCTCTGTCCGAGTTTTAAACCGCTTTCGCCGACAATGGCTTTATCGTCGTAACGGGTGTTACCTGATACGGCAATACCGCTCACCGTAAAACTGCTGAGCTTCGGTTCGGTGATAGGAGTATCTCTGTGCCGCAGGAAAATCAGCATTCCCGCCAGCGCGACCGACAAAACAACAATGATAATAAACAGCGTCACCACGATACGAAAACGGGTGATGGGCTGTTTTTTCTTTTTTCGGGCACGCTTTGTAGCCATAAGCAACCTCCTTGGCGCTATTGTATTGTGATAACAGCGCCTGCTTTTTGTAACGTTTGCGGCAGGTGATCATACCCGCGCAAAATATGTTGTATCTCGGTGATTTCGCTGGTGTCCTCTGCCGCCAATGCCGCGACCACCAACGCCGCGCCGCCGCGCAGGTCGGTACATTTTACTGCGGCACCCGAAAGGGCGGGGACACCTTCTATAACCGCCATTCTGCCGTTAACCTGGATTTTCGCACCGAAGCGCGCCAATTCGCCCACGTACGCAAAACGGTTATCAAAAATCGTTTCCACAAACACGCTGACCCCGTCTGCGACGCAAGCGGCGGCAACAAACGGCGCCGCGGCATCGGTGGGAAAGCCCGGATGCGGTGTCGTGCGGACAAGCGGTAAACGGTGAAGCTTGTTGGGGGCTTGCACCAACAGCGCATCCTGCATCCATTGTAAGCGGCAACCCGTTTCTTCCAAAACGGCGGATACGGGCGCGATGTGGGAAGGATGAATGTTTTTCAATAATAAAGAACCGCCTGTGACTGCGGCCGCCGCCATATAGGTGGCGGCTTCAATGCGGTCGGGGATGATGCTGTGACGGGTGCCGTGCAACCGCCGGACGCCTTCGATTTTCAACACGCCCTCCGCCGGCTTGATGATGTGCGCGCCGCAAGCGGACAGAAAACGACAAAGGTCGTCAATTTCAGGCTCTCTTGCGGCGTTACGGATGACGGTTGTTCCCTTGGCGGTTACCGCCGCCAAAATAATGTTTTCGGTAGCACCGACACTCGGAAATTGCAAGGAAATATCACTGCCGTGCAGGTTTTTGTCTATGCGGCAGTCAATATGCCCGTGACGCTCGCGGATATGTACCCCCATCCGCCGTAAGGCGGCCAGGTGCAGGTCTATGGGGCGCGGCCCCAATTCACAGCCGCCCGGGTAGGACAGGTGCGCCTCTCCGTACCGTGCAATCAATGCACCCAAAAAAATGATGGACGAGCGCATCTCCCGCATCAGTGTGTCGGGAATATCGGTACGGCAAACGCCGCCGGGGTGTACCGTGATAACAGGGTATTCCTCCGTTACGTCGCAACCGAGATATTGCAAAATCCGCGCGGAAGCATCCACATCGGAAAGTTGGGGACAATTATGTATTTCGCTGACACCGTCTGCTAACAAGGTGGCGGCAAGTATCGGCAAAATACTGTTTTTCGCGCCGTGTATCTCTGCTTCACCTTGCAAGCGGTGTCCGCCTTCAATAAGCCATTTTTCCATACGCCGTTTCCTCCCTTATACGGCATACTATGCGGGAAGAAACGGTATGGTGTCAGATGACCTCTTTAATAGCGGCGAGAATGCGCGCATCCGCGTCGCGGATAGCAAGCGAAGCGGCATTTTGCGCCATTTGCTGCATACGGTCGGGGTCTGCGGTAATATCCGAGACAGTATCCCACAAGCGGTCTGCGGTCAAGTCCTTTTCCTCAATGCACAGAGCGGCACCCTTGTTGACCAAAGCCATAGCATTGTGATATTGGTGATTTTCTGCCACATACGGAGAAGGAATGAGTATAGCGGGCTTGCCCGCGGCGGGGATTTCACTTAAGGTCATAGCGCCGCAACGGCTGATAATGAGGTCTGCCGCCGCCATACAGGTAGGCATATTATCAATATACGGACGTACCGAAAAGCCATCCGCTTCCAGCGGTACACCTCTTTCGGTGAGCGCGGTGCTGACCGCGTCCCAACCGCCTTTGCCGACGCCGTGAATATGTTGCAGTTTGCCCTCGGCAAAGCTGCGGGACAGCACTTCTACCATCGCTTCGTTGATGCGTTGCGCGCCGAGACTGCCGCCGAAGGACACCACGAGCGGGCGGTCATCTATACCCAGCTCTTTTCTGGCCGCGGCTTTCGCCTGGGCTGTATGCATGGTTGCAAAGGCGGGGCGCAGGGGATTGCCCGTGATAATCACCTTGCCGTTTTGCGGCAGGTGCTTACGCGCCGCCTCGCTGCATAAAAGCACGGTGGCGCCTTCCTTTGCAAGCATTTTTACGGTAACACCCGGAAAAGCGTTGGATTCATGCACGAATACGGGGATGCGCATCTGCAATGCCTTGCGCAGAATGGGTCCGCATACGTAGCCGCCCGTGCCGATACAGATGTCGGGCTTGAATGCCTTTAAAATGGTTGCGGATGCGTGGGTGGCGGTAAATACATTGATAACGGCACCGATGTTATGCTTGATGGCGGAAGGGGAGAAGGAACGGTAAAACCCTTTTACCTTGACGGTTTTAATAGGGTAGCCTGCTTTGGGGACCAGCTCGGTTTCCATTTTCCCCTCTGCGCCGACAAACAAAAAGTCGGTGTCGGGATATTCTTTTTTAATAATTTCTGCGATGGCTAAGGCAGGATTGATATGCCCTGCCGTGCCGCCGCCTGTTAACAGAACGCGCATATTTTTACCTCACTTTTTATCAAAATGACAATAGCGGGACACAGACAGAACAACCCCCATTTGCAGTAACAGCATAACCAGAGAGGTGCCGCCGTAGCTGAAGAAGGGCAAGCTGATACCTGTGTTTGGGAAGCTGTTTGTGACAACAGCGATATTGAGCAGGGCTTGTATGCCGACCTGTGCCGTAAGACCGGTGGCGAGTATGGCGCCGAAACGGTCGGATGCGTGCATAGCGATATAAAAGCCGCGCCATACCAACAGGCCGAACAAACCAATAATAACAATCGCGCCGATAAAACCGAGTTCTTCGCAGACCACCGCGAAGATAAAGTCATTTTGCGGTTCGGGTAGAAACAGGTGTTTTTGACGGGAATTGCCGGGGCCTTGACCCAAAAGACCGCCCGAACCGATGGTGAACAGCGATTGTACCGTTTGCCATGCCTGGTTGCGCCCGTCAACGCCGGAGTTATAAACACCCATAGGGTCGTTAAACACGTCCATGCGTTCTTGCTCGTATCCCAAAACGAAAACAACCACGTATACCACAAGGATACCGAGGCCGACCAAAGCAAAAAGGTATCTTTTGCGCACACCGCCCACCATCATCAACACAAGGCCGAGACAGCAAAGCAGCACGGTACCCGAAAGGTGCGGCTCGATAACAACAAGACCGCAGGTGACGCCAAGGACGGTGATAAGCGGGGCAAACCCATGTAAAAAAGTCTTGATACGACTGTAGTTAAGTGAAATCAGATGTGCAAACAGCACAATAAGGGCGAATTTAGCTAGTTCTGACGGTTGGAATTGACCGAGACCCGGCAAACGGATCCAACGGTGGATACCGGTGGATGACGGGAGAAGCAAGGCTATACCCAAAAGCACTAATGAGCCGAGCCACATTACCCAAGCGACGCCGTGCCAACGGTGGTAGTCAATAAACGAAAACAACAGCATCAGCGCAAGGCCTATACCGGTAAAAAGCAGCTGTTTCCGTATAAAAAACATACTGTCGCCCTCATAGTGGTAGAAGGCATATGCATAGCTGGCAGAATATAATGAAATAAGACCTACCACCAGGACGGCGAGCATAATAATCAAAAACGGGACGTCAAAGCTTGCCGTGCAGAAAAACGGTCTTTTTTTCTTTTTAATCGCCGCAGTGGGATCGGCGGTCATCGGAACGACCGACATTCGGTTCACCTCTTTGTAAATGTTTTGCCGCAAGGCACCGCACAAGCGGATGCGGGCTTAATTTATAGTATATCTCTTATATCATCAGTAATACGGCAACAACAGATCCTACCAGAGTAACAGCGGAAAACACGGCGACAATGGTGTTTTCTTTCCAACCGCACAGCTCAAAGTGATGGTGCAGAGGGCTCATTTTGAAAAGACGCTTGCCTTTGGTGATTTTGAAGTAGGAAACCTGCAGAATGACCGACAGATTTTCAAGAATATAGATGATGCCGACCGGCACCAAAACAAACGGAATGTTAAGAGCAAACGCGAGGGAGGTCAAAACCGCACCGATGTACAGCGAGCCCGTATCGCCCATAAACACCTTGGCAGGGTGCAGATTCCACAAAAGGAACCCTGCAAGTGCGCCTGCGAAGGCGACCGCGACCAATTCCAGACCGAAAGCGGCGCTGTGGCCTGCCAATACGACAAAAGGCAAGACCGCCACAAAGCTGACACTGCCGCAAAGACCGTCTACACCGTCGGTGAGGTTGGTGGCGTTGCTCATAGCAATAATCACGAATACACAGAAGGGGATATACCAAAAGCCAAAATCCACCATACCGAAGAAGGGCACGTGGATGTTGGTGCCCCCAACCAGGAACTGTGACAGGGCATACAAGACCGCAACGAGCAGCTGTGCCAACAGCTTTTGAAGGGCGGTTAATCCCAAATTACGTTTTTTAACCACTTTGATGTAGTCGTCTGCAAAGCCAATGGCACTGCAACCGAGCGGTAAAAACAGCGTGCCGAGCAGTTTGACCACTAAAAGTGCGCCGTCTGCGAGCGGTTTGTCGGTCAAAAACAACTGTGCAGCCAACAAGCCGAGGACCGCGGACACGGTGGTGGCAAGGATGAAGATAATACCGCCCATTGTGGGGGTGCCTTGCTTTTTTTGATGCCAGGCAGGGCCTTCCTCGCGAATGGTTTGACCGAAATGCAGACGATGCAGTTCGGGGATGACTACCTTGCCGAGAAGAGCGGCAAGTCCGAAGGAAAATATACCGCAAGCGGCCAGAATGATAATTTGTGTGATGTTCATACGTCTTTACTCCTCAACATTTTTAGCTTTAACCCTTGAGCGCTTCGGCAACCACTTCGCGTTCATCTAAATGAATGGTACCGTCTGCCAAAATCTGATACGTTTCATGGCCTTTGCCTGCCAGCAGGATGGTGTCGCCCGGTTTGGCGTTTTTGATGGCATAGTGAATGGCCTCAATGCGGTTTTCGACAACCGTATACGGGGTTTTGGCACCCTTGATACCGCCGACAATTTCTTCGATAATGGCGGCGGGGTTTTCGGAACGCGGATTGTCTGAAGTGACAATCACATAGTCGGACAGTGCCGCTGCCACCGCACCCATCTTCGGCCGCTTTGTGCGGTCGCGGTCGCCGCCGCAGCCAAACACGGTAACAAGACGTCCTTCACAGCACTCTTTGAGTGTTTTACAGATGTTTTCCAAGCCGTCGGGGGTGTGCGCATAGTCGATGACCACTGTAAAATCCCGTTCGGTGGGGACAATTTCGGCGCGACCCTTCACGCCGACCGCTACGCGGAGTGCCTCGACCACCGTTTCAAAGGGGATGCCCAGCGTGAGGGCTGCCGCCGCCGCCGACATGCCGTTATACACCGAGAACTCGCCCGGGATATGCAATTTTACGCGACCTATAGTGTCGGGGGTGATGAGTTCAAATCTCACACCGTCGGGCTTATAGCAAATATTTTTAGCAATGAAATCCGCTTTGTTATTTTTGATGGAAAAACGGGTGACCGGCGTAGACAGACCTTCTTCCAGCGCTGCGCACCACGGGTCATCCATATTGAGCACTGCGTGACGGCTGATTTCAAACAGGCGTTTTTTGGCGAGCATATAGTTTTCCATTGTGCCGTGGTAATCAAGATGGTCCTGGGTAAGGTTTGTGAACACGCCCACGTCGAAGGTACAGCAGCCGACGCGGTATTGGTCTAATGCGTGTGAGGAAACTTCCATCACACAGTAGGTGCACCCTTCCGCCACCATCAACGCAAACAAGCTTTGCAGTTCATAGGTATCAGGGGTGGTGCGGGCGGCAGGCAGAACGCGGTCACCTATCATATTTTGAATGGTACCTACAAGACCTACTTTATGACCTGCCGCTTCGAGAATACTTTTGAGGAGGCATACAGTGGTGGTTTTGCCGTTGGTGCCTGTTACACCCACCAGGTGCAGGCTTTTGGAGGGGTGATGAAACCAATTCGCAGAAATAAAGGACCAGGCAAGGCGTGCGTTTTCGGTGACAATCTGATTGGGTAACCCCAAATCCCGTTCTACCACAATCGCTTTGGCACCTTTTTCAAGCGCACCTGCGGCGAAATCGTGTCCGTCAACAACGGTACCGCTGATGCATACGAACAACGTGCCTGCCTCTACCTTGCGAGAATCGCAGGTAACCGAGACAATGTCAGTTTCGGGCGAAACGGCATAGGGCTGCACAGTGATGCCCTGTAACACTTCGGATAATTTCATTGAAAAGCCTCCTTTGGATATCAGCCGCCGTCTGCGGCATCGTTATATATGAAGGAAACGGTAACAGAGGTGCCGGGGGCAACCGCTGTACCCGGTGCGATGCTTTGCTTGTTGGCGGCTGTTTGACCCGATTCCAGGCCGACACCGGACAACTGTATGTTCAAGCCCGCGTTGGCGGCCGCTAAATTGGCGGCGGAAACGCTCATACCCTGAAAATTGGGGACAGTAACGGTGCGTTCGAGTACACTTTCATCGGTATACAGTACCACAATACCGTTTTTGGGCATAGATTGTCCTGCTTCGGGAATTTGTTTTAATACGGTGTCACCACTGCCCACCTTACGCACCGAAAGACCTGCGTTGGAAACGGCGGCCTCTGCGGCGGCAAGCGGTTTGCCGGTGACGGCAGGGGAGGTGGTGCTGAGCTTCGCGAGTTCCGCTGTGGTGTATTTGGGCTCGATGCCGAGATACGGCAGTACATCCGACAGGACTTTTTGCGCTACCGGCGCGGAAATGGTGCCGCCGAAGCGTACGGCGCATTGCGGCTGGTCCAACAGCACGAGAATAGCGACCTTAGGATCGTCGGCGGGTGCGAAGCCTGCAAAGGAGGCGACCACTTCATTACCTTCCATATCACGCTTTTCGGAGGTACCTGTCTTACCTGCGACGCGGTATCCTGCAACATACGCACTTTTGCAGCCGCCGGTGGTGACCGCTTCCAGCATCATATCCGAAACCTTTGAAGCGGTTTCTTTGGAAATAACCTGTCTGCGCACCACGGTTTCGGTGTTGTCAACCACGTTGCCGTCACTGTCCAGGACCTGCTCTACCACGTGAGGTGTGAGCAATTTGCCACCGTTTGCGATGGTGGAAATGGCGGTAATCATCTGTATAGGTGTGACCTTGCTGGTCTGGCCGAAAGCGGCGGTTGCAAGGGACGAGGCGGTGTTGTTTAAGGTTTGCTCCGAGTGATACAAACCCGCATTGGAGGTTTCACCGCTCATATCAATACCGCTCTTTTCGGTAAAGCCGAAGGCGGTGAAGTATTTAAAGAATACGCTGCCGCCCATTTTAAGACCGAGCTGCATAAAATACGGGTTGCAGGAAGTGGAAATGGCACCTGCCATATCCTGCACACCGTGACCGCCCGCTTTATGGCAACGGATGGTCCAGCCGCCAACTACGTGGTAGCCGGGGCAGTTATAACTCGTGGAAAGTGCGCCGATACCCTCTTCAAGGGCTGCGGCGGCGGTAAACACTTTAAAAACCGAGCCGGGTTCGTATGTCTCCGAAACGGCCTTGTTTTTCCATTGGGTCTCAAGTGCGGTTTTACGGAAGGAGGCTTTTTCTTCTTCGGGCAACTCCTCAATGTATGCCAGCGTTTCCTCTGAAAGGGTAAACGGCTGGTTGGGGTCATAGTCACCCTTGGTTGCCATGGCGAGAATACCGCCTGTATTGACATCCTGGATGATAACGCTGCCGCGATTGGTGGTGCCCGTATCCTTGACCGCTTCTTCTAAATATTTTTCGGCATACATCTGTATGGTTTGGTCAATGGTCAGCTTTAAACTGTTACCGTCCTCGGCATCCACCACCTTGCTGTATTCCATCTCGGTGGGCATCTGGTCGCCCCAACCGTTTTGCGCGGTGACGATGCGGCCGGGTGTACCGGAAAGAATGTCGTTGTACGCCGCCTCCAGGCCTTCGAGGCCTTTGTTGTCGGTGCCGGTGAAGCCGAGCACATGGGAGAGTAACGCGCCTTGCGGATAGTAGCGCTTATAATCGGGGATAATACTGAAAACGCCCGCAAGCTTATTCTCGGTAACCCATTTGCTGAATGCTTCTTTTTGGTTGAATTCTACGCGGCTTTTGATAACCTCGTATTGCGAAGTGGTTTTACCCGTTTGGTTATATAACGTTTCGCGGTCAACCTCCAAGATGGTTGACAGTTCGTCGGCAACAAATGCGCGAAGATGGTCTACGGTTGCAAAATTTTCGTAATTGTTGAGATTTACGTTGGAAAGTGCAAGCGGAGACATAATCAACCGCCAAACCTCTGCGGAAACGGCAAGCGGTTCCATATTGGCATCGTATATGGTGCCGCGCTTGGCAGCCACCTGGCTGTCGCTCACCTGTTGCGAGCGGGCACGCGCTAACCATTCGTCGCCCTCCACCAATTGAATAATACCCATATTGTAAACGATGTACAGTGCGGCGATTACCATCAGAAAAAGGGCGAAATAACTACGTGCCTTCATAGAGTTGGAAGGCTTATTCCCGGTCACCTGTTCTTTACTTTTTTTCTTGTGCATATGTGTCACCTCTACATTTTTACCGGTAAGTTTACCCTAAAGAAAAGCAAGAAACGAGAGTTAAGATATTCTCCCAACTCTCGATGCAGTACGCTGTAATATACCTATTTAAGAATAGGAAGGCCTATGCAGATTTTACGAGAAAATCTGCACAATACCATTCCAAACGGCGGCAAGAAAGCCGACATTGCTGTCAGAAACGGTTACCGTGTCCGCACCGGATACGGTGATGTAGTTGATTTGGTTGGTGTCTGACAGTGTCATACCGCTTCCTCGGGCATATTCATTTACATTGGCGATGGAAGTTTTACTTGCCAGCTCGGACTCTAAACGCACCTGTTCGCTCTGCAATTCGGCAAGACGGGTTTCTGCCTGCGAAATACGGGCGTTTACCTCGGTGAGCTGTACACCTAAGGTGATGCGCATACCGATAACGGCAATAACCGCCAAAACAATTAACACAACAGCGGAAACGTTGAGAACACGCTGCAGTTTTTCGCGACGGGTATTGCGCTTGATTTCCTTTTTATTCGGTTTTAAGGCGACCAGCTTGGTTTTCTTGCTTTCGAAAAGCGACAGGTCGTACGCGTATTCAGCGTTAGCCATAAAAACGTCTCCTTCTTTAATATTCCTTTATATATATTATTCATACCGTTCGTGCAGACGGCGGATGCATCTGAGCTTAGCGGAACGGGCGCGGGGGTTTTGCGCCAACTCCTCCGCGGATGCGGTTACAGGCTTTGCGGGGTGTCCCGCAGGGGTTCTGTCGCAGGTGCAAATGGGAAAGTCCTTTGGGCAAATGCATCCTTGCTTTAAGGATTGAAACCGCTGTTTTACAATGCGGTCCTCAAGCGAATGAAAGGTGATGACCGCTAAGATGCCGCCGTCCTTTAAACAGTCAAACGCAGTATCCAATGCGGCGGATAAACAATCCAACTCGCCGTTTACGGCGATGCGCAGTGCCTGAAACACGCGCCGCGCGGGGTGACCGTCTCGCCGTGCAGCGGCGGGAACGGCGTTGCAGATGATATCTGCCAACTGCAAGGTGGTGTCAATGGTATTGTTTGCCCGACAACGGACAATATCCGCGGCGATACGGCGGGAGAATTTTTCTTCGCCGTACTCGAAAAAGATTTTTGCAAGTTCCTGTTCGGATAAGGTGTTTACCAGGTCTGCAGCGGTGGTGCCGCTTTGACTCATACGCATATCAAGCGGTGCGTCCGCGTGATATGAGAAGCCGCGGGAGCCTTCATCCAACTGATGGGACGAAACACCGATATCCATCAAAATGCCGTCTACGGCAGAAATGTCCAGTGAGGACAACACAGTGTCCATCTCGGTGAAGTTGGAATGTACCACCGTGGCGGGGAGACCCTGCAGCCGCGCGCTTGCGGCGGCAATCGCATCAGGGTCACGGTCCAATGAAATCAGCCGACCGCTTGTGAGGCGACTTGCGATAGCGAAGGAATGTCCGCCGCCGCCTGCTGTGCCGTCAAGATATATGCCGTCGGGTTTGATTTCCAATGCGTCGACGGTTTCCTGCAACAACACCGGAATATGATACTGTCCGCTGTCAGCCATTACCGTTCACGCCTTTCCTGCTATCAAAGCCCTTTTAGAAGCCGAGCTTCATAAATTGTTCTTCCATAGATTCGGGGGTAAGCTGCTGCGTGGCCTCGTCGAAGATGGCGGGATTCCATATTTCCGCACGCTTGCCGGCACCGATGACCATTGCCTCTTTTTCAACACCCGCGTATGCGAGCAGGTGCTTGGGCAGTAAGATACGTCCCTGCGCGTCGGGCGTGACGTCCTCTGCGTTGGAGGTAAGCTGTCTCATCAGTACGCGCCCTTGGGTCATCGGCAGAGCAGCAATGCCGCCGAGCAGTTCGTCCCATTCGCTGATGGAGTAGAGACATATACATTTATCGAGTACCGCTGCCGCGATAAAGCCTTCACCTAACTTTTCACGGAATTTTGCCGGCACAAACATACGGCCTTTGGCATCCACGTTGTGTCGGTACCGTCCATACAGCATATATCTCACCTCCAAACAGCAAAATAGAAAGGGAAAAGAAAGGTATTTCACACATTGTTGAAAACTATGTTGAAATGTTAAAAATTAACCGCAATGCACCACTGAGATGCACTTTTAACCACAAAAATCATTATATAGAAGTTTTTATGAAAAATCAATAGCTTTTTGAAAAAAAGTACTATTTATATAAAGTTTTTTTGCAACAAAAAAACGGCACTCAAAAGAGCGCCGTTTTCAGCGGAAAATTATGCGTTTTTTCAAGCGAGCATACCTGCCAGACCGACTATCAAAGGCATGGTGACCACCGAAAGCAGGGTGGTCAGTGATACGATATTACAGGAGGTGCCGGGATAGCGGTCATATTTTGCCGCGAACATAGTAGAAAGCGCGGCGGTGGGAGCGGCGGCGGAAATGGTGAGCGAAATCAGCATAGTGCCGCGTACGCCGCACACGTACATCACACCCAGCGCGACCAGCGGCAGCGCGACGGTTCGCAAAAGGATAACGTAAAAGCTCTTAAAATCCCGCAACGAGCTTTTCAGGTCGGTGTTCGCGAGATAGTAGCCGATAACCAGCATCGGAACGGGCGTGTTGAGATTGGCAAGATGCTTTATAGGGGAAAATACCAGCTCCGGCAGGCGGAAAACAGGAAGGATTTGCGGCAGCACAAACAGTAAAAGGCCGATGAGTACCCCGAGAATACCGGGTGTCAAGAACATCTTCTTGAGGGATAGCGTGCGACGGTCACCGCTCATCAAAAGCAAGCCGAACGACCAGATAACCACGTTAAAAACAGCCACGTACGCGCCGCCGAAGAAGGTGCCCTCGTCACCGAGCAAGGCTTCCTGCAAGGGCAGTCCCATAAAGCCCGCGTTGGAAAAAATAATGCAAAACCGTAACATACGTTCGCGGGAGTTATCTGCATCTTTTATCAAAGGGAAAGAGAGCAGGATAAACCCGACGTGTATCAAGGCGGAAATCAGCAGGCACACAAATAATTCCTTTACCTTCTGCGCGCTGAACGGGATTTCCACGAAGGATTTTATTAACACACACGGCGTCACACAATACAGTACAAGGTCGGTAAGCCCTTTTGTGACAGCCTCGTTTAACAGCTTCGCTTTGGTGGAAACAAACCCGACACCGATAAGGATAAACAGAATCAGCACCTGCTGTGCAACGGTTAAAAATGCCATAAAAAAACCTCGCTGTAAAAAATGGAGAGCAGACAACGTCTGCCCTCCATTATTATACCGTTAATTTTTGAAAAAGCAACATAAAATTATGCGTACAGCGGCAACTCGTATACGTTCTCCGCACGTTGCACGACCGCGGTACGCGCCTTGAAGGCTGTTTTTGCCCGCTCGCGGCGACGTGCGGCAAGCATACGCGCGTCACGGCGCACCGCGGCCACACAGCAAGCGAGAACGGTTATTCTTGCCAGCTCCATAATTACAAACAGAGCGGGGATGGACGCAAAATGTGCAGACAGGGAGGTGGCATCCAAAAGCAACATCCCCAACGGCACAAATGCCACCACGCGATTGACAAAAAAGTGTGTCTTATTGAACACGTATAAAAAAGCGAGAGCCATAACGGCAAGTTGTAATACATTCCACATAATTGTTTCCTCCGATTGTACAGGTATCTGCCGTGCGGAAAAGCCGAACACTTGTTCCGAACGTTCGTTCGATTTGATTATAACGCGTTTTTCAAAAAAATCAACCCTTTTTTTTAAAAAAGTTCAAAAACTTTCAAAAAACGAAAAAACAGATACGTAAGGCTCTGTACGGACCTACTTTTCCTTTTTTCGACCGCGGCGGTGTGATAGAATAGGCATACACGTGTGTTAAAGGGCTGTTTTTATGCAAATTATACAAATTCTTCCAAAAAAGTTTTATTGACTTGCTATCTTTTTTACAAAAAGTGACCTTGCATTTTGGGAAAATATTTGTTAACATATATGTAGAAGTTGTGCGCCCATTGACGGCCGGTATATTTTTGGAGAGAAAAACATAGTGTGCTATGATGGACGAGCAAACACGGAATAAGGGAGGATTTTTATGTTCCGCAAACAAGAATGTGTCGCTATGCTGTTGGCAGGCGGCCAGGGAAGTCGTTTGTATGCGCTGACGCGCCGTATCGCAAAGCCTGCGGTGCCGTTCGGTGGCAAGTACCGTATTATCGACTTCCCGTTATCCAACTGCATCAATTCGGGTATTGAAACGGTGGGTGTTCTCACGCAGTACCAACCTCTCGAGCTGAGCGATTATATCGGCTCGGGTCAGCCGTGGGATTTAGACCGTATGGACGCGGGTGTGCATCTGCTGTCTCCGTACCAGAGAAACGCGGGTGCCGATTGGTACAAAGGCACCGCCAACGCGATTTACCAAAACCTGAACTTCATTGAACGGTATGACCCTGATTACGTATTGGTACTGTCGGGTGACCATATCTATAAAATGGACTATGCCGCGATGATTGAGGCGCACAAAGAAAAGGATGCCGCTTGTACGGTGGCCGTTTTGGAAGTGGAGATGGAAGAAGCGTCCCGCTTCGGTATCCTGAATACCAATCCCGACGGCTCTATCTACGAGTTTGAGGAAAAGCCGAAAAACCCGAAGAGCAATTTGGCATCCATGGGCATTTATGTGTTCGATTGGAAAAAGTTGCGCTACTATCTTGAAGAGGATGAAAAAGACCCCGAATCGAGCAACGACTTCGGTAAAAACGTTATCCCTGCGATGCTGAACGGCGGCGAACGCATGTTCACCTATCGCTTTGATGGATATTGGAAGGATGTCGGCACCATCGACAGTTTGTGGGAGGCGAATATGGACCTCCTCAATCCGCACGTGCCGCTGGATTTGTCCGACCCGAAATGGCGCATCTATTCCCGCACCACGGGTCTGCCGCCGCAGTACATTGCAGAGACTGCCGAGGTGCAGAACAGTATGATTTCCGAAGGCAGCAATATCTACGGTAAGGTGGATTTCTCGGTTATTTTCTCGGGTGTTACGGTTGAGGAAGGCGCGGTCATTCGCGACTCCATTCTGATGCCCGGCACCCACGTCAAGAAGGGTGCACACGTACAATATGCTATCTTAGCGGAAAATACCGTTATTGAAGAAAATGCTTCTGTAGGTGAACGCCCCGAGGATTGCAAAGACCTCGAAGATTGGGGCGTGGCGGTTATCGCAGAAAACATCCGCGTAGGTAAAAACGCATCGGTACCTGCCAAAGCCATGGTAGAAGCCGACGTGGAAGGAGGGGAATAATATGCTCAAAAATCAAACGATGGGTCTTTTGTTCCCGAATATGGGCGACGGTATGCTTAAGGATATGACCAATCTGCGCGCTATCGGCTCTGCGCCGTTCGGCGGTCGCTATCGCCTTATCGATTTTGCGCTGTCCTCGATGGTCAACGCGGGTATTTCCAAGGTGGGTGTTATCACCAAAAAGAATTATAACTCCTTGATGGACCATCTCGGCTCGGGTAAGGCGTGGGATTTGTCCCGCAAAAATCAGGGTCTGTATTATCTGCCGCCGCTTGGCTCGGATGATTTGTATGAGGGCCGTATTTCCTCTTTGTCGGATATCCTGTCCTTCCTGCGTGCATCGAAGGAAGAAATCGTGGTGTTGTCCGACTGCTACACGGTTGCCAACATTGATTTGGATAAAATGGTGAAAGCACATCTTGACAGCGGCGCAGACGTTACCTTAGGTTACGTTAAGACCACGCTCATCGGTGCCACCGACCGTATGATGGTGTGGACCGACAATAACGGTCGCGTATCCGATATGGTCTTCAACCAGGCGGACACCGCCGAAGGTAATTTCGGTATCGGTTTATACGTTATCAATAAGGCGTATCTGATGCAGATGGTGAAGGACGCTGTGGGTCGTAATCTGATGCATTTTGAGCGGGATATTCTGCAAAAGCATTTGGACAGAATATTCGTTTTGGGGTATGAAATCAAAGAAAAAACCATGATAATTCATTCTCCTGAGCAGTATTTCTCCGCGAATACGGCGTTATTGCGACCCGAAGTACGCAACGAGATTTTCCTCAGCGGACGTCCGATTTATACGAAGGTACGCGATTGTGCGCCTGCAAAATACGGTCTGTACAGCACTGTCAGCAACTCGCTCGTAGGTGACGGTGCGGTTGTGGACGGCACTGTAAGAGATTCGGTCATTTTCCGTGACGTGGAAATCGGCGAAGGTGCGGTTGTGGAAAACTGTGTGATTATGCAGGGTGCTTATATCGGTCAGAACGCGGTGTTGCGTAATCTGATTATTGATAAGAACGTAGTCATTAAGACGGGTAAGACGTTGCAGGGCTGTGACACCTATCCCATTTATATTGCGAAAAACAGCATCGTGTAATTGAAAAGAGGATTTTTATATGAAAGTTTTATATGCCGCCAGTGAGGCGCTGCCTTTTATCGCATCGGGCGGACTTGCGGACGTTGCGGGCTCTTTGCCTGTCGCGATGCGCAAACGTCTTGTCGGTTGCCGTGTGGTTTTGCCGCTGTATGATTCCATTCCGCAGGAAATGCGCGAGACTATGACCTTTGTCACCAGCATTTCGGTGCCGGTGGCGTGGAGACGGCAGTATTGCGGTATTTTTGAGGCAAAATACAAGGGCGTTATCTACTATTTGTTGGATAATCAATACTATTTTAAACGACAGGGCCTTTACGGGCACTATGATGATGCGGAGCGGTTTGCGTTTTTCTCCCGCGCCATTCTTGAAATGATGCCTGCGCTGGATTTTTATCCGGATATTCTGCATCTTAACGATTGGCAGACTGCGTTGGCACCCGTGTACTTTACGCTGTATTACGGTTCCCGTCCCGAGTATCAGAATATCAAGACGGTATTTACCATTCACAATATTCAGTATCAGGGACAGTACAGCATGGACATT
>JAZSED010000088.1:0-2911 GCA_045531495.1 Acutalibacteraceae bacterium
AATAAACTCCGCGTTACCGTCAAAGCGGTCAACGACAAATTGACCGTGAAAGTTGTCGGCGCGACCTCCGGTACGGTGTACTATGATAACAGCGATGCGCCTGCGACCATTAACTGCGACTTGGCAGGTACTTTGGCATACGGTATCACCGCTAAAAAAGCAGACTTTGGCGCTATCTCGCTTACCTATCTGGACGGCAACGGTGTTGCTAAAGATTTTGACGCTCCCATGAACGTCAACAAATTCCGTGCGGACTTCTCGGACGTTATCGCGATTGCGGACAGCGAAGGCAAATTTGCCTCGAAAGCCGCTTTCACCCCGGCGTCGACCGACACCGCTATCCAAAATTGGTTTAACAGCAAATTTGCGCCGTTCTACAACCGCGAATCTGCGGAATACTGCGCGCTTGACTTTGTCGGTCAGAATTCCAATGCATTCCAGACCGACACCGGCAATCCCACCCAAATCGTTTGGGACTTAGAGAAGAGCACCCAGTCGCTGCGTTTCACCAGAACGGGCAGCGGTTACGCAGGCACGGTACTGCGTAAGGGCTTTACCTTGGCGCTGAAAACCGCCGACGGCTCTTTGGCGAAAATGAAGAACTTTGAAGCGGAAGTGGACTTTATCGTGGCAGGTTCTTCCGGTCGCGGCGGCGTGTTCCTGTCCTTCCGCGAGAAAGACCCCGGCAGAATGCAGGCAAGCAGCGGCGGTGTATTCAACAAAGAATACTGCGGCGATGCTGTGATTGTTTCCGACCGTGAAGTAGACGGCGTTGTCCCCGGCAACCTGCAGGATCGCGCTAATGCGAATAATGCTATCGCATTCGCGAACGAGCAAAAAGTCGTGGAAAATTCTCCTCACACCTTGTACGTCAAAGTTGTTGGCAACAAACTGACCTGGAAGGTCATCAAAATCGACTCTAAAGCCGTTATCGGCGAAGGCGTGGAAACCTTGACCCGTGACCTGCCTGCAGGTTACATTTCGGTTGGTTGTACTTCCCAGACCAGAAAGCTGCTGGACATCCGCGTGACCGCGCTGGGCGACAGCGGCGAGCCGGTTGATTTTGACAACTGTGCAACCTTTGAATTCACCCAGAAAGACACCATCGAATACACAAACGGCAAATACACCGCGAGCGGCCAGGCTTGGTATGATTTCAACAATACCAACGCCAATTCCGTTCTCTTGCAAGAAAAATATCAGACCGCATTTGACGGCTACTACAACAATAAAGACCACTATGCGGAGACCCCTGTGGGTACCACCTATGCCGGTGACCCGGATACGAACTTCACCGCAGGTATGAAGACCGCACAGTACAACCTGTGGGTACAGCGCGGCTGGAAAACGCAGGTAGCCGCTGAAAATATGGGCGTTATTTCTTCGCTCGTGCCCAAAGTGGACGGTACACCGTTGCAGTACAAGAACTTTGAAGCCACCACCTACTTCCGTATGGAGTCGGCGAACACCACTGCACTCATCGGTTTCCGCCAGCAGACCCCCGGTAAGTTTGTGGATGCTCTGAACGAGGTTAACAAGGAGCAGGGCCTTATCGTGATTTCCGCCACCGGTATTTCCATCGGCGCAGGCGATGATATCGATGATGCGATGTACAACGCGAACACCACCGCGACCTTTGGCACCGCTATCAGCGGCGACCGTTACATCGGTGTAACCGTTCGCGTGATCAACAATAAACTTACCGTTAAGGTGTTTAGTTCTAACTCGAGCACGGCGTATGGCTCTACGACGTATTATGACAACAGCGCAAACCCCGTAACCGTCGATTACGATAAAGCCGGCACCATCGCTTTCGGTATCGGCAGAGACAACGGTTTGTTTGGCCCTGTGTCTGTTGTGCATCTGGATGCGGCAGGCGCACCTGTGTCTTACAAAGTAAATGACGAAAACGCGCCCGAGCACGTTTGCGATTTTGCAACCCCGAACTACGACGACGACAATCACTGGAACGAATGTGCTTGCGGTGAAAAAGCCGATGTAGCAGCACACGAATACGACAACGCTTGCGATGCAACCTGCGAATGCGGTTATACTCGTACCGTTGGTGATCACGTATACGACAATGCTTGCGACGCTGATTGTAACGAATGCGGCGACATCCGCGATGTCGAAGATCACGCATACACCTACGTTGTTGACGGCGACCAGCACTATCAGGTTTGCGACGAATGCGACCATGAAACCGAAAAAGTGCCCCACGACTTCTCCGAAGGCGATTGCGTCTGCGGCGCTGAAAAACCGCAAGAAGACAACACTGCTGTTGTGGATGAAGAAACCAAGGTAATCACCGTGAAGGCGGGCGAAGGCTATGAATTGAGAGCGGGTTCTCTCATTGTTACCGACGCGAACGGCAAAGCGTTCGTTCCCACCCGCGTAGGCTTCCGTGAGGAAGGCGATGCTCTTGAGTATCAGCTTCCCGCAGAGGCTGTAGGCCCCTTCACCGTAGAAGCCGACTTCTATCAGCCGACTTTGGATGACCTGAATATGGCTCTGGTTGGTGCTTCTACCCACGAAGAAGAAAGCGGCCTGCGCTTTGTATATCGCTTGAACGTCATTCGTGAAGGCGACAAGATGTATATGATGGCAGACGGTGCGAGGGTTGAAGTTGCGGAATACGGTATGATTCTCGCGGCAGAAACTCTGTGGAAGGGTGACCCGAACAAACTGACCCTTGAAAAAGCACTCGAAAGCATGCATATCCAAGAGCCCACCTGGCCGGCGGCGAATAAGTATTATGACCTTTGCTCCGACTATGTAGATGTTGCTGTACACGTCAAGAACATTAAAAATGATACGTTCGATGCCAGCAACGTGGGTATCATCACCCGCACCTTCGTGAAATTGGCGGACGGCACCGTTGTTTACAGCGATCCCGTAAACTACTGCTATA
>JAZSED010000070.1:0-1660 GCA_045531495.1 Acutalibacteraceae bacterium
TATGATTACTATTTGCAGCGCCATACCACAAAGGCAAGCGGTGAAATCTTCCGTAAGGTAGACTCGCTCGTGCCGCTGAACTCTTTGGGTGAAGAAATTTCACTGCAAAACTTTGAAACCACCTTTACCGTACGTTTCGAAAGCGACACCTACGGCGCGGTAATTCTCGGTTTCCGTCAGCAGAACCCCGGCCACTTTACTACCGGTTGGTATAAAATGGTACAAAACCAAGCATTTGTGGCTATCGGCCGTGGCGGCATTACCATCGCAGGTGGATCGGACATTAAAGCGCAGAGAAACGGCACGTCCGCAACCGATATGTACAACCATTTTGAAACCACCTTTGAAGAAGTGTTGCCGCAAACCGTAATTGTGAAAGTGCGTGCGGTCGGCACCAGCGTCAAAGTGTGGATTTATCCGCAGGGCGAAGCGCAGGCGACATACTATGAAGAAGCCACCGTGCCGTACACCACCGCAGGCAAACTTGCGTATGCGGTATCTACGGTAAAACACGATATCGGCGGTATCACCCTTACCAAGCTGGATGCAAACGGCAGAGCGGTAGATATGGTCGCCAACGAAGCGGAAAATGCATACGACCTTGCGTATCGCGGCGGCAGCATCGCCTACACGGTAGAAGAAACCGCCAACGAAGGCGCATTTGCCTATACTCTTGACGTAAACCCGAACGAAGGCTACGAATTACAGGCGGGCAGCTTGTATGTGACCGACGTAAACGGCAACAAGGTGGTACCGACCCGTGTTGGCTTCCGCGAGACCGAGGACGGTACAAAGTATACCTTTACCGCCTCTACGGAAGGCACCTTGTCCGCAACGTTTATAAAACCGACAGAGGAAACGCCGAACATCGGTAACGTCGGTACGTCGGTCAATGAAGCGTTGGCAGGTGTGCGGTTTGTCAGCCGCTTCGCGTTTACGACCGATGCGGATAGTATGTACATGACCCTTGACGGTGAAAAGTGTGCGGTGACCGATTACGGTATGCTTATCGGTGTGGCGTCTGTCATCGGGGATAACACCCTGGATATAGCACTTACCGAGACCAACTCGTTTGTGAAAAGGTTGAGTGTCAAAGAGGCAGGCGTTTATTACGACCTGTGGGATACGGGCTTGGATATGAGTGTGTGTATCACCGGTGTGGATAAGGTGCAAGGCGGTGCAGATATGGAAATTACCGCGCGCGCGTACGTGACGGTGATGATAGGGGATACCGAAACCACCCTGTATGCCGACCCGTTTACTTCCACCTTTAATCAAAACAAATAAAAAAAGCAACCCATAGGGTGGGTGCGGTTAGGTGGAGTTGCTTCGCAACTCCGTCGACGTTTTGCTCGAGCGCATTATCGTACGCTCGGTTTTGCTGCCGCAAAACACCGCAAAAGTCGCACCTAATCGCTTCTCAACTCCGTCGACATTCGCTTGCGCTCGGTCGCGAAAATCCCCGGCTTCTCCTTGAGGAGAAGCTGGCGAGCAAAGCGAGCCTGATGAGGTGTTATGTGTTCTTTCCCACCTCATCCACCGCTACGCGGTCCTTGCAGGACAGCCACCCCTTTGTCCTTCGGACATTTCCTTTCCAAGGCAGGCACCCCTCTGCCCTTCGGGCATCTCCCCTGTTAGGGGAGTACCTGACAGGGGAATA
>JAZSED010000149.1:0-9414 GCA_045531495.1 Acutalibacteraceae bacterium
TTCGTCTTGCTTGTATTCCAGAATATCCCCCGGTTGGCAATCGAGGGCTTTACAAATCGCATCCAATGTAGAAAAACGCACCGCTTTCGCGTGGCTGTTTTTAAGAATGGACAAGTTTGCCAGGGTGATACCCACTTTATCCGCCAATTCCGTAAGTCCCATTTTTCGTTTTGCCATCATTACGTCCAGATTGATTATAATCATAACTTTCCTCAAATCGTCATATCGTTTTCGGTTTTATAGGCGAACGCTTCCGAAAAAAGCTGCCCCAACACAAACAGCAACAATCCCATAATGACAAACGCGACAAACACCGCCACCATAAAGAATTTATGCAAAAAGAAGGTCATTACGAAGTAAAATGCCGCCAGCACCAACATTTCCCAACCGACAACATACAGCCGCTTGACGGTATCCTTGGAAAACGCCTTGCCTTTATTGATATTCCGCATCACGCGACGCGCTTGCCACAAAATCAGCTCCGCCATCACACCCGAAACCGACAGCACCGTAAAATACTTTTCATACAACCGTTCGGGTTCGCCGGGAAAATGCATAGTCACGTCGGGAATGGACCACGGCAAGGTCACAATAAGCACCAATGCGAGCAACATCAGCCCCGCCAGCAGCCATTCCAGAATACGTCCCAATCTTTTTCTGTCAGACATCCTTACACAACCTTTCAAAACAATAATATCCTATCGTAAAACAATAAATTTGTCAAGGAAAACAATCTGTCGTGCTTTTTTGGTTGTCTTTTTTAAAAATATGTGCTATACTAGTATATTGTATATATGTTTATAAGCGTAAAGTGATATATCCCGGGAGGAAACTGACACTATGGGACTTTTTAAGGCTTTGTTCGGCGATGCGAATGAAAAAGCGGTCAAGCGGTTATTGCCGCTTCGCGACAAGGTGCTGGCGTTAGAAGAAACCTACCGCGCGATGAGCTCGGAGGAGCTGAAAGCACAAACCGATGTTTTAAAAGCGCGTCTGGCAGACGGTGAAACCACCGATGATATTCTGCCCGATGCTTTTGCGGTGTGCCGCGAGGCCGCCGACCGCGTACTCGGTATGCGACACTTCCCTGTACAGATTTTGGGCGGTATCGTTCTGCACCAAGGGCGTATTGCCGAAATGCGTACAGGCGAAGGTAAAACCCTGGTCGCCACCCTGCCCGCATACCTGAACGCTTTGACAGGCAAGGGCGTGCACATCGTGACGGTTAACGACTACCTCGCCAGACGCGACAGCGAATGGATGGGCAAGGTGTACCGTTATTTGGGGCTATCGGTCGGTCTTATCGTACACGGGCTTACCAACGCAGAGCGCCAAGCCGCCTATGCCGCAGACATCACCTACGGCACCAACAACGAATTGGGGTTTGACTATCTGCGCGATAATATGGTGCTGTACAAGGAAGACCTCGTGCAGAGAGGTCACCATTTCGCCATTGTGGACGAGGTGGACTCCATTTTGATTGACGAAGCGCGTACGCCGCTTATCATTTCGGGACAAGGGGAGAAATCCACCGACCTGTATGCGCGTGCGGACAGCCTTGCCAAACGCTTAAAGGTGTTCCGCATCAAAGAAATGGACACCAAAAAAGAGCAGGATACGGTGGACGGCGACTATATCGTGGATGAAAAGGCGAAAACCGCCACCCTTACCCGTGCAGGCGTTGCGAAAGCCGAGAAATTCTTTGGGGTGGAAAACCTCATGGATATGGAAAACGTCACCCTGCTGCATCACATTAACCAAGCCATCAAAGCGTGCGGTGTCATGCGCCGTGACGTGGATTACGTTGTGAAAGACGGTCAGGTTGTTATTGTAGACGAATTTACCGGCCGTTTGATGCCCGGCAGACGGTACAGTGAGGGTCTGCATCAGGCAATTGAAGCAAAGGAAGGCGTACAGGTTGAGCGCGAAAGCAAAACCTTAGCCACCGTCACCTTCCAGAACTATTTCCGTTTGTACGGCAAGTTGTCGGGTATGACAGGTACCGCCCAAACCGAGGCGGCGGAATTCGGTGAGATTTACCACTTGGACGTGGTGGAAATTCCCACCAATAAACCGATTATCCGCAACGATTTCCCCGACGCCATTTACCGAACCGAAAAAACCAAGTTCAACGCGGTTGTGGAGCAGATTGCAGAATGTCATAAACGGCAGCAGCCCGTTTTGGTTGGCACCGTTTCTATCGAAAAATCCGAAATTTTGTCCAATATTCTGCGTAAACGCGGTATTCCGCACGAGGTGTTGAACGCAAAATACCACGAAAAAGAAGCGGGCATTGTCGCGCAGGCAGGTAAGCTGGGTGCTGTTACCATTGCTACCAATATGGCGGGTCGCGGTACCGATATTATGCTCGGCGGCAACCCCGAATTTATGGCAAAGGCGCAGATGCGTGCAGACGGTATGCCCGAAGAACTCATCGCGGAATCCACCGCTTTCGGGGAAACCGACGACCAGGAAATTTTGGCGGCACGCGCCACCTTCAAGCAATTACACGATATGTATAAGGCGCAAATAGCACCCGAAGCAGAGGCGGTGCGAAAAGCCGGCGGTCTGTTTATCATCGGTACCGAACGGCACGAATCCCGCCGTATTGACAACCAGCTCCGCGGCCGTTCCGGCCGTCAGGGTGACCCCGGCGCATCCCGTTTTTATATGTCCTTCGAAGACGACCTGCTGCGGTTGTTCGGCGGTCCGCAGATGGAAGCGATATTGGCGCGGTTTGGTATGTCGGAAGAAGTGGTACTCGAAACACCTATGCTGTCCAAGGGCATTGAAAATTCGCAAAAACGCGTAGAAGACCGCAACTTCCAAATGCGTCGTGAAGTGCTGAAATACGACGACGTTATGAACAAACAGCGCGAAATCATCTACGGACAGCGCAAAGAGGTGCTGGACGGCAAGGATATGAAAACCGCAGTTTTCAAGATGGTTACCGATAACATCGAGGAGACGGTGGCGCTGTTTACAAGCGGCGAAAACCGCGAGGAATGGAATCTTGCGAGCTTGCGCGAGCATTACCTCGGTTTGTTGACCACGCCCAATGATTTTCGGTATTCCGCGCAGGAGCTGGAGGATTTGGAGCCTTCCGACCTGGTTATACAGCTTATCGACCGCGCCAAAAGACGGTATGCGGCACAGGAAAGCCTGTTTGGCAGTTCTATGCGCGAAACCGAGCGCGTGGTGCTGTTGCAAAATGTAGACACCTATTGGATGGAGCATATCGACAATATGGACCAGCTCCGCGCGGGTATCCATCTGCGCGCGTACGGTCAGCACGACCCTGTCGTGGCGTACCGCATGGAAGGCTTTGACCTGTTTGACGAAATGATAAACACCATCCGTGAATCCACCGCACGTATGATTTTGGCGGTACAGCCCAAGGAAGAAGAGCCGCGCAGAAAAGCGGTCGCACATGCAACCGCGGCAAGTGTCGGCGGAGATGCCACTGCCAAAAAGCAACCCATACGCAAAACCGCCGCCGAGAAAATCGGCAGAAATGACCCGTGTCCCTGCGGCAGCGGCAAGAAATACAAAAAATGCTGCGGCAGCGGTATGCCACAGCAATAAGGAGAAAATGCTATGAAATTAGGTATTGTCGGTTTGCCCAATGTCGGTAAATCCACTTTGTTTAACGCTATTACCAACGCAGGCGCAGGCTCTGCCAACTACCCGTTTTGCACCATTGACCCCAATGTCGGCATCGTTTCGGTCCCCGATGACCGCTTGGACGTATTGACCGAAATGTACAATCCCGCCAAGGTGACCCCTGCGGTGATTGAATTTGTAGACATCGCGGGTCTTGTAAAGGGTGCCAGCAAGGGCGAAGGCTTGGGCAACAAGTTCCTTGCCAACATCCGCGAGGTAGACGCCATCGTACACGTGGTGCGTTGCTTTGCCAACGACGACATTATTCACGTGGACGGCAGTGTGGACGCGCTGCGCGATATGGAAACCATCAATTTAGAGCTCATTTTTGCGGATATGGAAATGGTGGAGCGCCGTTTGGACCGCACCGCCAAGGCGTTAAAAGGCGACAAAACCCTACAGGGTGAGGTTGACCTGTTAAAACGCGTGCTTGCCACCCTGGAAGCGGGCAAGCCTGCACGTGCGGTGGAGTGTGACGAGGATGAATTGGCATTCTTAAACACCTTAACCTTGCTCACCGCAAAGCCCATCATTTATGCCGCCAACCTGTCCGAAGACGATTTTTCGGGCGACGGTCCTGAGGCTAACGAAAACTATCAAAAGGTGGCTGAGGCCGCCAAAGCGGAAGGTGCCGAGGTGCTCCCCATCTGTGCGCAGATGGAAGCGGATATTGCAGATATGGACGAGGAAGAAAAGGCGGTGTTTTTGGAAGAACTCGGCCTTACCCATTCAGGACTTGACCGCTTAATCCAAAAAAGCTATTCGCTTCTCGGTCTTATCTCCTATCTTACCGCAGGCCCCACCGAGGTGCGTGCTTGGACCATCGTCAACGGCACCAAAGCCCCGCAAGCGGCAGGAAAAATACATACCGACTTTGAACGTGGCTTTATCCGCGCCGAGGTGGTGGCGTACGACGACCTTATCGCGTGCGGCTCGATGACCGCCGCCAAGGAAAAAGGCCTTGTGCGCTCGGAAGGCAAAGAGTACGTGATGAAGGACGGCGACGTGGTGCTGTTCAGATTTAACGTATAATTTGGTGATGTTATCGGGACGGGAAACCCGTCCCCTACGTACACGTTTTTGGTGGTATCGTAGGGGTGCCCGAAAAAAGAGAAGCGGCTACATCTTTCGGTGTAGCCGCTTTTTTATTCTTCGTTTTTTTCCTTGTACGCAACATACAATAACTGCATCATAAGCAAGGACATATCATCCTTTTGAAGTATATCCACCGCCCGAAAAGCAGTTTCTAATGTACTGCCCTCTGTAAGCAGATGATTTCTCACCCAAGTGCCCAAGGAAAAATGATATATGTCTAATTCATCAAATGGACACGCTAAGAACTTTTCCCATTGTTCCTGCGTAAAAAATGCACGCATTTTCGGAAAAACCTTCTGTATCTCGTGTAGCAAATACATCATCACCACTCCAATTTATGACATACTACCGCAATTATATATCATAACATATCATTAAGTCAACATCTTGGGCAGAATATAATATACGTGGTGATGTATATGAAGGATAAAAATTACGAGGAATATAGAAATTTCGGGCTTTCCGTATCCTATTTTAGAAGACTGAACGGTCTTACCCAACAGCAGGTTGCAGACGAGATGGATGTCAGTTATGAAACCATCAGCCGCATTGAAAACGCCAACACGGGTATCTCTTTTGATATGTTGTTGGCCTTATCCAAGGCGATTAAAACACCCTTACACGAAATTTTTGAGCACGCGAAATTATAAACAAAACGGGGTGTTTATAAAAACACCTCATCCGCTTCACTTCGTTCAGCACCTTCTCCTCAAGGAGAAGGCAATAAAGTAAAAAACGACTGCACCAAACGCCCACACCCCATAAGGCAGCATTTCCTTAAAAAGTGAAATTTTCAGCACAATAATGCGTTAAAAGCGCCCGATATGCGACAGCATAATCGGGCGCTTTTGCCTTTTCTTGCACTAAAAATTCTCTTTTTAAGGTGCTACGCAGTTTTGTAGAACAGTAAAATTTCCTGTAACTAAGCCAAAAATGCAGCAAGGCTGGCGCCTTGCGAGGCTTTTGGCAACGGTACGGGGAATTTTTGTTCGAAAAACAAATACTTCCTTATGGGGTGTGGGCGAACGGTACAGTCGTTTTTGTTTTATCTTTCCTCGCGGAAGTAGTTAAGACCTAAATGTGCAGGGGGCTGCAGCTCGCGTTTTTTGCGCATACTTGTGATGATAAGCACCACAAGGGTTACCACATACGGCAACATCTTGAAAAGCTCCTTTTCCGCAAAGCCCACACCTGTAATATAGCTACTTGCAATATACAGCGCACCGAACAGGATAGACCCTGCAATGCCCAGAGCGGGCTTCCATGCGGTAAAGATAACCAGCGCAATACACAGCCAACCGATAGCGTCAATGCAGTATTCCCAATTGCCGTGCAGGTAGTCCATAATGAACGAGAGCCCGCCAAGACCCGCCACGCCGCAACCGATACAGGTGGCAAGATAACGGTAACGCGCCACATTGATGCCCGCCGCATCCGCAGTGGCGGGGTTTTCACCTACCGCACGCAGGTGCAGACCGACGCGGGTGCGGTTCAGTACAAACGAGGTCGCTACCGCAATAGCAATCGCCAAATACACAAAAATGCCGTGAGAGAAAAAGATTTCGCCAAACCAACCAAGGTCATCTGCAAACGGCAAAGAGGCGGTGAAATATTTACTGCCTTTACTAAAAATCGTACTCGCTTTGGAAATCATAAAGTTGGACACGCCTACACCAAATGTGGTAAGTGCGAGGCCGGTTACATTCTGATTGGCGCGTAAGGTAACGGTCAAGAAACCGAAAATAAGACCGATAAATGCACCGCCCGCAAATGCCGCGACAAGCGGAATCATAACCGCAAGCAGCGGGTTAATGTTACGCACGCCCGCGGCGGTGATATACAGATATTCCGCATAACAGCCGCAGGAAGCGCCGACACACATCACGCCGGGAATGCCGAGATTCAAGTGACCCGATTTTTCCGCAATGGTCTCACCCGTCGAGCCAAACAGGAAGGTCATACCGAGGCGGATAGCACTGATAATAAAGGTTAACATCAGACCGCCTCCTTTTCTTTTTTCTGCACCGCAATTTTATATTGCAGGAAGAATTCACAGCCGATAATGAACAGCAAAATAATACCTGTTACAATATCCGAAATGGATGTATCGATACGGAAATCGGTGGCAACCTGTCCCGCACCGAGCCTTAAGAACACAATGAGGAAGGTGGTCAGCACCATCATCAGCGGATTGAATTTTGCAAGCCAGGAAACCATAATCGCAGTAAAGCCTTGGCCGCCTACCGTGTTGGTGTTGATGGTATGGCTGGTGCCGCCGACCAGAAGAAGGCCTGCGATACCGCAAATGGCACCCGAAATCAGCATGGTGCGCAGCACCACTTTTTTGACGTTAATGCCAATGTAACGCGCGGTGTTTTGGCTCTCACCGACAACCGAAATTTCATAGCCTTGCTTGCTGTATTTGAGGTAAATATACACCACAACGGTGAGTATTGCCACCAACACCACATTGAGAAGATACGGCATACCGAAAAGGTTGGGCAAACCGTATTCGGGCATAGATGCCAAAGCACCCGAGCCGCTTTTAACGAAGGTCTTTAAGAACCACGCCACAAGCTGAATGGCGACATAGTTCATCATCAGCGTGAACAGCGTTTCGTTGGTGTTCCAATGCACCTGGAAAATCGCAGGTAAAAACGCCCACAGCATACCAGCCAAGATACTGCACACGGTCATAATGACCATGAGCAGCCAATACGGTACCGTGCCGCCCAAGAACATCATCACCGACACAGCGGCAAGACCGCCGATAAGCACCTGGCCTTCCGCACCACAGTTCCAAAATTTCATTTTAAACGCGGGGGTGACCGCCAAGGAGATACAAAGCAGTATCGCCATATTCTGTGCCAAGCTCCAACGACGGGTCGCGGTGCCGAACACACCGCTTATCATGGAGCCGTACACCTCGATCGGGTTTTTGCCTGTCAGCAGCATAATCAGCACCGCAGACACCAACAGAGCGGAAACAATGGCAACCACACGCACCAAAACAGCGGTAAGGGTCGGCACCTGGGCACGTTTCACAATATGAAACAGCGGGGTACGCATCTTTTTTTCGGTTTTCGCCATTATTCTCCCTCCTTCACGGTGGATTTGGTCATCAGAAGACCGATTTCTTCTTTTGTGGCGGTGCGGGCATCTACCACGCCTGTCACCTTGCCCGAGTTGATAACCATAATACGGTCACACAGTTCCAAAAGCACATCGAGGTCCTCGCCGACAAACACAATGGCGACGCCCTTCTGTTTTTGTTCGTTCAACAGATTATAAATGGTGTACGCGGAGTTGATATCCAGACCGCGCACAGGGTATGCCACCATTAAGACGGTAGGCGCGGAGGCAATTTCGCGACCAACCAGCACCTTTTGCACGTTGCCGCCCGACAACTGACGAACGGGGGTGGTAGCACCGGGGGTGACCACTTCCAAATCGTGAATAATGCGTTCGGCAAGGTCCTTAGGCGCCTTACGCTCCAAGAACATCGATTTGCCGCGACGGTAACTGCGAAGCATCATATTATCCACGATATCCATATTGCCCACAAGGCCCATACCCAGACGGTCTTCGGGGACAAAGGACAATCTAACACCGAGGTCACGAATCTGTACAGGGGTTTTATTGCGCAAATCTTCCACGTTGCCCGTGCGCGGGTCATTATAGTAAATATCGCCTTCGGTCAGGTGTTGCAAGCCTGCAATCGCCTCCAAAAGCTCACGCTGGCCCGAGCCCGCGATACCTGCAATACCGAAAATCTCGCCCGCACGTACCGAGAAGGAAACGTCATCCAGCACCACAGCGCCCAAACGGTTCACACAGGTGATATCCTTTACCAAAAGGCGTTCTTCCTCGCCCTGCGGCTCACTGCGTTCAATATTCAGCTCGATTTTTTTGCCGACCATCATCTCGGTCAATACCGCTTCATCGGCCTCAGCGGTCAAAACCGTGCCGACGTATTCGCCTTTACGGAGAACCGACACGCGGTCGGACAGCGACAACACTTCGTGCAGCTTATGGGTGATGATGATAATGGCTTTGCCCGCATCCCGCATACGGCGAAGCACCGCAAACAGCTTTTGTGTCTCCTGCGGTGTAAGCACCGCGGTAGGCTCGTCCAAAATCAGAATATCCGCGCCGCGATACAGCACCTTTAAGATTTCCACCGTCTGCTTTTCGGACACCGACATATCGTATATCTTTTTGTTAGGGTCGACGTCAAAGCCGTACTGTTCGCTGATGTCGCGAATACGTGCGGCAGACTGCTTTAGGTTGTATTTATCTTCTTCCAATCCCAAAACGATATTTTCCGCGGCGGTAAACACGTCCACCAGCTTAAAATGCTGGTGAATCATACCGATTTTGTAGTCAAACGCGTCTTTGGGAGAGCGAATGACCACCTCTTCGCCACCGATGAAAATTTGACCTTCGTCGGGATAATAAATACCCGAAATCATATTCATCAATGTGGTTTTACCGCTGCCGTTTTCGCCGAGAATGGACAAAATCTCACCGCGGTTCACGGTAAGATTGACATTCTTGTTGGCAACGACACTGCCAAACGTTTTGGTAATATTTTTCAGTTCAATGGCGGGTTGCTTATCCACAAAAATACCCTCCTTATTATATTGCTCAATACTG
>JAZSED010000118.1:0-5767 GCA_045531495.1 Acutalibacteraceae bacterium
AAACGGACAAATTGGATATTTTGCGTACCGATACGGGCAACCGTAACCTGTTTTTGTTCCTGCCCGAATGGATTGGCGAATTCGGCGATTATATTGTCGAAATGAACTATACTGCCTTGTCGAAATATTCCAACAACACGAGATACACCCCCGTTGTGTTCCGTGCGAGCGGCAGTAAAATGGTGCCGTATTATACCGCGTGGATAAACTTTAACGGCTTGGCCGATATTCAAAAGCGTAGTTCGACTGATTGGGCGTTTACCGAACTTGCGGCGAATGCATCCAGCGGCGTGTCGGTAGCGATAGGCACCAACGTCACCTACGTAGCAGATGTAATGGGCGATACGGTGACCTTCTCCGCTAACGGCACGGATGTATTGACCTACGACGGCTTGACCGAAATCCGTACCGGTCGCGTGGGCCTTGGTATTGTCGGCACGTCGGTAGAAGTGGACTATATGAAGGTTTCTCTGCAGCCCGATGCTATCGAAATGATTCCCGCAGAGGACACGACCGCTGCCGACTACACCCCTGCAACCAAAGGTGTCACCGCATTTGAAGTCACCGACGGTGAAACCACCAAAACGGTGTACGTTGTGGCGAAAGATGCCGCTGATACCGAATATGTGTTGTACGAAAACGGCTTTAATGAAGCGGCTGATTTAAACGACTTGACCGCCGTGTTGAACGGTGCAGGTACCGAAAGCGTTGCAAACGGCAAATTCAACTTTACCCGCACGTCTGCCACCTCTGCGAGCAACCGTGCGTATCTGTTGCCCGAATGGCTGTACGATTTTTCCGATTATACGTTGGAAATGACCGCTTCGGTTAACGCACAGGCAAATACGGGCAGATATATCGGTTTTATCTTCCGTGCGCAGAAAGGCACCGACGGCAGACCGTACGGCATTGCTTCTCTTGACCGTAAAAAACAGCTCATTATCGGTGACCGTTCCGCTTCCGAAGGCAGCGGCTGGAACCCCAATTGGTGGAAGGACGATTACGTCACCAACGCCTATACGTTGCCCGATTACGGCGTGCTCGCCACCTATAAAATGGCAGTTTCGGGCGATAATCTCAAGGTGTGGTACAACGATAACAAGATTAAAGATATGACCATGCCCGATACCGCACCTACGCAGGGACGCCCCGGCATTATGACCGCAGGTATCGACTTTGATATTGATAACTACAAAGTCACCCTTACCGAGTCCGAGAAAATCGCCGCGGCGGATACCTTTACCCCCGCAGCCGCAGGTGTAACCGAGTTTATTGCGACCGCAAACGGTGTCTCCAAGTCTATCTATGTTGTGGCGAAAGAAGTACAAGACACCGAGTACGTGTTGTACGAAAATGACTTTAACACCGCGGCATCGCTGAATGATGTCATTCGTGTGGTCGGCGGTACCGATGCTAACTATCCGCTTGCTGTGAGCGACGGCGCTCTCACCCTTACCCGCGTGAGCAATAACAGCGGCAACACTACCATCGGTTTCCCGCTGTGGCTGAGCGATTTCGGTGATTACACCATCGAAACCAGCCTTGCCGTTACCGCACAGACCAATACAAGTCGTTATTACGGTCTTGTGTTCCGCGGTAACCCGAGCGGAACGTATGCACCGTACTATGCGTCTCTCTATGTCCGTAACGGCAAATGGCAAGGCCAGCGTCGCTTGTCTACGGTGGCCGGCGCTGATTGGAACGCCGCGTGGGACAACTGGGCAGGACCTGCTGTGACAGGCGCCTTTACCGCCGCCGCGCTGGGCACCTATGCCACGCACAAGGTGGAAGTAAAAGACGATACCGCTACTTGCTATTATAACGGCGCCAAAGTTGGCACCTATACGCCCACCGACGTGAGAGACACCGGCTTTGTCGGCTTGTTCTTCACCGCCGTAGACGCGAAGGTGGATTATTTCAAGGTAACACTTGCCGAACAAAAAACCGAATCCGAACAGATTACCGCCTTCACCCCCAAAACCGCCGGTGTAACACCCTTGACCGTAAAGGATGCTGAAGGCAACGAAAAAACGGTGTACGTGGTAGCAAAAGAAGCCGCCGACACAGAATATGTCCTGTATGAAAACGACTTTAACAACCCGTCGGATGCCAATGCACTGTCGGTAGTGGAAGGCAACGCTACCTTGGCGGCGGCAGACGGCAAATTGACCGTACAAGCGTCTACCGCTTACGTGCAGTTACCTGCGTTCCTCGGTGATTTCGGCGATTACAAAATGGAAACGGTCGCCACCACCGATGCATACGGCTCTAACGCCGATTGGATAGGGTTTATGGCACGTGGCCAACATGCCGACAGCGGCAAAGAGGCCTATGTAGCGCAGCTGCGTCACCACGGAAACAAGTGGAACTCTATTCAGTATAACTACCGCGATGCGAGCGGCACGTTAAACCGCTATGCCTGGGGTAACCACGCGGCAATCTCTACGAGCAGTGAACACACCTACACGCTGGTAATGAAGGACGACCTGCTTACGTTACAGCAGGACGGCACCTATGTGTTCTATCAGAAGGATGACAAGGCGGTGCGTACAGGCTACCTCGGCTTTGCACTGTCTAATGTCACCTTGAGCGTCAACAGCATCCGCGTGACCTTGGAAGATACCGAAAAGCCCAACGCGCCCCGCAGCGCCTCCTTCACCCCCGACGCAGGACTGCCGTACGGCACCATTGCAGGTACGTTGCAGGTGTCGCTGGATACCGCAGGCGATAAAGCGGTAGACGTTGCGTATTATTGGGGCGACGGCAACGGCAAATTGGCAGGATATGCCGCTTTTGACGAAATATTGGTAGGCGGAAAAACCGCTGTCACCGACAGCATTCCCGCAGGCACCGTTGTACCTGCAGGCGCTACCGAGTTGCGCGTATATACCGCCAACGAAGCGGGCGAATCGGAAACCTGTGTGACAATTCCGCTGCCGCTTAGCGTACGCAATATGGCAACGGGTGAAGAAACGTTGAGCTTCCAGGTGGGCAGTGACACCCATATTATGCCTAAGGACTCTTCGGCGAATGCGGATCAAAACGCCGCACATCTCGCGGATTTGTTGCAGGATATTGCGAAATTTGATACAAACTCCGCAGGCTTTTTCCAGGGCGGCGACATCGTAGATAACGGTAAAGTTACCGAGTATCAGCATTTCAAGGAAGTGTGGGATGCCAACAGCAACGGCTTGGCGCTGGAAGGCATCATCGGCAACCACGAATATTGGTATTCGGATGAATACGCCGATACGATTAACAACTTTGTGACCTATACGGGTATTCCGATTACCCCCGAACAGCCGTATTATACCAAAAATGTGAACGGGTATGATTTCTTCTTCCTCAACTCGTCTATCAAAAACGGTACGGGCAGCGGACATAACATTGCCGTGCTCGGCGAGGCACAGCTGACATGGTTGGCAGAGGAAATGGCGGCAAAAGCGCAGGAAAATAAACCGATGTTTGTTTTCCACCACCAGAAATTCAATCAGATTGCCGAGGCGGAACAGCTGCAAGCGATTTTCGCACAGTATCCGCAGACGGTTTTCCTGACGTCCCATACCCATAATGATATGAATACCGCAGGCATTTTCGAATATGCCGATGACACGATGTGCAACACGGCAAACACCTCCTCGGTGTCCTATACCGTGTATACACATTACAACCCCTACGGCGAAAACACCCACGACAGATCGCAGGTGTATTACGTGGAGGTATACGAGGATCGTGTGCTGTTCCGCGGTATGGATATTCTGACTGACGAATGGTTGCCCTCTGCGCAGTTTGTATTCTGGTACGGCGACGTGGAGACCTATCCCGCCGATGCCAACCTGTACCCTGCGGTAAGCGGTGATTACGAGACCTTCTCGTTTGATGCGTCTGCTGTACCTGCGGTGGGTGACGACGGCTTTACCGCCGCGGACACGCAAGCAGTAGCGGCGCTGGAAGGCAAATTTAACTTCTACTATGACCGCGAAGGCGCGCATTACCGTGAACGCGACCTGTTTGACAACCTCGATACCAATGACAACTATAACCCCACCGGTACGGCAACGGGTTGGTCGAAATGGGTGCCCGGCGGCGAATGGCTGACCCGTGAGACGGGCAAGACCAAGGGCGAAATGTTCCGCAAGATTGACTCGCTTGTACCGCTCAATTCCAAAGGCGAGGAAATTGTCGTTGAAAACTTTGAAACCACCTTTAATGTGAAGTTCGCAGGTACGTACGGCGGTGCTGTTCTCGGCTTCCGTCAACAGAATGCAGGCCATTTCACCGCGGGATATTACAACCTTATCAAGACAACGGGCTTTGTTGCTGTTAACAAAAACGGTATGTCCATAGCCTCGGGCAATGATATTGTATGCAACTCCAACGGTGATGCCACCAACGATATGTACAATCATTTCGAAACCGCGTTTGCAACAGCCTTGCCCGATACGGTAACCGTCAAGGTGCGGGTGGTCGACACCGATATCACGGTGGAAATTTACGATTATACCACACAGCAGTTGCTGCACACGGAACAGGACACCCTGTCCCTTAAGGGCGCAGGCGCTTTGGCATACGGCGTGTCTGCCATCGGTCACAGCATCGGCGATATCACCTTGACCAAGCTAAACGGTTTTGGTGCACCTGCCGATATGGTGGTTGAAGGCCATAAAAACGGTGTGGTGGAAACGGTAGACGTAGAAAGAACCGAAAACGGGTATCGCTATACCGTACAAGTTACCCCCGATGCGGGATACGAATTGCGTGCAGGCTCTTTGTTGGTAGAAGATACAAACGGTAATCTCTACGTACCTACCCGTGTGGGCTTCCGTCAAGGCGGCGACGCTACGCGTTACACCGTTACCGTAAACGGTGAAGGCGCCGTATACGCAACCTTCTGTAAACCCACCGCACAAGACCCGAATATCGGCAATCTCGGCACCTCCATTAATCCTGTTCTCTCAGGCCTCCGATTTGTCACCCGTTTCACCCGCGTGGTGGAAAACGACGTTGAATACGTTGTTTTCGGTGATGAGAAGCTCGCGATTGCCGACTACGGTATGCTGATGGGTATTGATAGTGTTATCGGCGACAGCGAATTGGATTTGACACTTGCCGAAACCAATAAATACGTACAGAACGTAAGCGTTAAGGCAAGAGGCGTTTACTATGATCTCTGCAGTGAGCACATCGATATGAGTGTTTGCATCACGGGCGTGGACAAGGTAAACGGCGGCGCGGATATGGACGTTGTTTCGAGAACCTACATCGTTCTCGAAAACGGTGACGTGCTGTACGGTGATATTTGGAGCAGCTCCTACAATGAAACGCTCGGTGTGTATGAGACCTCTACCATAGCACAGCTTGAAGAGGCGGGCGCGGTCGTGTGGCACGGCCGCACCACCGCCTACGGCACCGCCCGTCAACTGCCTAAATTTGGCGGGACCGGCTTTACCCTGCAGGGTACCTTTGGCGGCGATGTATCGGTGACGCTTAACCACTCTGAATACGCGAGCGCGTTGAACGTTGTGGTAGACGGCGATACCGACAACGTCAAAACCTTCTGGGTCGAAGCGGGCGATGCCACCGTCAAGGTGGCAAACGACCTGCCGTACGGCGACCACAGCATACAGATGACCCGCAGTAATTCCAATTACGGCGTCATGACCTTGAAAAGTGTCACCTATAACGGCACGCTCGGCACGGCAACCGTAAACCCGTTGCAGTTTGAATTCTTAGGCGATTCCATTACGGCGGCGGGCGGCGAAAGCGG
>JAZSED010000128.1:0-6495 GCA_045531495.1 Acutalibacteraceae bacterium
AAAAAGTTCTTCTTTATTCATAGGCACAGTATCTCTCCTATCTTAATCCACTTCACATATATACAGTATGTGCTTTTTCTTTAAAAAAACTGCGGCAGGAAAATCCTGCCGCAATATACATTCTTATTTTCCGTACTCGTATTCAGCAGATTTATAGTAACGGTCGCCACGCAGTCCGCGGCGGGCTTTTACGTCGGTTAACACCGTACCCAAAATACGCCCTTCAATGCGTTCAATGCTTTCCACGGCGGCACACACATCATCGCGCCCCGTCTGCCCTTCACGTACCACGAGCAGTATACCGGCACACCAAGCCATCGGCATCAGCGCATCGGACACCAGATTGACAGGAGGCGCATCTATAAAGATATAGTGATACTGCTTTTCCGCTTCCTCCAGCAACTTGCGCATTTCATCCGAACACAGCAATTCCTGCGGGTTGGGAGGAATGGGTCCTGCGGGCAGCAGGTCGAGGTTGGGTGCCACCTGTCTCACAACCGCATCCTCAAAAGCCGTTTGTGTGCTGACAACCTTCGAAAGGCCCTCACTGCGCCCCACGTGAAAAATACGGTCAAGCGACGGTTTACGCATATCTGCGTCAATGAGCAACACCTTGAAATTGGTCTGCGCCATCACAATAGCCAAATTGGCCGCGGTGGTAGATTTGCCCGCGTGCGGCTCGGCACTTGATACAATGACGGTTTTACGTTCTGCGGTTGCCAATGTAAACAGCAAATTGGTTCGCAACGCTTTATATGCTTCCACAATCTGGAAGGGCTTTACAACTTTTTTGTCGGGGGTTTGTTCTTTCTTGGAAACCAATTTTTTCTCGTCCATTATACCCGTACCCTCCTTATACCGTCAGTGACGGAATCTCACCCAAGACGGGCAAATCGGTCAACTGTATCAGTTCTTCCTTGCTCTTAACAGCAAGATCAAATAAATAGGTAACGAGCACAACCGCTGCAACCACAAGCAAGCCGCCGACGCCTCCCAAAACACTGTTTGCAACGATGTTCGGGCCGGTTCTCACAGCGGGAGGTACGTCACCGAGCGTCTTAACAACACCCGCGCCGATAGCGTTGGGCAACAGGTCGGGCGCCACCTCCGACACCGCTTTACAAATCGCCTGCGCCAATACTGCATCATTCGTCCGCGCGGTCACCGTCAAAATAGCGGAATCCTCCGAAGCTTTCACCGACAGCGCGCCTGCTATTTCCCCTAACGAGGTGGAAACAGACACTTTTTCCGCCACCTTTTCCAGGGTAGATATGTCGCGCAGAACGACAACGTAGCTATTGGCTAACATACGCGCCGCATACAGATTGTTGGTTGTAGCCGCGTTCTGCTCTTCCTTTGTGTTTTGTACATACAGTGACACCGAAGCCTGATACGTATCATCCACAAACAGCACCGTATACGTAGCAAGCAATAACGTACCGCAAACCAAGCCGAGCAACAACCACTTCAGCTTGGACAACATCAAATCTAAAATTGAATCCAAAGACAGACTTTGCATACTATACCTCCCGTGCGTCACGCGCACAACCATATACAGTCTTAATTATACCCTTTTCCTTTTTCAGTGTCAATGCTTTATTTGTATGTACCTCTTTACACCGAGAGGTTTTTTTGGTATACTTGTCCGCAAAGGAAGCGATTACATGTCTGATACTGTTAATCAAAAACGCATATTTTCGGATGGACTCCGAGACGGACTGCCTATAGGTCTCGGTTATTTTGCCGTATCCTTCTCCCTGGGTATCGCCGCAAGAAATGCCGGACTTACGCCGTTACAAGGCTTTTTTGCCAGCTTGTTTACCAACGCATCGGCAGGTGAACACGCCGTATTCACCCTTATCGGCGCCGGCACCACCATTCTGGAAATCATCTTAATCACCCTTATCGCCAACGCGCGGTACCTGCTGATGAGCTGTGCGTTAAGCCAACGCCTGTCCCCCGACACCCCGCTCAAGCACCGCCTTATTATCGGTGCGGATGTCACCGACGAGCTGTTTGGCATTTCCATAGCAAGAAAAGGTATGCTTGACCCCGCCTACTATTACGGTGCCATGCTCACCTCCGTACCCTTTTGGGCAACGGGAACCGCGCTTGGTATTATGATGGGGACATTACTGCCCGTTCGCATTGTCAGCGCTTTAAGCGTGGCGCTGTACGGTATGTTTTTGGCGGTTATTATTCCGCCGTGCAAACAAAGCAAAGTGATTACGGGCCTTGTGGCGGTCAGTTTTCTGTTGAGTTATTTAGCAGCAGAACTGCCGTTTCTCGCTGTGCTGTCCGACGGCAACCGTACCATTCTGCTCACCCTGCTGATTGCAGGTGCCGCGGCACTGCTTTTCCCTGTAAAGGACGGTGAGAACGATGGGTAATTGGATATATATTTTCGCAATGATTGCGGTCACCTACCTTATCCGTGTATTGCCGCTCACCTTGATCCGTAAACCGATTAAAAATCGCTTTATCCGTTCGTTTTTGTACTACGTGCCGTACGTAACGCTGGCAGTGATGACCTTTCCCGCCATCATTGAGGCAACAGGGTCTCCTTTGGCAGGCGTTCTCGCGTTGGTCGCAGGAATTGTTGCCGCCCTTCTCGGTGCCAATTTGATTTGGGTGGCAAGTATTTGCTGCATTGTTGTATTTGTTGCAGAAGTTTTCTTGTAAGGAGTGCTTTTATGAATGCCTCTCTGTTACAGCACCTGTCGATTATCACCGAGGAAGAAAAACTGTTACAGCAAAACCCGCAAAACCTCGATTATACCGCTTACGGCTCGGTAAAACAGCTGTTGGAAGTGGATGCCGCGCGCTTGTTGCAAAGCGGTCGGCTGACCCAGGTGCGTCCGCACACCCGCTTTGTGCATTTTCCGCCGCACACCCATAATTTTGTGGAAATGGTGTATATGTGTGCGGGTGAAACCACCCATATCATCGACGGCACCACCGTGCATTTGCGCCAAGGCGAGTTGCTGTTGCTGGCACCTAAGGCGGTGCAGGAAATTCTGCCCGCAGGTGAAAGGGATATCGCGGTAAACTTTATCATTCTCCCCGCGTTCTTTGATAAAGCATTTGAAATGTTCGCGGGAGAACAAAACCGCATTGTGGATTTTTTGGTGGGTTGCCTTTCCCCCGACCGTACCGATACGAGTTTTCTGCATTTTGCGGTAACCGACCTTCTGCCGATACAAAACCTGCTGGAAAATCTCATTTGGACTATGCTGTACGATGAACCTAACCGCCGTCGCATCCGTGAGAGCACCATGGGCTTGTTACTGATGCAGCTCGCCAACTCTATGGATACCCTTGTAGGCGAAAACAGCGAGCGGCACCGTTTTACCGCCGCCGTCCTACGGTATGTGGACGCACATTATAAGGACGGTACGCTTGCCGACCTCGCCGCCGTGTTGGGTATGCATTGGAGTGCCGTCAGCAAGCGTATTACACGACAATTCGGTTGCACCTTTAAGGACCTGTTACAGGAAAAGCGGTTGCAAAAAGCCGCCGCCCTGCTTTCCGCCAGCGACCTCCCCGTCGGAGACATTATTGCCGCCGTCGGGTACGAAAACACCAGCTATTTCTTCCGTATATTCAAAGAAAGATGCGGTGTTTCCCCCTCTAAATACCGCCAAAACATGTCGAATAAGGACGCAAAATAAGTCGTTTTGCGTCCTTTACTTTTGGCAGAAAAAGGCGTATACTGTACTTGTAAAAATCATTTTAGGAGGAATTGACTATGGCATACACTGAAGCAAAAGCAAAATATGCTGCTCTGGGCATCGATACCGACGCTGTTATTGACAAGCTGTCGCAGGTATCCATCTCGATGCACTGCTGGCAGGGCGATGACGTTGGCGGTTTCGACAGCAAGGACGCGCTCTCGGGCGGTATCCAAGCAACCGGCAACTATCCCGGCAAAGCCACTACTCCCGCCGAGCTGATGGCGGATATGGACAAAGCACTGTCCTTGATTCCCGGTAAGCACCGCATCAATCTGCATGCGTGCTACGCTGTTTTTGAAGACGGCGAATGGGCTGACCGCGATGCATTGGAGCCCAAGCATTTTGCCGCGTGGGTAAAATTTGCAAAAGAACGCGGCCTTGGCATTGATTTCAACCCCACCTTTTTCTCTCACCCGAAAGCAAACGGGCTGACCTTATCCAGCGCAGACGAGGATATCCGTAAATTCTGGATTAACCACGCAAAAGCCTGCCTCAAAATCGCAGAATATTTTGCCAACGAGCTTGGCACCTTCTGTGCTTTCAACATCTGGATTCCCGACGGCTTAAAAGACGTGCCCGCCAACCGTTTGGCGCCCCGCGCACGGCTCAAAGCGTCCCTTGATGAGATTCTCGCCACCCCCTATGATAAGAGTAAGGTGCTGGTTACTTTGGAATCCAAGGTGTTCGGCATCGGTTTAGAGTCGTATACGGTCGGTTCTTCCGAATTCTATATGAACTATGCGGCGAAAAACAACGTCATGTCCCTTCTGGACAACGGTCACTATCATCCCACCGAAATGGTATCGGATAAAATCCCGTCGATGCTGCTTTTCAGCGATAAAATCGCGTTACATATCACCCGCCCCGTCCGTTGGGACTCGGATCACGTGGTGCTGTTGGACGACGAGACCAAGGAAATGGCAAAAGAAATTGTACGCAACGATGCCCTGGACCGTGTTGTGATGGCGCTTGACTATTTTGATGCTTCCATCAACCGTATCGCCGCTTGGGTGGTCGGTATGCGCAATTGGCAGAAAGCGTTGCTCACTGCGATGCTCACCCCGTGGGCGGAGCTCGAGGCTATGCAGGATGCTGAAGATTTCACCGCCTTGATGGTGCAACAGGAAGCGCTCAAAATGATGCCTGTCGGTGACGTTTGGGCAGAGTTCTGCGAAAGAAACGGTGTAGCTGACGATGCCAATTGGTACGACACCGTAAAAGCATACGAAACCGAAATTTTGACAAAGAGAGGTTAAGAACAATGAGAGTTTTAGACGCAGAGTTTGTACAAGGCTTTGTACGTATGGCAAATGACGGATGGGAACAGAATTGGCACGAAAGAAACGGCGGCAACCTGTCCTACCGCATCAAAGCAGAAGAAATCGAAGCGGTGAAGGAGGAACTGAAGGCCGACCGTCCGTGGACCGCTATCGGCACCGAAGTGCCCACTTTGGCAGGCGAATATTTTCTTGTGACAGGTAGCGGCAAATACTTCCGCAACGTCATTCTTGATCCCGAAGCCAACATCGGTATTGTGGAAATCGACGAAAAAGGCGAAAATTTCCGCATTGTGTGGGGTCTTTTAAACGGCGCACGTCCCACCAGCGAACTGCCCGCGCATTTGATGAACCACGAAGTGACCAAAGCGCGCTCGGGCGGCACCCATCGTGTGATTTATCACGCGCATCCCGCTAATGTGATTGCATTGACCTTCGTACTTCCTTTGGAAGATGCGGTATTCACCCGTGAAATTTGGGAAATGGCTACCGAATGCCCCGTTGTATTCCCGCGCGGCATCGGCGTTCTCCCGTGGATGGTTTGCGGCGGCAGAGATATTGCGGTTGCCACCAGCGAACTGATGAAAAAATACGACGTGGCTATTTGGGCACATCACGGTATGTTCTGTACCGGCGAAGACTTCGATTTGACCTTCGGTCTGTTCCATACTGTGGAAAAAGCGGCTGAAATCCTCGTAAAAGTGCGCAGTATGACCGATAAAAAACGCCAGACCATTCAGCCGGACGAATTCCGCGCGCTGGCTAAAGACTTTGGTCTGGATATTGATGAGGAATTCTTAAAATAAGTTTGGAGGAAATCCTATGCAGTATTTTCTCGCAGTAGATATCGGCGCCTCTTCCGGCAGACACATTTTGTCCCATATCGAAGACGGCAAGCTGGTATTAGAAGAAATCCACCGTTTTGAAAACGGTTTTGAAAAGAAAAACGGTCATCTTTGCTGGGATATTGACCACCTGTTCGATGAAATCGTGGAGGGTATGAAAAAATGCCGCGAAATCGGCAAAATTCCTACTTCCATCGGTATCGACACGTGGGGCGTAGACTTTGTTTTGTTGGACAAAGACGGCAACCGTCTTGGCGATGCGGTGAGCTACCGCGACAGCCGTACCAAAGGTATGGATGCGCTTGTCGAAAAAATTATTCCGTTGGATAAATTGTATGCCCGTACGGGTATTCAAAAGCAACCGTACAACACCATCTATCAGTTGATGAGTGTAAAGCAGGAAACCCCCGACCTTCTCAATGAAGCGGACACCCTGCTGTTTGTGCCCGAATATCTGACCTACCGCTTGAGCGGTCAAAAGGTAAGTGAGTATACCAACGCCACCACGGGGCAGCTTATCAACCTTGAGACCAAGGATTGGGACTACGAACTGCTGGATATGTGCGGTTATCCGCGCCATTTGTTCCAACCGTTAGTCAAGCCCGGCACCAAGGTGGGCAACCTGCTCCCCGCTATCCG
>JAZSED010000151.1:0-6070 GCA_045531495.1 Acutalibacteraceae bacterium
GCTTTGGCGGCATTGATGTTCATTGCCGTGCTGGGACTGATTCTGGTTATGCAGATTGTCAATATGCGGGCGGATAAAATCAACGAACAGCCGAAAAAAGAACGGCGCTGATTATAAAAAAAGGGGGTTTTCACTTTGAAAACTATTGCGAAACTCGTTTGTCTTTTGTTTTTGGTAACGCTTTTGTGCGTACCGTTTACGGGGTGTTCCTCCTCTGAAAAGTTGTATCTCTTCAACTACGGTGATTACATCGACCCCGAAGTATATGATCTGTTTGAAGAAGAATACGGTATTGAGGTCGTGGTGGATGAATATGCCGCGCCCGAGGATATGTATGCGAAATTCGTTTCGGGGTCTGTTTCCTATGACCTTATCTGTTCTTCCGACTATATGCTGGAAAAACTGATTGCGGAAGACCGCTTGGCACCGATTGACTTTGAAAATGTCAAAAACTTTGCCAACATCGGAGAAAATCAAAAGAAGGCAGCAAAAGCCTTTGATGCTGACCTTGCATATACCGTACCGCATTTTTGGGGTACGGTGGGTATTCTGTATAATACTAAGACGGTAAAAGAAGAAGACGTCAAAACGTGGGACACGCTGTTTAACGGCAAATATGCAGGTCGTATGATTATGCCCAACAGCGAACGCGACGCATTTTTTGTGGCATTGAAACATTTGGGCTATGACCCCAACACCACCGACAAAGCGCAGCTGCAAGCCGCGTCCGACCTGCTGAAAGCACAGAAAAAGGACGTGCAGGCGTATCTTTTGGATGAAGCCGCGCGTGTGAAAATTGAATCGGGCAACGCGGATTTGGCGGTAATTTATAACGGTGAAGCGTATCTTGCTTTTGAAAATAATGCCGATTTGGCATTTGCCATCCCTGAGGAAGGCACCTGCGTATGGATGGACGCCTTTGCCATTCCGAAAAACGCGGTAAATAAGACCTATGCGGAACAATTCTTGGACTTCCTTTGCCGTACAGACATAGCGGCAATGAATTTTGAGTATATTTACTATTCCACACCGAATGCTGCGTTGACCGAAACATTGGATGCGGAAATTTTGGCGGAAGAAGCGATTTTCCCCGCTGATAGTGTGCATGACAAAGCAACTGTTTTGAAATATCTCGGCAAAGAAACAGAAGAACTGTACTCCAAACTTTGGAAAAATGTGAAATCTTAAGAAAGAAAGATGCAAAATGCTCGAATATAAGAAAATTACGGCGTTTGATAATCCCAAAGACGTGGAAAAAGCTTTGAAGGATGTTTTTGCCATTGATAAAGCGGTGTACTCTCCCGAACTTTGCGGCTCGTTCAGAAATCTGCGCGCCCGTTTCGATGCTTGTCAGGATGCCTTTGTTTTGGTGTATGACGGAGATGAGCTGGCAGGGTATGTTACGTTTGTGCTGGCGGGCGAAGAACTGTATCGGGAACTTAGCGACCCTCAAAGCACCGCTATGCGTGATGATGATATCACGCCTGATGAGATTGTGGATTGGTGTAAGGGACGAGGGCATCACCTGTTTATCATTTCTATTGCTGTAAAGCCCAAATATCAGGGCGGTAACACGGTGAAATTGCTTGCCAAAGGTTTTCTTGCTTTTCTGCGTGAAAAAGAGGCGGCGGGCTATCGTATAGACAGTATCAGCGGCTCGGCAGTGTCGGGTGGCGGTGCCGCGTTTTTGCGTCGGTTGCACGCTGTGTATGAGAAGGACGTAGAAGGTGGCTATCAGTATCATCGCGCTACCCGACCGCAGGTGGAACGCTTGCTGACCAAGGGCTTGGTGCCCTACGAAAAGTCGTATGACAACGATATTTTCTTTTTCCTGCCTATGACGGCTCAAACGGGTGCAAAGCACGTGTTAAAGAAAATGCAGGCACAGCAGCCCGCAATACAAGAAGGTAGCTATGCGGATGTATATCGTAAACAGCTCGACCACCACGTGGAATACGAATGTAACATTTTGGATTCCACGGAATTACAAAGGGTGTATCTCGGTGAATTCCGTCTTGCGTGTTATGATGACAACTACGATTTAGGGGTGGATGAAGAGACCGATATCCCTACCTTTGATTTTGATTTTCTTGAAGACGAGGAAAGCGGCAAACAGTATTTTTATTCCGCGGACTATGCTATAGCCGAAAGCCAACGGAGTAAAAAGCGTATCCTGCACGCAACGGAAAAGGTACACCTGTTTGTGACGGCACACGAGCAAACAGGCATTTATATCGTGACGGTTGCACTGCCCGATAACCGCTATATTCCGACCCAGCTTATTGACCAGATGTCCACTGAACATATGGATTTTCTGTTGGATGACGGTACGCTGGTGCCGATAGCGGCATATATGCAAAAGCATTTTTCGTTGAAGCTGTACGGCGAATCCAAATGCGTTGTATGCTTGTCCGAACATCCTAAGAGCCGTACGGAATTGGGGTATTTGTTGGCAGGTGAGACGTATGTCAGCGCGGCTATTGATTATCAAATTCGTCCCGAGCGGCTGGAAAAATTCTTGAAGCCTCGTGCATACTACGATTACTACGATTCCTATATTTCCCGTTCGGTTATTGCGTTTGTGTTCAAGGAATATTCTGATGATTTTGCAGAGCGCCTGGACGACGAAACCTCCGAATTGTTTATTGCAGAGGTGGTACTGCTGCAGAATACGGCGGTGGTGCGAACCAACCGCCACGTCGCGGAAGAGCTTTGCGAAAAAGACGGTATCACACTCGCGGAAATTGAAGAACTGTATATGGAGTTTGGTAAAACCGTCAAGTTTTGGCGCAGTGATATATTCAAATATCCGGGCTCGCAGTTAGAAGCGGACGAGGTTATTCATTCGTTCGGCATTAGCGATGCGCTGGAAGAATATTACCGCAACCAACAGTTCCTGGACCGCTATGTGCAACTGCACAGCGATATAGAAGAGCAAAAGTCGGCAGACCGTATGAACTTCATCTTGTATATTTTGGCTTGGATTGAAGGTGCTTCTATTCTGCTTGGCGGCATTGTTGCCTTGGTACAGCGATATTTGGGCGTTGTCGATACCTTCTGGTGGAGTGTGGCTTGTGTTGCGGCCTTTGCCGTAATTGCAACCGCCGTATATCTGTTCATCATTAAAATAAGAGGCAAACGCAAAAAGCCCTCAAACAAGAAGCGTAAATAAAGAAGCGGAGGATTCGTAAAGAATCCGCCTTTTCTTATATATTTTTCATAAGCGGGCATACTACACCAAAATACTTTTAAAGGAGAAGCAGTATGCCGGAACGCAAAGGTGAGTTTACTATTCAATTATCCAATCGTCCCGCTGTTTTGGGATATGCCGCGGTGGTAGGCAAAAAAGAAGGAGAAGGCCCTCTGAAAAATGTATTTGATTACGTGTTTACCGATACCACGTTAGGCGAGAAAACATGGGAAAAAGCGGAAAGTACGTTGCAGAAAGAGGCGGCAACCCGAGCCATTCATAAAGCAGGATTATCTCCGTCGCAGGTACAACACCTTTTTGCGGGCGACCTTCTCAATCAGTGCACGGCATCCACATTTGGCTTGCGGGAAATGGGTATTCCGTTATACGGACAGTTCGGTGCGTGCTCTACCATGGCGCAAACCTTGTCCATGGCGGCGATTTTTGTGGATAGCGGTGCCGCGGATTTATGCTGCGCAGTGACCTCTTCACATTTTTGTACGGCGGAACGGCAATTTCGGTTTCCGTTGGAATACGGCGGCCAACGCACACCGACCGCACAATGGACGGTCACGGGTGCGGGCGCTGCGGTGGTGGGACAGGGTCCCGGTGTGCATATTACCGAAGTGTTGGCGGGCAGACAGGTAGACCTTGGAGTAACCGATGTCAACAATATGGGCGCGGCATTGGCACCCGCCGCGGCAGATACCATTTACCGTTTCTTGCAGGATACACAGACCGTTCCTGATGACTACGACCTGATTATGACGGGAGATTTGGGCGCTGTGGGTAGTGAAATGCTGCATACTTTGCTGAAAAAGCAAGGGATTTCTCTTGGTAACCGTCATAACGACGGCGGGTTGATGATTTATGACCGCGAAGCCCAGGATGTGCACGCGGGCGGCTCGGGCTGCGGTTGCTCTGCAGCGGTGCTTTGCTCGTATGTGTTGCAGCAGATGGAAGCGGGCGTGTGGAAGGATGTACTGTTTATCGGTACGGGTGCTTTGATGTCACCGACCACCTCACAGCAAGGGGAGAGCATTCCCGGTATTGCACATTTGGTGCACCTTTCAAAAAACAGTTGATTATTTTCTGTAAATAAGGTACAATGTTTTAGATTGATTTTAAATGCCCTTAGGAGGAAATGATTTTGTCTGAAACGATAAACGAAAAAAACCTGCGCGACGAAATCAACCGACGTCGTACCTTTGCGATTATATCCCACCCCGACGCGGGTAAAACCACCCTTACCGAAAAATTGTTGCTGTACGGAGGCGCTATTCAGTCTGCGGGTATGGTAAAGGGTAAGCGTTCTATGAAGCACGCTGTTTCCGACTGGATGGAAATTGAGAAACAGAGAGGTATTTCGGTCACATCTTCCGTTTTGCAGTTTGAATATAACGGGTATTGCATCAATATCCTTGACACCCCCGGCCACGAGGATTTCTCGGAGGACACCTACCGCACGCTGATGGCGGCAGACTCTGCAGTGATGGTGATTGACGCATCTAAAGGTGTGGAAAAACAAACCATTAAGCTGTTTAAGGTTTGCTTGTTGCGCAATATCCCGATTTTTACCTTTATCAATAAAATGGACCGCGAAGCGCGTGACCCGTTTGAACTGATGGAAGAAATCGAAAACGTACTCGGTATTGAGACCTATCCTATCAATTGGCCTATCGGCTCGGGTAAGGATTTTAAAGGCGTGTATGACCGCAATAGCCGAAAGATTTTGGCGTTTACCGCTAACGGTAACGGTCAGCACGAGGTATACACCGATATGCTGTCCCTCGACGATGCGGGTATTGCCGCACGCTTAGGTGATACATTGCACAGCCAACTGTGTGATGACGTGGAGCTGCTGGACGGTGCGGGCAGTGAGTTTGATATGCAAGCGGTGCAAAACGGTCGCTTGTCTCCCGTTTTCTTCGGCTCTGCACTCACCAACTTCGGCGTAGAACCGTTTCTTGAAGCTTTCCTGAAAATGACAAGCTCACCGCTGCCGCGTAAATCGGATGTCGGTGAGATTGACCCGTTTTCTCCCGATTTTTCTGCTTTTGTTTTCAAAATTCAAGCGAATATGAATAAGGCCCATCGAGACAGAATTGCGTTTATGCGTATTTGCTCGGGTAAGTTTGAAAAGGGTATCGAAGTGTATCACGTGCAGGGTGACCGTAAACAGCGCTTGAGCCAACCGCAGCAGTTAATGGCACAGGACCGCGAGGTTATCGAGGAGGCATATGCAGGCGATATTATCGGCGTGTTTGACCCCGGTATTTTCTCTATCGGCGACACCATCAGTATGCCGGGCAAAAAGTTCCTGTACGAGGGTATTCCGACCTTTGCGCCCGAACATTTCGCGCTGGTGCGTCAGAAGGATACGATGAAGCGTAAGCAGTTCGTAAAAGGTACTACGCAGATTGCACAGGAGGGTGCCATTCAGATTTTCCAAGAGCCCGGTGCGGGTATGGAAGAGGTTATTGTCGGTGTTGTGGGCACCTTGCAGTTTGAAGTGCTGGAATACCGTCTTAAAAACGAATATGGCGTGGATATCCGTATGGATATGTTGCCGTATCAGTATATCCGCTGGGTGGAAAACGAAGATTTGGACCCCAAAACACTGAACCTTACTTCCGACACCAAAAAGGTGCAGGATATTCGCGGAAAATTGCTGCTGCTGTTCACAAGCCCTTGGAATATCACCTGGGCTACCGAACATAACCCCGACCTCATTTTGTCCGAGTTTGGCAGAAACGAAGATTAAAAAAAGAGCACCCTACGGTGGGTGGTCTATGGGATAAAAATAGAGAAGATACACAAAAATGTGTATCTTCTCTTATTGTTTTGTAGACATTTTTCAGCCTTCCCCTTGAGGGGAAG
>JAZSED010000018.1:0-17730 GCA_045531495.1 Acutalibacteraceae bacterium
GGTACGGATATACAATCCTGCCTTATGTACGCCAATAAAATTGCACGTAAAGTTGTATTGGAAATGGATGCGGTCCCTGATTATCGCGTGGAGGATTTTGCTTAAGTAAGAGGTGATGTTTGTGTTCGCAGATATGCATACGCATTCGGAGTTTTCGCACGATTCTGTCTGCAAAATCGAAGATATGTTGTTGGCACAACGTGAAAAAGGCGTTCATATTTTTGCGGTGACCGACCATTGTGATACAATACGATATCGGGAAATGGATATTTACACGCCTATTAAACAAGCGGCAGACGAAGTGAAACGCTTGCGCGTACAGTATCCCGATATGGAAATATTGACCGGTGTGGAACTTGGTGACGGGTTTTTGTTTCCTGATGTTACAAAACAGGTGCTGTCGCTGTACGGCTATGACGTGGTCATCGCATCTACGCATTTTATCACCGTAGACGGCTTTAATATGCCGTTCTCGGATGTAGACTTTTCTGCTGTGGATATGAAAACGATACGGTGGTATCTTGCGGCGTATTTTGACGATTTGTTAAAAACCGTCGAGACGGTTGACGGGGATATTTTACCACATATAGATTACCCGTTTCGGTATGTCACGGAAAAGTATCATCGGGACATTTCCATAACGGATTTCACAGCGGAAATAGAACAGTTGTTAAAGAAATTGATTGCGCGGGGGATGGCGTTGGAAATCAATACGGCATACCCCAAGGGCGTGATGCCGTTTCTCCTAAAACAGTATTATGAATTGGGTGGGCGACTGATAACCTTGGGTTCAGATGCACACACGCCCCGAAACGCGGCGTTACGATTTGCCGAAGCCGCCGCTGTTTTGAAGGATATTGGCTTTGATGCAACATATTATTTCAAACAAAGAAAACCGTATGCTTTGCCATTACGATAAAAGTGGAACGCTTTGATCGTAGATGTATTTTACGGAAAAGACCTTTTAATGACGTAAGGAGTACATATGAGAGAATTATCGGTCACAAAAATTACCGATGCGGTGGAGCGGTTGTGCATAGACGCGTGTTACCATCTGCCCGCAGATGTGAAAGATGCGATTTTGCGTTGCCGCGCCGTAGAAGACGGGGACATCGCAAAAACCATTATGGATAATATTATTGAAAACTATCGTATTGCAGATGCGGACAACGTGCCTATCTGTCAGGATACAGGTATGGCGTGCGTATTTCTGGAAATTGGGCAGGATGTCCACTTAGTAGACGGTGACCTTACTGAAGCAGTCAACGAAGGGGTCCGCCGTGGCTATCAAAACGGCTACTTGCGTAAATCCGTGGTTGCTGACCCTGTGCGCCGCGGCAATACGGGCGATAATACCCCTGCTATGCTGTATATCGATATTGTTGCAGGCGAAAACGTGAAGATTACGGTGGGTCCTAAGGGTTTTGGCAGTGAAAATATGAGTGCCGTAAAAATGCTCAAACCCTCTGACGGTATCGAGGGGATTAAAGCGTTTATATTGGAAACGGTGGAAAAGGCGGGCCCCAATCCTTGCCCGCCGATGGTTGTCGGTGTGGGTATCGGCGGCACCTTTGATAAGGTGACCCTTCTGTCTAAGAAAGCGCTGATGCGTCCTGTAGACACGGCGCATCCCGACCCGTACTATGCAGCCTTGGAAGAGGAATTGCTCGAAAAAATCAACGCTCTGGGTATCGGCCCGCAGGGCCTTGGCGGCAAAACTACCGCATTAGCGGTGAATATAGAGACGATGCCGACCCATATTGCAGGTATGCCGTGCGCTGTGAATATTAACTGTCATGCCACCCGACATAAAACGGAGGTGCTTTAATGACAAAGCGAATTACTTTACCCCTTACAAGCAATGTGGCGAAAACACTCAAGGCGGGGGATACGGTACTGCTGTCGGGAGAGATATACACCTCTCGCGATGCAGGACATAAGCGTATGTGCGAAATGCTGGCGCGCGGCGAGAGCTTGCCGTTTGACCCTATGGATGCCACCATTTATTACGTTGGTCCTACGCCCGCAAAACCGGGTGCCGTTATCGGCTCGGCGGGCCCGACTACAAGCGGCAGAATGGATGCGTACGCGCCTGTCTTGTTGGCAGCCGGGGCGCGCGGCATGATTGGCAAAGGTGCCCGAGCGATTTCTGTTGTTGCCGCTATGCAAGCGTATGACGGTGTATATTTCGGCGCTGTCGGTGGCGCGGGCGCATTGCTTGCCAAATGTGTGCAAAAATCAGAATTGATTGCTTTTGAAGACCTCGGTGCCGAGGCATTGCGAAGGTTGACCGTAAAAGATATGCCGTTGACGGTGATAATCGATTGTCAAGGCAACAACCTTTACGACATCGGGAGAAGAGAATATCTCGAAAACCACAAATGAAAAAGGTGTCTATCAACCGATAGACACCTTTTTCTTATAGTAAGTAGTTTTCACCGATGGATTTACGGTATTGGCGGGGGGTCATACCCGTTTGCTGCTTAAAAATCTTGTTTAGATATTGTTGACAGCCGAAGCCGCAGGTTTCGGCAATGAGACCAATGCTGTTGTTGCTGTCCCAAAGCATTTTTTTTACATTATTGATACGGCAGGCGACGAGGTAGTCGTGCGGTGTTTTACCGACGGCACCCGTAAACAAGGAATGAAAATACGTTTTACTTAAGTTGACCGCCGCGGCTATATCGGCAAGAGAAATAGCGTCTCCCGCGTGTTTTTCGATGAAACGCTTGGCTGTACGCACGGTATCGGCGGTGGATTGGTCTTGAATGGGCGCTGCGGCGTCATTCAGCACCAAATCCAACACGGCAAGCAGCTTACTTTGCAAACGGAGTGTGTTGATTTCGTCCTGCTCCAATACGATAATAATATCATCCAACAGCTTTTTTATTTTTTCTGCGTGGTTGGAGAAAAAGTATTCTTCTGCGGCTATAAGTCGTTCGGCAAGTTCACCCTCCGCCTTGAATTTCAGATATTGCGTGGCGAAGGGGAGTATGGTATGCCGTATCTGTCCCGGTTTTGCTATCTGAATATAGTTTTTTTGTATAGGGTATTTCTTCTTGTCGCAGTATGTGATACCGCCGTCCGCTTGGTAGAATTCGATTTCAAACATTTCTACTGTGCGATGCGGCGTGTGTGTGGTGTTTTCAAACTGCTCTGAAGAGTTAAAATAACCGCAAACAATATCGGTCGGCAGGGTTAACATAGCATCACCACCGTAAGATAAGTTAAAAAGTAAGTAAGATTTTATCTATTTTTATGCACTTTTCAATGATATGATACAATAAAAAATGATAAATGTAAAGGGTGGTTTTTATGAGCGAAAAAGTAAGCATTTCTGTCAGCAGATTGGTCATCCCTACATATCCCGAGCCGGCCGCGGAAGAATATCCGATGTTTGCGGAAAACCGTGTGCATCAGCGCAGCAGCGGCAGACCGTACCCCAATAAGGTGGTTATGGAGGTGGATCGTTCTCATAAAGAGGACAAAGAGTACACCGTCGTAACTCTGGAAAACAAATACGTAAAAATTGAGATTCTTCCCGAAATCGGCGGCAGAGTGTATTCTGCACTTGATAAGACCACAGGATATGATTATTTCTACAAACAGCACGTTATCAAGCCCGCGCTTATCGGCGTTTTGGGCTCTTGGATTTCGGGCGGTGTGGAGTTTAACTGGCCGTTCCACCACCGTGCATCGGGATTTATGCCGTGTGATTATACTATTGAAACGGAATCGGACGGTACAGCGATTTGTTGGCTTTCCGAGCATGATCCCATTGACCGAATGAAAGGTATGGTGGGTATTGTTTTGCATCCGAACGCAAACTATTTTGAAACCCGTATGCGTTTGTACAACCGCACGAACACGCCTCACTCTTTTCTGTGGTGGGAAAATGCGGCAGTACCGGTTAACGAGCAGTATCAGATTTTCTTCCCGCAGGACGTCACCTATGTGAACTTCCATTATTTAAAATCCCGTACGACCTATCCTATCGCAGGCAACGGTGTGTTTAACGGCATCCCGATGAACACCGACCGCGATATTTCCTGGCATAAAAATACCAAAGAAGCGACCTCCTATTTCGCGTCTTACTCCGATTATGATTTCTTCGGCGGCTATGACCATGGCAAGGGCTGCGGTGTGGTACATATCGGCGACCACCATATTTCTCCCGGTAAAAAGATGTTCACCTGGGCATATTGTCAGCTGTCTAAATCCTGGGAAAATGCGCTGACCGATACAGACGGCGAGTATGCGGAATTGATGGCCGGTTCCTATTCGGATAACCAACCGAACTTTGCGTGGTTAGAGCCATATGAAACAAAACAGTTTTCGCAGTATTGGTACCCGATTTCGGGTCTGGGTACGCCTACCTTTGCAAACCTCAACTGTGCGTTCAAAATTGATCGTGAAAACGGTGTCTTGAAGGTACAGCCGACCGCTTGTTACGACAATGCTGCCATTCGCGTATTTGACGGTGAAAAGGTGTATTTACAGGTAAACACCGATTTGATGCCCGAAAAGTGCGAAGAATTTGCACTTGCCGACATTCCGCAGTACGTGTCTGTAGAAATCACCGTAAACGGAAAAACGATTGCCGCGTATACCGAACGTAACTTTGATAAGTTCAATATGCCTGAAGTGATTACCGATATGCCGTCTGCCGCAGGTATGAACAGCGCGCAGGACCTGTATTTGGCAGGTGTACACGTGGATCAGTATCGCGACCCCGCTGTGTTGCCCGATGCTTATTGGAAAGAGGCGCTTAAGCGGGATATTCATCATATTCCGTCGTTGATTGCTATGGCGAAATTCGAGTATACACAGTACAACCTGGATGAAGCCGAAGGTTATGCGGTGCGTGCCATTGAAGCACTGCAGCTCTTTAACGAACGACTGCAGAGCGGCGAAGCTTACTATGCATATGCACAGATTCTTGAGGCGAAAGGCGAACTCAAAAAGGCGTACGATTACTACTACAAAGCTACCTGGGCGGCGGATTGTGTCAATAAAGCGATGACCCGTATTGCGATGATTGATATGCGTCGCGGTGATTACGAGAATGCCGCGCGCCACGCGGAAAACGCGTTGGATTACAGCAGAAACAACAATCTCGCAGTTGCTTGTGCGGTGATTGCATACCGTGAATTGGGTGATAGCGACAAGGCACAAACCATTCTTGATACACAGCTTGCAAAAGACCCGCTGGATCATTTGGCACGTTTCCTTAATAATGATGCTGATTTGTACGCAGTAATGGATAGCGATGCATCGCAGACCTGCTTGGATATTGTGTATGATTTGGCGGCTATGGGCAGATATGCGGATGCAGTTTGCTTGCTCGAAGGCTTGGCTGCGGAAAAACTGCAGGCAATGACCAAAATGGCGTGGTATGCACTCGGCTATTTCCGTACCTTTGCAAACGGTGACAGCGAGAACGCCTATGCAACTGCGTTAAAAACATCGCTGGGCATTGCCTATCCTGCGCGCTTTGAAGAAATTGCCGTGTTGCAAGATGCGATTGAAAAAACGGGGGCCCAAGAAGCGGAAATGCTGCTCGGTTGCTTGTTGTATAATAAACGTCACTATGAAGAAGCGGCGGCACTGTGGCGTGGTTGTGATGATGTGATCAGCCGCCGTAATTTGGCAGTGGCATACTTCAGTCATTTGGGCAAGGCGGATGAGGCGCTTGAAATTATGAAGGCGATTTCCGCGCAGTATCCCGAAGACCAAGAACTTGTCTATGAAACGGTTGTACTGATGAACAAGATGGGCGTTGCTGCACGCGAAAAAATTGCGTACGTAACCGCACACACCGTGACCCGTGACGATATTTTGACCGAGCTGGCTAAAGCATACAATCAGGACGGCAATCCGGACAAGGCAATTGAAACCTTGATGTCCCACGACTTTGTGCCGTGTGAGGGCGGTGAACATGCCATTGCCGACCAATATATGTTTGCGTATCTGTGCAAAGGGCAGACCGCGATGCAAAACGGTGACTTTGCGGGTGCTGTTGAGTTGTTCCGTAAGGGTCAGGTGTTGCCGCAGTCGCTCGGTGCAGGTATTTGGAACCATTGTAAGCTGATTCCGCTCAAATTCCGTGAAGCACTCTGCCTTGAGGCGATAGGGGAAAAATCGGCGGCGGAAGAGATTTACCGCTATATTTCTACCGTGCAAATCGAATACTTCAGCAATATGCATCTGAAAGAACTGCCGTTCTACCAGGCGATGTCTTCCGACCGTCTCGGGGAAGGGGTAAAAGGACAGCATCTTATTACCCGTTATTTACGTGAATGGAGCAAAATCAAAGATGTGAAGGATAACGGTTTCTTCGGCACGACCCCGTTCTTTATCCCGTTTGTTGACGCACCTTCCAAAATGCGTCGTGCACAGTATTTGTATCTTACTGCCTTGTGCGATGCCTATATGGGCATCCCGTGCGCAAAAGAAAAACTTGAAGAGGCGTTTGCGCTTAATAATGACAATTTATTTGCTTTGTTTTTCAGAAATTTTTGTATTGACGAAAGTTTTTCATAATTGTACAATGATAACAAAGGAGTGGATGTGCTATGTGGAGCAAAGAACGTGCTAATGAATGGTATAATGCAAGACCGTGGATTCGCGGTTGTAACTTTATGGGCAGCGATTGCGCAAACCGCATTGACCAATGGCAGGAAGAAGGCTTTGAAGAACGCCTTGCTGTAGCGGATACCGAATTGGCACTCGTTGCTGAAACGGGCTTTAATTCTATTAGAATTATCCCTGAATTCTTTGTGTGGAAGCATCAGCACGACGGTTTTATGGACCGTTTTGAACAGTATGTTGCCACCGCCGCAAAACACGGTATCACTTGTATGGTGGTGTTCGGTAACGACTGTATGCCGCCTAAAGAGGAAGCGTTAAGACGTCTCCACCTCGGCAAGCAGAATGTCGATTGGGGATATCACGGCGGGCGTAAGGTGTCTCAGCACGGCGCACAGGTGGGACCCGGGTATCATTTGTTGGATGAACCCGAATTGGCGCAGGAACACTATGAATGGGTACGTGAAATCGTTACGAAATATAAGGACGATGAACGTATTATTATGTGGGACGTATTTAACGAGCCCGGCAACTCCAATCGCGGAAACCTGTCTTTACCGCATCTTAAAGAGTTTTTCCGTATCATCCGTGAAATCGACCCCATTCAGCCGGCAACGTCGGGTATCTGGAACACGTCTAACGGTTTAGGCGGTATTTCCGAAATTGAACGCTTTGCGTTGGAAAACTCGGATATTATTACTTTCCATAATTACGGTTCCTATATTGAAAACGTTAAGTTAATTAAGGAACTGAAAGCGTTTGGTCGTCCGCTTATCAACACCGAATGGTTGGCACGTTGTTTGGATAATAACGTACAGGAAATTTTCCCGCTGTTCTATCTGGAAAATATCGGTTGTTACAATTGGGGCTTTGTAGCAGGTAAATATCAGACGTATGAGCCCTGGAACAGCGTGTGGGAGCAGTACGCGGAAAACCCGCAAATGAAATGGGATTTTACAAAATGGTTTCACGATTTGTATCGACCCAATCTTCGCCCGTATGATCCGAAGGAAATCGAATTGATAAAAGCCTTCTGCGATCTGGCAGACAAAAACTTCAAACAATAAAGAAACAGCGACATATTTCGGTATGTCGCTGCTTTTTACCCTTTTGTCTATTAATCATAGATTTTTCAGCACAGTTAGTACAAAATTCTATTATAAAAGTCTTTATAAAATAGGTTTACCTTTGGAATACACTTCTGTTATAATGAAAATGACAAAAATACAAGAGAAGGTGTCGTTATGGATGCAAAAAATCTTGGACGTGTTATTGCGCGCTTGCGCAAGAAAAAAGGTATGACCCAAATGCAGTTGGCTGAAAAGCTGTGCATTTCCAATAAAACGGTCAGTCGTTGGGAGAGTGGCCTTGGGTACCCCGAGATCACACAGTTGCCGGCTTTGGCAGAGGTGTTGGGCGCTTCCGTGGATTATATGCTTACGGGAGAAAGAAAGGGTATTACTATTGCGGGTAATATGCTCGCGGATATTGTGAAACGCCTGGATTGTTATCCGCAGGTCGGTATGCTTGCCAATATTTTGGATGTACAGCAGGCGGTTGGCGGTTGCGCGCCGAACACTGCCATTGACCTTGCTGTGATTGACCGTAATTTGCCTGTGTCGGTATGCGGAAAAATCGGCGACGATGAGTACGGACGATACATTCTGTCTCGTTTGGGCAGAAATCACATTGATTGCGGTCGTGTGCTGGTGTCATCGGATAAGCCGACAAGCTTCAGCGACGTAATGAGTATACCGTCCGGCGAACGTACTTTTTTTCATGCCAGAGGTGCCAACGCGGTTTTCGGACCGGAGGACGTAGATATTGCGGGCTTGAATTGTGTTATTTTTCATATTGGTTATATATTGCTTTTGGATCGCTTTGATGAAGAAGATGCCGAATACGGAACGGTGATGGCGCGCTTTTTGCATGATGTGCAGGCGTGTGGCATCAAAACTTCTATTGATGTAGTCAGTGAAAGCACCGACCGTTATAAACAGAAGGTTTTACCGGCACTCAAATACTGTAACTATGCCATTCTCAACGAAGTGGAGAGCAGTATGCTGACCGGTTTGCCGCCGTATGATGAAAACGGCAATTTACTGATGGAAAACATAGAGAAGACAATGCGCTATATGGCGGAGCAGGGTGTAAAGGATAAGGTAATTGTACATTGTAAGCGTGCGGGCTTCTGTTATGATGTGCCTACTGATACCTTTACCGCGGTGCCGTCTTTGTGCATACCCAAAGAAGAAATAAAGGGCAGCGTGGGTGCGGGAGATGCATTTTGCGCAGGTTCGCTGTATGGCATTTATAACGGGTACAGCGACAAGAAAATTTTAGAGTTCGCTGCATCGGCCGCAGCATGCAATTTATTCTCCGAAAATTCGGTTGACGGTATGCGGAAAAAGGAAGAAATTGAAAAAATGGCCGATGTGTACGGATGGGGAGAACTGTAAAACAGGTAAGGGAAGCAACGAATATTGACGAAAAAAGCGGTGTGGTTTTTAGCAAATCACACCGTTTTTTTATTGGATTTTACACCGTTTGACAAAATTCGACGGGATTTTTGCAAACAAAATAATTTTTTTCAAAAATTTGTGCGAAACTCTTGCAAATTTTTCCAAAGAGTGATACTATTCCTTTGCCGGCGAATGTGAATTGAATTTACACAATTGTAAAAAGGAGTTACCTTTATGGAAAAACAGATCAAGGTGCTGTTAGCGGATAACAGCGATTATTTTGGATTGCCTTGTGCAAAAATAATGCGCGAAAACGGGCTGGAAGTTGAGACGGTGGAAAAGGACGGTAAAAAGGTGTTGGATGCCATTTGCACATTACATCCCGACGTTGTGCTTCTGGATTTTTTCCTGCCGCGGCTGGATGCCATAGGCGTTATGAAAGGGGCTTATGCGAAATCGCTGTCCCACGTGCCGCAGTTTATGGTGATGTCAAGCATTGACAATCCCAATATGGAACGAGAAGCGGTTTGCGGCGGTGCGGATTACTTCGTATTAAAACCGTTTTCGGCTGTCGATATGGCGGCGCGTATTCGTACACTTTGCGGAAAGACGGTGCAAACGGATAACGGTACTGCTCGTGCCGGCTTGGATAGCGCAAGCCTTGAAATGCGTGTTACCGAAATTATTCATCAAATCGGTGTGCCCGCACATATAAAAGGGTATCAGTATCTGCGTGATGCGATTTTAATGGCGATTGAGGATGATGAAATTATCAATGCGGTGACAAAACGGTTGTATCCCGCGGTTGCCAAGAAGCACAATACGACTTCTTCTCGTGTGGAACGTGCCATTCGTCACGCTATTGAAGTGGCTTGGGACCGCGGTGACGTAGATGTGCTTAATTCGTATTTCGGATATACGGTTCATACGGGACGCGGTAAGCCTACCAACAGTGAATTTGTTGCGATGATTGCGGATAAATTTCGCTTGCAGCTTAAAATTTCTTAAAACGGTCTTGTATTTTTTTGAAAGTATGGTATGCTCCTTTTGAAGGAGTTGTTCGCATTGAAAAATTGTGAAATCGAAAGAAAGTTTTTGATAGATACCTTTCCTGAACATCTGCCGCTTTTAGAACAAGCAACGGTTTGGCAAGGATACATATCATCCGAGCCGGTTGTACGTATCCGTAAGAAAGAAACTGCTCAAGGTGTCAGCTACCGTCTCTGCTTTAAGAGTAAAGGAACGCTGATACGCACCGAGGTGGAGTTGGATTTGACCCAAGAGAAGTTTGAGGCACTGACAACGCTCCTGCAGGTGCCGCTGATTTGCAAGGATTTTCGCGTGTACCGTCTGGAAGACGGCAGACGTTTGGAATGCAGCTTGGTGGACGGAGATGCACCCACCGCGTTTTATTACGCGGAAGTGGAGTTCGACTCGGAGGATGAGGCACGTGCTTTTGTGCCGCCTGCATTCCTCGGTGAGGAGAAAACGGAGGATCCCGCCTTTACAATGAGTCAGTATTGGGAACGTAAAAAAGCGGCAAAGGAAGGGTAAAAGATATGGATACTGTCAAGAGAGCAGAGCAACTGTTTCTGGACGGCTATAACTGTGCACAGGCGGTTTTTGGCGCCTTTTGTGAACAACTCGGTGTGCCGTTTGAAACGGCGATGAAGCTGTCCTCGTCTTTCGGTGGCGGCGTCGGCAGACAGAGAGAGGTTTGCGGTGCTGTCAGCGGTATGTGTATGGCGGCAGGCTTGCAATATGGTTATGCCACCCCCGAAACGGGAGAAATGAAGGCGGCGCACTATCAATTGATTCGTGATTTGTGTGAAGGATTCAAAGAGAAAAACGGCTCAATTATCTGTCGGGATATACTGAAAAACGCAGAAGCGGGCGGTACACCTGCGGCGAGAACGAGCGACTATTACGCTTCTCGCCCGTGTCTCAGATGTGTGCACGACGCCGCACAAATATTGGATACGTACATAAAAGAGCATTAAAAAAGAACGCCCGAGGGCGTTCTTTTTTTTGATTATTACACCTTTTTGAAAGCAACGGCGGTGCGGGAGGGGAGATAACAGTAAAATCCCGTTCTGCCGTCGGGTTGCCTTTTCGCGTCGTAGATATATGCGCGGTCAATGCGGTCAAATCCGCCGAAAGCAGGCGCATCTGTGGAGAGACAAACGCGATAAGCACCGGCTGCTTCCGTTTCCACAAAATACCCTTCAAAGGAGCGGTTAGGGTGGAAGTTAAAGGCGAAGGTGACAGCCCCCTTTTTGTATATCATAACCTTGTCGTCGTTGTGAACAAAGCGACGTTCGGCGGGCTTGGACAGCAGACGCTCCTTGCGCAGTAAAGCAATCATAGCAATGTCAAATGCTTCCAATTGTTCATACCGCAAATCGGGATTGTCCGCTAGTGACCATTGACGACGGCAGTAATGATAACTCCAACCGTTGCCCTCGCGCGGAAAATCAATCCATTCGGGATGGCCGAACTCGTTACCCATAAAATTAAGATAGCCTTCGCCCGAAAGGGTGGCGGTGAGCAAACGAATCATTTTGTGCAACGCCACACCGCGGTCAATCACAACGTTGCCGCTGTTTTTGTTCATACCCGTGTACATATCTGCATCGCACAGACGGAACATAATGGTTTTGTCGCCAACAAGTGCCTGGTCGTGTGATTCGCAATAGCCGATGTTCTTTTCTTTGGGACGTCGACCGGTCAGCTCGTACCAAAGGGTATCCATATTCCATGCTTCATCGGTGGATTCTTTAATCATCTTTATCCACAGGTCGGGCACGCCCATGGAAAGACGGAAATCAAAACCAATACCGCCGTCTTTTATCGGTATACACATACCCGGCATGCCTGACATATCCTCTGCGACGGTCAATGCTTTGGGATTGTAGGCGTGTATTAGTTCGTTAGCGAGCTGCAAGTAGGTAACCGCTTCGGTATCGGTATTCATCGAGAAATACATATCGTAGTTGCAAAAGGCACTGCCCAGACCGTGGTCGTGATACAGCATAGAGGTAACACCGTCAAAACGGAACCCATCGAAATGGTACACATCCATCCAAAATTTCAGGTTGGACAGCAGGAAGTGTAACACTTCGTTTTTACCGTAGTTAAACAACTTGGTGTCCCACGCACTGTGGTTGCCTTTGCCGCCTTCATGGAAGAATTGATATTCGGTGCCGTCGAACAGGTTGAGACCTTCGCCTACGTTCTTTACCGCGTGGGAATGTACCACATCTAAAAGCACGGTAATCCCCATTTTGTGGGCGGTGTTGATAAGTTCTTTTAAGTCCTTGCCGTGTCCGTAACGGGAGGAGGCGGCAAAGAAGTTGGAAACTTGATACCCGAACGACCCATAGTAGGGATGTTCCATGATCGCCATAATTTGAATGGTGTTGTAACCCAACTTTTTAACGCGGGGGAGGATGTTGTCGGTAAATTCTTTATAGGTACCGACGTCGTATTTGTCCTGTGCCATACCTATATGGCATTCATAGATGTACGGCGTTGCGGTGGGCTTGAACGCTTTGTCGGTCCACTTGAAGCGGTCGTACAGAATGTCATCAACCTCAGCACACCACCAATAGGTTACGGGATCTTGCACGACGCGGGTGGCATAGGTGGGTACACGGCGCAAGGTTTCGCCGTTATGAATGAGAATAGCTTGTACCTTTTGTCCCACTTGTAACGTGTCCTTGCCGTCTAGATACAGTTCAAAAACACCGTTTTCCAGACGCTGCATTGGCAAGGCATAGGTGTCCCAATTGTTGAAATCACCCGTAAAAAACATAGCTTCTGCGGCGGGCGCCCATTCACGATATACCCATCCATTCTTGGTTGGATGAATACCGAAGTATTTATAACCGTCTGCAAAGTCGACCAGCTTATCGGCCTTGCCGACAAGCTCTGCGCGCTTTTGCGTGTAATTTTCCATACGCAGGGAAAGGTCTTCTGCGTGCGGTTCTAAGTAGGGGTCATATTTTAAGATACGGTATCCCATATGCATCCTCCCGAATAACTTTCTTATAATCAGTATACTATTTTATGTTCATAAAATCAAGAGAAACGCATATTCCCTTAAAAATAGTTTGGTTTTATGGATTTTTATATTGAATATTTGCTCGAAAAATGTTATAATACATTATTAAAATCTGCTGAAAGGAGGAAAGGATATGGCAATCCGTAAATGGATAGTTCCTTCGTTGGACACGGACGCGGCGGCGCTGCTTGCGGAGGAATGTGAATTGAACCCGTTTTTGGCGCTTCTGTTGACCACAAGAGGTGTAAAAACACCCGAAGATGCTATGTCCTTCCTCCTCGGACATGAAGCGGATGACCCGTTTATGTTTGCGGATATGGATGTCGCCGTGGAACGTATTACTCGCGCCATTGACGACGGCGAGAAAATCATGGTGTACGGTGACTATGACGTGGACGGCATTACCGCAACCGCATTGCTGTTTTCGTATCTGAAAGAGCAGGGCGCGGATGTGTTGTATCGGTTACCCACCCGTGAAGGGGACGGCTACGGGCTTCACAGCACGGTAATTGATGAATTCGCACAACAGGAGATTTCGCTGATTGTGACGGTGGATAACGGTATTACTGCTGTGGAAGAGGTGGCATACGCCGCTCAAAAGGGTATGGATGTGGTGGTGACCGATCACCACCAGCCGCAAAGCACCTTGCCCGACGCTGTAGCGGTGGTGGATCCTCACCGTGACGACTGCCCGAGCGGCTGTGTGAATTATGCGGGTGTCGGTGTAGCGTATATGCTGGTGTGTGCTTTGGATGGCGACCCTGATGCCGTTATGGACAAATACGGTGATCTGGTTGCACTCGGCACCTTGGCGGATGTTATGCCGTTGGTTGGTACTACACGTAGCCTGGTGCGCAACGGTCTGCAGGTGATGAATCATCTCCGTCGACCCGGCATAAAGGCACTTGCGGAAATAGCGGGGATGTCGGACAAGGAATTAACCGCCACGCGCGCGGTGTTTACCTTGGCACCGCGCTTGAATGCGGCGGGCCGTATGCATGATCCGCTGATAGCAGTGCAACTGCTGCTGGAACAGGATTACGATACCGCCCGTGCTATGGCGGAACAGATACAAGCGTGCAATGTTGAACGACAGACGGCGGAAGCGAATATACTGAAGGAAATTGATACGCGCCTGCGTAATAATCCCAAAGAGGCGGCGGCGCGTGTTTTGGTAGTTGAAGGAGAAGCGTGGCCGGTCGGTGTTATCGGTATTTTGGCGGCACGTCTTACGGAACGCTACGGGAAGCCTGCTATCGTGTTGTCGGTTAAGGACGGCATTGCGAAGGGCTCAGGTCGCAGTATTGCGGGATTTTCTCTTTTTGACGCACTGTCCGCTGTCGAAGATACGGCGATTACCTTCGGCGGTCACGAGTTGGCGGCCGGTGTGACGTTGAAGGAAGAAAATATCGCAGTTTTCAAAGAACGCATTAACACGTATGCTGCTACAACGTATCCGCAGATGCCTTCTGCAGAATTACAGATAGATATCAAATTGCGTCCGTCCGGTATCGACGTTGAAAAAGTGATGCTGTTATCTGCTTTAGAGCCGTTCGGTGCAGGGAATCCCGTACCCGTTTTCGGGTTGTTCGGTATGCGTCTGGATAACGTTACACCGATAGGCAACGGTAAGCACCTGCGTTTGTCTTTTTCAAAGGGGAGCGCGCGTGTCAGTGTTTTGAAGTTTAATACGGCATATGCCGACTGCCCTCTTGTATGCGGGGACATATTTGATCTGGCAGTAACTTTGGAGAAAAACGTGTATAAGGGTGTTGTTTCGCCGACCGTGCTGTTGAAGGATATGCGGTATGCTGACACGAAAGAGGACGCGTTGCTGGATATGGCACGTCGATTTGACGCTGTTATGCGTAAAGAGACACGGGATGTGGGTGCGGCGCTGTTGCCCTCTCGTGAACAGATGGCAGGGCTGTACCGTTATCTTGCCAAACGCGAAAAGTTTGTCGGCACGCTGGAACAATTGCATCATCTGTCAGGTGATAAGACATTCTCGTTGTTGTCAATGCGTTTTTTATTAGAGATTTGGCGGGAAGCCGCCCTTATAACATTGGACGATTTCGGCGATACTTTACATATCTCATTGCTGCCGTCGGCGGGAAAACGTGATTTGACCGAAACGGCGTTATGGCAATATCTTGCTAAGGAGTAACCTGTATGAGTAACTCGAACTGTAAAGAAACTGCGATAAAGCATCTTAAAGAACTTATTGCTAAGAGCGAACGTTCTTATGATGTGGATTTGATTGACCGCGCTATAGCGGTGGCGGATGCCGCACACGACGGACAGCGCCGTGGCTCGGGCGAGGAATATGTATGCCATCCTCTGTCTGTTGCTGCGATTCTTGTGGAAATGGGAATGGACAGCGAGACCATTGCGGCTGCTTTGTTGCATGATGTGGTAGAAGATACCGCTATGGAATTGTCCGAGCTGAAGCAGCAGTTCGGAGAAAATGTAGCGGCGTTGGTAGACGGTGTTACCAAAATCACCAAAATGACCTTCTCCACTAAGGAAGAACAGCAAGCGGAAAACGTTCGCAAGATGCTTCTTGCGATGTCCGAAGATATCCGCGTGATGATTATAAAGCTGGCTGACCGTTTGCATAATATGCGTACGAGCGAAGGCTGGGGAGAACAAAAAAGACGTGATAAGGCGCGCGAAACGATGGATATTTACGCGCCTTTGGCACACCGTCTCGGTATCCGTGCGGCAAAGGAAGAACTCGAAGACCTGTCCCTGCGGATTTTGGATCCTGTCGCATATCACGAAATAGAGGAAGCGCTGTTACTGCGTAAAAACGAGCGGGATGCATTTTTGGAAGAAATCCAAACACGTATTAAGGAACATCTGCACGAATACGACATAGAAGCACAGCTGTCTGGTCGCATCAAGAGCATTCCGGGTATTTATCGCAAGATGTATATGCAGGGAAAAGCGATTGAGCAAATATACGATATTTTTGCGGTACGCGTGATTGTGGATAACGTCAATGACTGTTATAACGTGCTGGGTATTGTTCACGATATGTTCCGACCGATTCCTAATCGGTTCAAGGACTATATTTCCACTCCTAAGCCTAATATGTATCAGTCACTGCATACTACCGTTATCGGCAGAGAAAAAATCCCGTTTGAAGTACAGATTCGCACGTGGGAAATGCACTATACGGCGGAGTACGGTGTTGCGGCACATTGGAAATATAAACTCGGTGTACAGAAAAAACGGAAGCTGGATGAGAAACTTGCGTGGATGCGTCAGTTTATCGAAAACCAAAAAGACGTGGATGATGCAGAGGATATTGTCCGCAGTATCAAAACCGACCTTTCCAGCGAAGAAGTTTTTGTGTTTACCCCGAAGGGCGATGTCATCGCCTTGCCGCTTGGCGCGACTGTGGTGGATTTTGCGTATGCGATTCATTCCGCTGTCGGTAACCGTATGATAGGCGCAAAAGTAGACGGCAAAATCGTACCGCTTGACTACAAGGTGAAGATTGGCGAAATTGTGGAGGTTTTGACCACCTCTTCGCCCGGCCACGGACCGAGCCGCGACTGGTTGTCTATTGTTAAAACAAGTGAAGCGCGCAATAAGATTCGCAATTGGTTTAAGAAAGAACGCCGTGAAGAAAATATTGAACAGGGGCACGCGGAGTTGATGCGTGAGCTCTCCCGCAACCTGATTCGCTTAACCGATGCGGAGTTGGAAGCGTTTTTGCTGGCACAAGCACAAAAACAACATTTTGAAACGATAGAAGATTTTGAGGCGGCTATCGGCTACGGTGGTGTACAGCTTTCTAATCTGATGCCCAGAATGCGCGAAGATTATCTCAAAATGGTAAAGGCGCCTGCGGATGCGGATGCCGCCGTGGCGGCACTGAACCGCGCACCTGCCCGCCGTAAGAATAACAACGGCGGTGTTATCATTGAAGGTATGGATAATTGCCTGGTCAAATTTGCGCGCTGCTGTAATCCTGTGCCGGGTGACCCGATTATTGGGTTTATTACCCGTGGATACGGTGTTTCGGTGCATAAACGGGATTGCTCGAACGTACCGTCTGTTCCGACCGAGGCGGCAGAATCCGAACGTTGGGTACAGGCACATTGGGAAACCACTACCGAGGGTGACTTTAAGGCGTCCTTGCAGATTTATGCTACTAACAGACAGGGTATGTTAGCTGATGTTGCGGCTGCTTTGGCACAAATGCGTGTGATGATACATGCCATTAACGCACGTGATCCCGAGCGGGATAATGTGGTTATGTACATTACCATTGGTGTCAACAGTTTGGATCATCTACAGTTTATTATCAATCGTTTGTTGCAGATCAATGGCGTAGAGCGTGTGGAACGCTCCACTACGTAATTTCATTTAGGAATGGAACAAAAAAATGAAAGCAGTTTTTCAAAGGGTAAATCACGCAGCGGTAACCGTTGGCGGAGAAACAATAGGGGAAATAAAAAAGGGCTGTATGCTGCTTGTTGGTATTGTTCCCGAGGACACACAGGCACAAGCGGATTTGCTGGCTAAAAAGGTCTCCGAAATGCGTGTTTTTGAAGATGAAAACGAGAAAATGAATTTGTCCTTGTTAGACGTCGGCGGCAGTGT
>JAZSED010000133.1:0-10645 GCA_045531495.1 Acutalibacteraceae bacterium
GGATCTCGTCGCCACGCCCACGAAATTCGGTAAGAATGTCCGAGGATAACATTTTAGAGTTGCTACCGGTCACGTATACGTCAATGTTTTCGTGTTTCATCAGTCCGAGCACAACGTCCACAAAGCCGATCTTATCCTCGACACCTTCCACATAGGGGTTTTGTATGGTAACAACCTTTTGAATCTCATCGAGAAACACATAATACGTTTTGCTTTCATCTACAGTTAAGCTGCGGATATACTTGCCAAGTTCAAGAGGGTTGCGATACTTGATGTTCTCGTCATCATCGAGGGCAAGACAGATGATACACTCATCTTCTACGCCGATGGACTTAAGATAATCCTTATAAATATTAAACAACAAGTACGATTTTCCACATCTTCTAATACCGGTAATAACCTTTACCAAGCCGTTTTCTTTCTTAGCGATGAGTCTTTCAAGATACTTTTTTCTTTCAATCATAGCCAAACCTCTTTCGGAAATTTTGCGTATTTACACTCTATTTTCGACTCTATTATATCATAGCCAATGCAACAAGTCAATATGCACTTTCGGGAATTCTGCGTATTTCTACACTTCCCGAAGCTCGCTTTATAACTTCTCTTACTGCTTATGAACAACTGCTGTTTCAACAAAAGCTCATTCTTTGCCTAGTGCGGGGCAAAATTTGTTTTGCAGTTGTAATTGTTAAGATGAAATGGTATAATTCATATATCAAAGTTAAGGAGTTCACTTATGAAATGTAAGGTTTGCGGTTCGGAAAGCGGTAAATATCCGCTCTGCCGTGTTTGTAATCTCAAAAAAGAGAAAGGCGAAATAATAAAATGTGAAAAGTGTGGTGACTGGCACTACACAAATGCACCGTGCCCGGTACCAGCGCCTACGGCAGATAACGGCAAGTATTTATATGATGTTAGGAAAAAATTAATCAGTAAATCTGAACAAGGATTTTACAATGCCATTAAATCTTGTGTTCCGGAGGGATATTGTGTTTTCCCGCAAATAAACTTAGCCACTTTTATTGACAGGACTGATAATGCAAGATTTCACAATGAACTATTTAGAAATGTGGACTTTTTAATTACTGATAGCGAGTACACTCCAAAGTTCATTATAGAAATAAATGACCAAACACATTTGAATAATGAGCGCCGAGAGCGTGATGAAAAAGTACAGAAAATTTGTGAAGAAGCAGGCATTCCGATTCTCAAACTCTGGACTTCTTATGGTATAAATCCTGAATATATAAAGGGTCGTATTGATGAAACATTAAACAAACTTCCTGTTACTCGCATTCATCATTTCGGCAAAGCTCCCGTACCAGAACAGCCTACACCCATCACTGTACAACCGCCCACAAAGAAAAAGAATGGTTGTTATGTTGCTACCTGTGTTTACGGTTCTTATGATTGCCCGCAAGTTTGGGTTCTGAGAAGATATAGAGATAATATTCTTGCTAAAAACTTTTTAGGTAAAACTTTTATAAAAATTTATTATGCGTTAAGTCCAACACTTGTTAAGTGTTTTGGTAAATATAATTGGTTTGTTAACGCTTGTAAATTGGCACTAAATAAGCTCGTTTCAAAGTTGCAAATTAATGGTTTTGAAAATACGCCTTACACCGATAAAGATTAATTTGACAAATTACTTCCCCTAAGTTAAAATGCCACAAACAAGACGCTCCCCGAAGCGATGCTAAAGCATCGCTTCGGGGAGGATTTTTTGTCCACAGCTATTCCACTTTGCTTTTGAAAACGTATCAATAATTGGCGGTATTAGAATTCCTCTCTTTCTGTTTTTGTACTGCTCTTTGCAAATGAAACAGGGATTCTCCTTGTCGTCGCAAAAGGAAATCGCGCCATCTCTAAAACAACATTTTAACAAGTTGCTTTTCAAATTAACAAAGAGAAAACTCTTTTTCTCCCTTGCTTTTCCACGCTTTTTTTGATATACTTACTTTAATAATTACAAATATAATTACTACATTTTGTTCAGCGAGGTAGCATATGATTTTCTTTGACGAACAACAAAAAATCTTTCATTTAAAATCCAAAAATACAAGTTACGTTTTTGCCGTTGTAAACGATGCGTTTTTCTTGCATTTATATTGGGGCAAGCGTCTTGATACGCCGATTACAAGTGCAGAAGATCTCGTTCTTTTGAGTGCGCGCACCTGCCGCGCTATGTCGGCAAAGGATATCAAGGGTCTCAATTTTTCCAGCGATACTTTACCGCAGGAATTCCCCACGTTCGGCAATCCCGATATGCGCAACCCCGCTTTACACGCCGTATATCCCAACGGCTCGAGAGTAACCGAGTTACGTTACGTGTCTCACGAAATATTCAAGGGCAAAAAGCCAATCCCCGGCATGCCGGCTACCTACGTTGAAAATGACGATGAAGCGCAAACCGTAGAGGTTACCTTAAAAGACGCCTTGACCGGTATGGAGGTTGTCTTATCTTACAGTGTTTTCGAAGAATTGGACGTTATCACCCGCTCGGCGCGCGTTATTAACGGCGGCAGCGATAAAATCCGTTTGCGCCGTTTGCTGTCTGCGTCCGTCGACTTCCGTGGCAAGGATTTTGATTTTATTCACCTGCCCGGTGCCTGGGCGAGAGAGCGCCATCCGCAGAGAAATCCGATTTTCTGCGGCACACAGCTCGTAGACAGCGCAAAAGGTGCCAGCTCCTGCCAGCACAACCCGTTCTTCGCGCTGGCAAAGCACGGTGCCACCGAAACACACGGTGACGTATACGGTTTTAATCTCGTATACAGCGGCAATTTTACGGCGGGTGTCGAATTAGACCCCTATGACACCGCGCGTGCGTTTATCGGTATCAATCCTTTTGATTTTGAATATATTTTAGAAGCCGGCGACACGTTCTACTCCCCCGAAGCGGTACTTGTTTATTCAGACAAGGGATTGGGCGGTATGTCCCGCATTTATCACAAGTTATACCGCACCCGTTTGTGCCGCGGTAAATTCCGCGACATTGAACGGTATGTATTAATAAACAACTGGGAAGCCACATATATGAACTTCAATGCCGACAAAATCGTGGCGATAGCTGAAAAAGCGGCATCGGTCGGCGTAGAGTTGATGGTACTCGACGACGGTTGGTTCGGCAACCGCTATGACGACCACCGCGCACTCGGTGATTGGGTTGTGAACACCGAAAAATTGCAAGGTACGCTCGCTTCTCTTGCCGACCGCATCAATGCGCTCGGTATGAAATTCGGCTTGTGGTTTGAACCCGAGATGGTATCGGTGGACAGCGACTGCTACCGCGCACATCCCGATTGGTGTATCCACGTGCCCGGCAGAGAACGTACTGAGACGCGCCAGCAGTTGATGCTCGACCTTTCCCGTGACGATGTTTGCGATTTCATTATTGACAGTGTCAGCAGTGTTCTCGAATCTGCTAATATTGAATATGTTAAATGGGACTACAACCGCAATATGACCAACATCGGTTCTGCCCTCTTGGATGCTGAGCACCAAGGGGAACTGTATCACAGATATGTGCTGGGTCTCTATCGCGTATTGGAAACTTTGACTTCCCGTTTCCCCGACGTGTTGTTTGAAAGCTGCAGTTCGGGCGGTGCCCGTTTTGACCCCGGTATGCATTATTATATGCCGCAGGCGTGGTGCAGTGATGATACGGATGCCGCAGAGCGTGCTGTTATTCAATACGGTACCAGTCTTTGCTATCCGTACAGCACTATGGGCGCGCACGTTTCCGCTTGTCCCAACCACCAGGTCGCCCGTACCACCCCCATTTCCGCACGTGGTTTAGTCGCAATGCCCGGTCAGTTCGGGTATGAGCTTGACCTTAACAAACTGACCGACAAAGAGATTGAACAGGTCAAAGAGCAAATTAAAACCTACAAAACATACGGCGAGGTGTTCCATAAAGGTGACCTTTACCGTTTGTTGACACCCGATATGAGTCCACTCGTTTCCAACGAGTTTGTCTCTGAAGACGGCAACACTGTGCTGGTCAGCAATTTCCTGCTGAAAGCGACACCTAACGCCGCTGTATATTACATCAAATTGCAAGGCTTGGACCGTACCGCTACCTATCGGTTAACCAACACCGATAAAGTGTACGGCGGTGACCTGCTGATGCAAAACGGCGTTCCTTACACACCTGTAGGCGACTATGCAAACGCGCTTTGGGTGTTTGAAAAAGAATAATCATACATAAATGTCAAAAAAAGACAGACGGTAGGCGCTTTGCCTATCGTCTGTCTCTTTATATGCGATAAAAAACGCCCCTGCTTTCGCAGAGGCGTTTTTTCAAGTCAATCTACCCCGGAGAGAGAGAGTAACAGCAGAGTAGATGAAGGAATAATTGTTGTTACGGGGTTACCGTATCGGTCGTGTTGGCAACAGACGAAGAGAAGGTGCCCACTTGACCGTATTTGCCGGAGAATTTACTCTTAACGGTTTCATTTTCGAACACCAAAGCAGCATTTTCGGTATCCGAATTCGCCTTAGAACGGCTACCTGCGCGAATACCTTCCCACCAGCTGCCTTGACTAAACACAAAGCCGTCGTTAATGGTCAGTGTCACATCACCAACAACTGCACGGTTATCCGATACGTTGTCATTATAGCAACCGCCGTACACGCGACGGGTTACCGTGCCGCCGTTCATGGTGACAGTCACGGTTGTTCCTGCCAATGTTTCATCATACGGCTTTACTTCGTTCACTTCACTGCCGCCGAATACGCTCTCAATGGTACCGCCATTGATGGTCACATTCACCGCATTCACTTTAGCACTGTACTGGCTGGCGCCGAATACACCTTCCCAGTTACCGCCGTTGACCACAACATTAGTAGTGCCGTTAATGCCACCTACACCTGCGCCGTTAGCATTAAAGTCCGCAGAGCCGGCGTCACCGCTACCGCCATAGATATGGCCGCCAGCACCAACATTATGACCGGCATTACCGCCGACCTCAACATAGGTGTCACCGTGCAACAAACCGATACGGTTGCCGCCTGCGATGGTGTTGTAAGTACCTGCGTACAGTTTCAAAGACGTGTTGTATCTGTTAGAATATGTCGAACCGGCAAGTTTATCGCCACCGTATACGTTGATAATGTTATCCACCGTACAGGTTTCGGTGATATACAGTGCGTTACCTCTTGCCAAAATGCTGGCGCCACTCTTGAATTTCAAATCAATGGCATCAAAGGTAACAGGAGCTTCTAACTGCACCCAATCACCTTGACCGGTCAAATCCAGCGTGTCACCTGTAATGGTAACCGCTTTAGCGCTGTCTACAAACGCATCCGGTGCATAAGCGCCAACCACGTTTACGGTACCGTTATTTTTGACCAGCTTCATGGCTGTTGCCAAGGTGGCAACAGCAGTTTCTGCTGTATCACCTGCATTCGCATCATCGCCTGTTGCGGAGAGATATACGGTATCATAATCCGCAGGGATAACCACGTCGGTGGTATCAATGTAGGTAGCGTTTTGGGTAATGTAATCCGCATACTTGAGTTTTGTAGCAATATCGCCAAAGTCAAGCGTTGCAGTTTCATCGGTGGAGTTTGCCGTCGCACGGCTACCCGCGCTCATGCCTTCCCAAGCGTTGCCGCCCAAGGTAACACCGTCGTTTACAGTTACTGTAGTAGTACCGTATACGTGATAATTGTTGGCACCGCTGTTATAACAGCCGCCATACACGCTCTTCGTTACGGTACCGCCGTTGAGCACGATTGCAATTTCTGCAAGCTTGCCGTTAGTAGAATACTCCGTATGTTTTATGTTGGTTTCAAGCAGACCACCGGCACCGCCATAGATACTTGCGACAGTACCACCATTCATTTCAATATATACGCTGTTTACAAAAGTTTGGTGCGAGTTGCCGCCAAATACATTCGTGATGTTGCCGCCTTCGATATAGATCTTGACGTCACCTTTCATTTGACCGTAGTCAGCACCAATACCGCCAAGCAATTTTGTGATTTGGGCTGTACCCCCGACTTTGACATACGACTCGCCGGCCAAGGCGCCTTTACGATTGGCGCCGCCAACGACATTATACGTACCTGCATACAATTCAACGTGCGTATCACCGGTATGCGTATCGGTATGGTTGGTAAGTTGATAACCGCCGAATACATTAGGAGTACCCTGTACGGTGGTATTTTCGGCGATGACCAGCTTGTTACACTGTGCAAGCAGGTTGGCCCCCGAGGCAAACTTCAAATTAACATCAGCGAAGGTGACCGGTGCATACAAATGTACCCAACCGGACGTACCTGTCGCATTTGTCTGCGAGGTGAGATCCAGCGTATCACCCGTAAAGGTAACTGCTTTATCAGTATCCACGAAGGATGCCAAAGGATATTCACCAACCACGTGAATGGTGCCGCCGTCTTTGACGATTTCGTAAGCACGTTCCAGAGTCAATACCGCGGTTTGAGCGGTATCGCCCATATTGGCATCGTGACCTCTTTTAGACAGGTACACAACATCTAAAGAGTCGTTGTAATAATCATAGACATCCTTAAACGAAGATATTTGTGTGTCAGCATACAGGACAAGACCTTCTGCCGAGCCGTCATCAACCACCATATACGCACGGGTAACCACCTTGTAGTTTTCGCCACCCGCAACATTTGCGATGCCGATGATGGCAACACTCATATCTATGTAACCGTTGCAGCGGTCATAATACACACCGGCATCTTTTATGCTGCGACGCAACACAGCGTCGTTGGTCTCGGTCAAGGAAAGATCTAACGTACTGTCGCCGATAACCTGCTCCAGACCGCACAGCATACCGTAATCGATAAGCTTCAGCTGCTGTCCGTCAATAGTAACGGTGCTGCCGTCCGCATTGATAGTATGCGCCAAACGGGAGATAAAGCGAATACCGCCCTGCTGGAGATTGATGGAAACGCCGATATTGCCGATGTTGGGCGTTGCCGCCGTAGGCGCTACAAACGCCGCGTTCAAAACAACATAGGAAGATGCCGTTACCGTATACTTGGTGTCATCCATATCCGTACGGAAACCGACACGTTGGGGTACATACAAACCGCCGTTCGCATCTTTTGCAAGCAAGGAGCCCGCCTGCACTTCGTAACCGTCAGCCGCCTCTACCACAAACGTAAAGGTTTTGGTGCCGTTACCGTTATCCACAACAGTGGAAGTTACCGCACCCGTTTCTTCGGTGGTATCACCGGCAATTACCTTGTCGGTAGTGTCGGTGCCAACTAAACGCGCGCTGTGCGCAAGCTGGGTTTCTACGCTGTCAAAATACAACGTTGCGGTTTCGTCTGCAGAGTTTGCTGTACCAACGCTACCTGCGCTCATACCGTTCCAGGTAAAGCCGTCCGCACCCAAGGTAACGTCTTTCGTAACGGTAACAGAGACCGTACCAAATACGTGATGGGCATTGGAAGCACAACCGCCGTATACGGTTCTCGCTACGGTGCCGCCGCTTAAAACAACCTCAACCGTAGCAGGCGTGCTGTTGGTAGCATAATTGGTATACTTTACATTGTTGGCTTTGTTACCGCCGTACACGTTCTGAATGAAGCCGTCGCTTACAAAGACGTGCGTACCGTTAATAGTACCGCTCTTTTCGTGACCGCCGTACAGGTTGCCGATACCGCCGCCGACAACGTATACGTACGCTTCGCCGTCCATATTGCCGTAGTCGCCAGCCGTACCGCCGTATACGTTGGTAACGCTTGCCGTACCGCCGATTTTTACGTAGGTATCGCCAATCAATATACCGAGACGGTTTGCACCGCCGACGGTGGTGTAGGTACCCGCATACAGCTCAACGTGCGTATCGCCCGTATAAGAAGCGCCGGTGCCGCTTAACTGATAACCGCCGAATACATTGATAGTGCCTTCAACGGTAGTATTTTCGGAAATAACCAGCTTGTTGCACTGTGCGAGCAGGTTTGCATTCGCCTTAAACTTCACAGTAATCTCGCCAAAGGTGAGAGGTGCATACAAACGTACCCAACCGGTAGTGCCGGAAGCGTTGGTCTGACCCGAAAGGTCAAGGGTACCGCCTACAAAGGTAACCGCTTTTTCAGTTTCAACAAACGCGTTAAGCACGTAGGTATCCATCACATTGATGGTGCCGCCGTCTTTGACAAGTTCGTAAGCACGTTCCAAAGTGCCTACCGCGTTTTCAGCAGTGTTGCCGTCTTTGTTGTCATCGCCTGTTGCAGACAGATACACCGTGTCATACACAACGTCAACGGGAAGTACCGTATCGGTGGTATTAATATAGTTAGTGCCTGTGGTAATATACTGCGCATACGCTCTCTTGTTAGCGGTCGTAACAAAATCGAGTGTGGAGATTTCCTCCGCACTATTTGCGGTAGCGCGGCTACCTGCCGCCATACCTTCCCATGTAACACCGTCAGCACCAAAGGTGACGTTGCCGGCAACCTTGATGGTGGTAGTGCCGTACACATACTTCATAGAAGAAGTGTTGTTATAGGAACCACCGTATACGCGTCTGGTGATAGTACCACCGTTAAGGGTGATAGTAACGGTTGCTACGTCGCTCGTGCTATCATAGGTGTAATGACGGATATTCTGGTTATTACCGCCGCCATACAAGCTTTCAATCGTACCGCCGTTTACGGTGATATTCACGCCCGAAATACGTGCGGAATTCTGCGAACCGCCGTAAATGTTGGTAATGGTACCGCCGTTCACAACGATGGTAGCCACACCGTTCACATTGCCATAGTCGCCTGCGGTACCGCCGTACAAATTGGCAATCACTGCCGTACCGCCGACCTCTATATTGGTATCGCCATGCAGGAGACCGCAACGGTGTGCACCGGCAACAGTACCGTACGTACCGCCATACAGTTTCAAAGAAGTATCGTATGTGGCAGAGGCCGTATTAGAAGTTAATTGCGTGCCGCCGAACACATCCGTTTTACCGTCAAAGGTAACGTCTGCTGTCATTTCTAATGCATTACCTTGCGCATGCAGGTAACTGGTTTTGTGGAATTTCAGCGTAATATCGCCAAAGGTGACGGGCGCTAACAACTTAATATGATTATTAGAAGCCGTGCTGTCACCGCTGAGATCCAGCGTATCACCCACAAAGGTAACCGCTTTTTCCGTTTGAACAAACGCGTCCAGCTTATACTCCCCAACCACGTGGATGGTACCGCCGTCCGTAACCAGCTTCATCGCTCTGGCAAGGGTAGCAACCGCGGTCGATTCGCTGTCGCCTGCATTGGCATCGTCACCTGTCGCAGACAGGTATACCGTATCCTGTTCCACGATTTCTGCGTCGTAGCCACGGAATGCAAAGCCGTTATACATAGCGCCAGACGGGTCAGACATATACAGACCCATATACCCGCCCATATATGCATCGGACAGTTTTACTTTCAAAACAGTATCTTCTGTGCCTTTTTTCCAAACAGACACAAAACCGTCTTTTACTTCCACACAGATGGTGGCGGTAGCGGTGGTGCTTGCAGTCAGTTTGATGCTATCGGTAGAAACATAGTTGATATTGGCACCCAATATCGTGCCAAGTGTGTTAGTAGACCATGCATTCGGATTCACGTTTTCGGAAGAATCGGGCTCCACCGCACCCATAACGGTAGCACCCGTTTCTCTGACACGAACATATACAGCCGTATCATTGGTAGCATCCGTATCATTGACAAGACCGAGATTACCCAGCGGCATACCGAACACAAGACCAAGTGCATTCACGTAACCGTACAAGGAATATTCCGCATAGAAGTCGGTGTACTGCTTGGTTTTATAAGTCATGATACCAAACGTACCGCTGCCTTTATGAATCTTAAAGCCCGTAAGACCGTTAGTGTATATCGCATTGAAGGTGTCCACTTTATCGGTCGGGCTATAGGTGGATACAGCATTTGCCGCAGAATAGGATGCGGGATTACGCCCGTGATTATAAACAGTAAAATCGTCGTCTAATTCGGAAACGTCCTGTGATTGCTCGGTAATCGCGAGTTCGTAATCATACACATCACGAATGCCGAAACCGGTATACATCGCATTGTTGGTACCGGACGCACCGGACATGAACAGACCGACGTAACCGCCTACATAGGCATCGGACAGTTTTACTTTCAGCACAGTAGCGTCTGCGCCTTTTTTCCAAACGGACACAAAACCGTCTTTTACTTCCACGCAGATTGTAGCAGTGCCTGTGTTAGAAGCCGCAATTTTGATGCTGTCGGTAGAAACGAAATCCACGTTATCAAAACCAAAAGACATAGTATTGGTCGTCCACACGTTAGGATTGACGTTTTCGGCAGCATCCGCATCCACAGCACCCATCACGGTAGTGCCCGATTCTCTGACACGGATGTACACAGCGGTATCGTTCGCCACATTGCCGTCATTGATAACACCCGAGTTACCAAGCGGCATACCGAACGCAATGCCCACACCGTTTACATAACTATACAAAGAATACTCTGCATAAAACTCAGTATATTCCTTGGTCTTATAGGTCATCATACCGAAGTGGTTGCCGTCGTTTACGTGTATTTTCAAACCCTTTTGACCGTTGGTGAACGCCGCATTATACGTAGCATCCGCCTTATCGGTAGGTTGAAAAGTAGCGACCGCATTAAAGTCGGA